>JAHEJC010000381.1 GCA_024639065.1 Lewinellaceae bacterium | reverse complement strand
CACCTTCCGTCCGAATAGTGTTTGAGGTAACTAAAAACCAAGCCCAATCGATAACCATTCACGATCCTACTCCAATATTGAAAGCGACTAGGATAGGTTGATTAAGTTGATGATTGATCGATTTAGGCCGACCTCCAGGTATTGAAATTCATTCAGCAGTTAACACTCAAAATTAAGAATTTCTTTATATGTTCATGCCTCCACAAACACTTAATACTTGTCCAGTGATGTAAGCGGAGTCATTACTTGCTAAAAATAGAGTTGCTTTGGCGATGTCAGTGACGTTACCTAACTGTTTAAGTGGAATGGCATTTTTGTAAGCTTCCAATGTTTTTTCATCCAGCTCCCCAGTCATTTCAGTTTTAATAAAACCAGGTGCAATCGCATTGCAGCGAATATTTCTTGAACCAACTTCTTTGGCGATGGATTTTGTGAATCCGATAATACCAGCTTTTGATGCTGCATAATTTGCTTGACCGGCGTTACCAAATACACCCACCACAGAACTCATATTAATGATGGATCCGGCTCTGGATTTCATCATGGGGCGGAGCACTTGCTTAGTCAGATTAAATACAGATTTTAAGTTTACGTTGATTACATCGTCCCATTGTTCTTCACTCATCCTCAACATGAGCGTATCTTTGGTGATGCCAGCATTATTTACCAGAATATCTACTGGGCCAAATGCTTCGATAACTTCTTTAACTAAAGATTCTGCCTCCTGATAGTTGCTTGCATCTGACCTATATCCTTTAACGACTAAGCCGTCCTGGTTGTATTTTGCTTCCATGGCTTCAGCAGCTTCGGCTGAGCTGTGGTAAGTAAATGCGACCTTAGCGCCTTCTTGAACAAATAGATCAACAATACTCTTACCAATTCCACGAGTCCCTCCGGTTACGATAGCTACTTTATTTTCTAATCTTTTCATAGTCTAATTAGTTATATAAAAAATCGTATAGTGTTTTGTCTTTGAAAGGTATCAGTTGAATCACTTGACAAAATAAATTAACTATTTCTTTGGAAACCAGCATAGCGTTACATATTAATAATTAGTATATTATCATTCAAACTAACAAGCAATTATACAAATATTAGAACAGTTGTTTGTCGGTAATGTCCAAAATTTAATCATTTGTTGCCTTCATAATCCAATAAATAATGTCACAAGCAAAAGATCCTATCAAACTGACTCCAGGTCTGATGAGCGTATTACCCATTTTTTACGTTGGCTGGGCGGATACGGTGTTAAGTCCTTCCGAAATTAAATGGATTCATCAAAAACTAAAATCCTTCGATTTTCTTAGTGACGAAGAGAAAAAACTAATCATAAAGTGGACTGACCCGACCAATCCTCCCGGAGAAGAAGTTTTTAAAGAGTGGGTGAATTCTATGAAAAAAGCGGCTAAAAAAATGTCACTAGAAAAGCGAATATCTTTAGCGGAACTAGGATTGGAAATGGCTCGAAATTCGACTCGAGCCAGCGAAGGCATATGGCAATCTGATAGTACTAGAAAAGCCTTGCGCGAACTTGAACTGGCCCTCGGCATAGAAAATGAAGAAAGTTACAGCCTTATTTATAATAAACTAGGTGATCCACCCTTCCGGTCTGTCCGGAGAGCTAGTTTTAGTGTTAAGACTATCCAAAACTTATTGGATGATGATTATATTGAGGAACGTTCAAAACTGAGAACTTTACTTAAAGATTCAGTTTTTGAATATAGGTATACCCGGGACAAAGAAAAGCATCGAACGCAGGTTTTAGATTGGTGTAAAATGTTGGCTCGACAAGGCTATGGAGCGCTTACTTATCCAGAAAAATATGGAGGAAAAAATAGTATGGGCAAGTATGCAGCTATTTTTGAAACCTTGGCACATCATGATCTTAGCCTGGTTATTAAATTTGGGGTTCAGTTTGGATTATTTGGAGGGGCTATTTTGCATCTGGGCACTATAAAGCACCATGATAAATATTTGGAAAGAATTGGTACATTGGAGTTAGCTGGATGTTTTGCTATGACCGAGACTGGACATGGTTCAAATGTAAGAGGATTAGAGACGACCGCCCATTACGATGTGGAAGCCGAAGAATTTATTATTCATTCTCCAACCCCCGAATCCAATAAGGAATACATTGGGAATGCATTGGATGGTGTTCTTTCAGTCACCTTTGCTCAATTAATCACTAAAGGTGTTCAGCATGGTGTACATGCATTTATTGTTCCTTTGAGGGATAATGAAGGGCATGAGCTGCCGGGAATCACCATCCGGGACAATGGGGATAAGATGGGTTTAAATGGGGTAGATAATGGTAAAATATGGTACGATCAAGTACGCATACCTCGAGAGAACTTGTTGGATAAGTATGGACAGGTAGATGTTGCCGGTAATTATTCCAGTCCGATTGAGAATCCTTCTAAAAGATTTTTCACGATGTTGTCTACGTTGGTGGGAGGACGTATCAGTGTGGGTCGGGCAGGACTTAGTGCAGCTAAATCAGGTCTTGCCATTGCTATAAAATATGCCCTTAAAAGGCGACAGTTTAGACCGAATCCTAACCAACAAGAAACCCTTTTGATGGACTATCCTACTCATCAGTGGAGACTCTTTCCCAAGCTTGCTAAAGTATTTGGACTAGATTTTGCCTTGACCAGCCTCACCAAAGAATATGAAGTGGCTATAGGAAAAGATATGCGGATCGTTGAAACCAAAGCAGCTGGTCTGAAAGCAAGCGCCACCTGGCATGCTACTCAAACCTTGCAAGAATGTCGAGAAGCTTGTGGAGGTAAGGGATATCTTTATGAAAATCGATTTGCAGATTTAAAAGCAGATACTGAAATTTTCACCACCTTTGAAGGTGATAATACCGTATTACTACAATTGGTAGCTAAAGGATTGCTCTCAAATTTCAAACAGCAACTTCATGATGATGGATATAAAGCGATACTTAGGATTATCACTTCTCGAATCGCCACCAGTATAATTGACAAAAATCCAATTATTACCCGAAAAACTGATGCCGCACATTTAACTGACCCAGCATTCCATCAAAATGCGTTTATCTATCGTGAGCAAAAATTATTGTTAACGGTTTCACAACGTATGCAAAGTCTTATTAAAAAACGAGTGAATCCTTATGATGCTTTTTTGCGTAGTCAGATGCATATGATTGAGTTGGCCAAAGCGTATGTTGATAAATTGATCTTGGAAGAATACCAAAAAACGGTCAAGCAATTTGACCTGCGATCAGCGGAATTTAGAATCCTCAATACGTTATATAATTTATATGCACTTCACACTATTTATGAAAACCGTGGATGGTATCTTGAACATGATTATATGCACGGATCCAAATCGAAAGCAATCAGAAGAATGATATCTAAACTGTGCAAGGATGTACGTGCAGATGCGGCGCATATAGTGGATACGTTTGGAATAAGCGATGTTCTTTTAGGAGCTGAAATTATTAAGGCATAATCCTGCCAAAGAATGATATATGGCTTATTGACTCCTAAGTTGATATTTCAACTTCTATACCTTTAGATGAGTCATTCAATAATACCCAGTTGCCCAATACTTTAAAATAGCCCGCGGAAGGAAACACTTTTATAAAAGGACCTTTAAAAAATTCCCGGGTTATTTTTATGTCTTCTTTGGTTAGGGCCAGGCAGTTAAACAATAGAACTCCATCAGGTGTCAATGCATCCTTCAAAGCTGTCAAAAATTCTATTGATGTGAAAGCTTCTGGAATGACATCACTTCGAAATACATCCATACATATCAATGGATATTTCCTGGTGTTCTGCATCATGAAATGAAAGGCATCAGTGGTTACTACTTCTACAGCAGACTTTAATCTTGGTAAGGTATACTTACTAAATAATTCAATAATTGCTGCGTCAATGTCGACCCCTATGAATCGATATTCTTTCTTGAATATTTTTTCTAAAATGATGGGGATGCTACCTAAACCTAAGCCTAAAATTAATATATCAACGTGGTCTGATGGAAGATGAATTTTTTCAAAAGAGTGGCGGAAATTATCATAAGCTTCATCGTAGGAATATATGGCTTTTTCAGTTGTCAGTTGAAATTTTCCTTCTCTGAGACTTACGTTTAGGTAAGGATTTAGATCACTGGATACTTTTTCTATAGGAATCTCAATAAAATAGCTCAGCCATTTTTTCCATCGCGGTATATCCATAGATTATTTGTAGGATGACCTAAATTTTTCAGTCATCTTATAAACCGCTGCAATCATGTTCTTTTCCGACTCAGTCATTTCTAATCCTTTTAAACCTTTAGTGGATGAGGCTACTGACAAAGCTTTTTCCAGTTCATATTTTATATATCCTGAGGAGCCTCCCCATGAAAATGAAGGAATAAATTTCCGAGGAAAGCCTTTGCTATAAATGTTACAACTCATACCTACGATAGTTCCTGTATTAAAGGCAGTATGAATAGCCGTTTTACAAAAATCTCCCATAATTAATCCAAATTTCAGACGACCGCTATCAACAAACTTTTCGGCTTGATAATCCCAAAGATGCACCCGTGTCAAGGTGTTTTTAAGATTTGAGGCAGAAGTTCCAGCCCCTAAATTACAAAAGGAGCCAATTATTGAATTCCCTATATAACCAAAATGACCTTTATTGGAATAAGCTTGAAAAAGGGATGATTTTATCTCTCCACCAAGCACACAAAAAGGACCTGATGAAAATGGGCCGTAGATAATTGAGCTCATCTTGACTACTGAGTTTTTGCCGATATAGCAAGGTCCTTTAATTACGCTGCCAGCCATAATTTGTACGCCAGCATCAATGATTATAGGTCCGGTACGAGTATCCAGGTAACAAGGGTCAATTATCGCTTGCTCATGAACATAAAGGGATACATTTTGAGATTTGTAGGAGTCGGGGATGTTTTGACTATACTGTTCAAGGTCCAGATAAGTACTATCACCTTGAATTGTTTCGTCTAGTAGCTCCATAAAATCACCAAATGAATTTATCTTAGTAAATATATTTGGACTAATCGGCATCCCGTTCAACTCATCAATCGGTTGGTCGCTAGATAATAAATCAAACTGATGTTCTGGAAATCGAGCCGCTATTAATTCTCCTTCACTATCCATCAATGCTTCATTTGACCGAAGCTTGGAGACTTGCTCAGCAAGTTGTTTAGTAGGAAGTGTTGAGCCATTCACCAAATAATTATCCTTCTCAATGGTCAGTGGATATAGTCCTGCCAAGTGGTCTTGGGTAATATAAGAGGCTTTTAATCCCATCAAAGACTCCCATTTTTCGCGAATAGTGCCTTTGCCAATATATATTTCACACACTGGTTTGTTGAAAGTCAGCGGTAATAAGCTTGACCAGGTATCATCATCGTATATAATCAGATTACTCATTAGCATTAAAAAAGCCTCAATCAAACAAATTCAATTGAGGCAAACTTTATATATTCTTCAAAATTATTCTGTAGTCGTTTCTGGTTCCTCTTCTATTTGTTTCTTGGCAAATTTGGTATTGGAAAACTTTCGATTAAATTTATCAATTCTTCCTGCCGTATCCACAAACTTCATTTTACCGGTAAAGAAGGGATGAGATTTACTGGAAATTTCTAGTTTTATTAATGGATATTCTTTCCCATCTTCCCATACAATAGTATCTCTTGAGGGAGCACATGATTTCGTAATAAATGCCTCATCAGCAGAGAAATCTTTAAAGACTACAAATCTATAATTATCTGGATGAATTTCTTTTTTCATAATTTTTACTTTAAAGGACCGCAAATGTACAGAATTTTTGAATAATTATCAACATTTTATGCAAATGCTCACCAGTCCTGTCATTAAATATTGGAGTTATTTAGATTAATATTAGATTAATCAACTTTAATCATATTCATTTTTCCGCAGAGTAGTTTCATGTTAATTTTGGTATTTACTCATTTTCAATACTAACGAAGTTTCCAATATGAGACATAACCGGAGAAGCTTTCTCAAAACATCAACCACCCTAGCTGCGGGCGCTATGATCTCTAATCCTGGGTGGCCCAAATCGATTCCAGTCCCGACGGTAAATAAATTACCCTTATGGAGAGGATTTAATTTGCTTGACTTTTTCAATCCTGATCCATCCAACGCTCGACCGGATACCAAAGAAGATTATTTTAAGTGGATGGCTGATTGGGGTTTTGATTTTGTGCGCTTACCCATGGCGTATCCGGCCTATCTTAAATTTG
>JAHEJC010000061.1 GCA_024639065.1 Lewinellaceae bacterium | reverse complement strand
TATTGCTACCGATGATGCCGGGGTTTCCAGAAATACACTTACCACGGAATATGTTAAGCTTGCCTCCAGGTACCAATTCAAATACACCCAAATAAAAGGCATGGTATTCAACAGCATCCAATTTTCATTTTTAAATCCCGAGGAAAAATCCCAAGTCACCTCAAGACTAATCCAAAAATTTGAAAAATTTGAAGATGAAATTACACAAATAATAATTAACTAGCTGTGGATTTAATGGTATTAAAATCACAAATTAAAGTCATCGTTGCTGAGAAACAATAAGTCCTAATTCTATGATAAATATTTCCACTTTTATTGTATAAAATGACTGACAGATATCATCATTTTATTTGATCTTTCTCATCTGTATAGAACCCATTGATTCGCAATTTTGTGGCGATAGGAATTACATAACAAATCTTTTATCATGAACACAAAAATCGGGAACCCGGCAGTGGTTGGTTTGGCTGGATTTGGGTTAACCACCCTATTATTACAATTCCATAATTTAGGATTTAGTGGATTAGGTCCCACAGTAGCCATGGGATTTGTCTTTGGTGGACTCGCCCAATTTATAGCTGGTTTGATGGAGCAAAAACAGGTAACAACTTTGGTTTTGCTGCTTTTACCACATACGGTTCATTTTGGATTGGATTAGGAATAATCTGGATCCTTAATCACTTTAATATCTATCCTACAACAACCACTGAAATAGGTCTTTATTTGTTGGGGTTCACTTTTTTAACGGCCATTTATTTTGTAGGATCATTGTTTATTCACACTGCAATGACAGTCACCTTTGGTACCTTATTACTAGGATTCATCCTTTTGGATATTGGCCATTTTGGAATGCCCATTATGAATAAAATTGGTGCTATTGACCTAATAATTTGTGTAGGTGCGGCCTGGTATATGATGGCAGCAATCGTGCTTAATGAAGTTTCAGGCAAAGAATTATTAAAGCTTGGGAAACCATTAATCAATTTGAACAAAACCCAGGAATCATCTAAGAAACGGGTACAACCAATATTACAAAAAGAGGTTTCTGCAAGAGACAATTAGGAACTAGCACCTTATTCAAATATACTGGAAATTAGACTTTGGAGTTTTATCCTTTCACACTTAAATTTTTACCAGTGTAGAATCCTGCTTCTAATCAAACAGAAGTATCTTCACAACTAGATTATTTTTGGGTTTATCCAGAAAACCCTAATATTACGATATGAAATTGAATTTAGAAATTGGATGTGCCTCCAAGCCGGAATGGATACAATGTGTATTGAACAACTTTAATGATTTTCTGCAAGATCATGCTGACTGTGAGCGTAAAGCCTCCGCTACTGCTATGAGTTTTGTGGCTAAATATCCAGATCGACTGGAAATTATTCCTGAACTGATAGAAACGGCGGTGGAAGAACTCGAACACTTCCAAGAAGTCTACGCAATCATGGAGAAAAGAGGAATACCATTGGCTCATTCCATTCCTGAAGATCCTTACATTAAGCAGTTGATCAAACGATGCCATTCCGGTATATTGGAAAGATTTTTAGATCGACTGCTTATCGCTTCTGTAGTAGAAACCAGAGGCGCTGAGCGCTTTAAATTAGTTGCAGATAATTTGAAAGATCCGGAATTGTCCAAATTCTATAAGATGCTTTGGACTTCCGAGGCAAAGCATGGCCATATCTATGTAAAAATGGCTTTAAACTATTTTGATGAAGACAAAGTCTATCAAAGACTAGCTTGGTGGGTCGATCAAGAAGCAGAAATATTAGATTCACTACCTATCCGAGCGGCTCTACACTAAAATCTGGTTCCAAATAAAGCGGATGTCTTTTTTCCATTTTTCTATATTTTTTTAAAAGTTCAAGGTTAGTTAAGATTTCCAAATTTTGAAGAAATTCATTTGCTACTTTGTTTAGGCCTTCATTTGGCCAAAAATTATCCCTGCCAAAGTGAATCATCTTCATCACTTTAAACCCATCGAAATTGGCAAAAAAGCGTTTTCTAAAACTCAAATAATTTTTGCTATTTTTTGCTGAATCTCCAATTATTGAATTAATATTAGACTCATCGTAAATAATTTTAAAGGTTGGTGAAAGTTGTTTGGCCCATTTTGAATAATTTGCCTGATATAACTGAGGCAGCCCTTGAATTAATCTTTTCAAACAAGCATAATTTGATAATGCATAAGTATCTAGTACCTTTTTATGATAATCAGCCATAGCTTTGCCAGTACCAAATGGCACTCTACTACTAGTTCTTGAAGAAGGATAGACGCACAAATCATTTATATCCTGGTAATGTCCCAGTTTCATGAGTTTTTGTATAAAATAGAAATCCTCCCCGGCTTTACGTCTGTTCATACCACCTTGTCTCCGATAGGCCGAAGAGCGACATGCCATGCTAGAGCCTACTGTTTGAAAAGCTAATGGAAATCCAGCATGCCTCAAGGCTTGATTGTATAACCTTAAATGCAATTCATAGTCCACAATGGCAGCTTCATTTTCCGGTACATCAAAGCGATGAGCATAATATAGAGAAGCTCCATATAATTTTACATCCTGTTTAAATGACCGAATTATAGTTGAACAATAATCTAAACTCACCAGGCAATCAGCATCCAAGTTGGCTATAACTCCGTCAAGGCCTATGGCATCTTGTCTTTCAAAGGCTATATCCATCCCGTATTTCCTAGCTGAACCAACTCCACTGAATTTTTCCGGTACATCCGTATAATCCAAAATAAAATATTGATGATCATCCCGAATGTGTGACTGGATCCATCTAACCACTATTTTTTTTGTTTCTATATTTCTATTTTTGAGGTCCAAAGGATCGTTAGTACCGTCGTTTACAACAATGAGGATTTCTACATCATGGCTACCTGGAATACACATAAATAAGGAATTCAGCGTATCCAGAATCCTGAGTTCATCATAACAAGGGATAATTATGGAAAGGTAAAGATTTAAGCTTGGAGATTGATTGAAAATTGGCTGAATGGATTGTTGCATAACTTAAAAAGTGAAAGGGCATAGTTAAGCAACTACACCCTTTCGAAAATAATACTACCCACTATATCTTACATGACTGCTGCCAGCCATATTGTTGTCAATTGATTCACAAATCTATAATAATTATCAATAAAACACAAAAATATTTATTTTTTTTTCATTTTGCAGGTAATGCAAACAAATTTCTAAAGTTGAATATAAAAGCAGTACTAGCGACTAATTATTTCCCATCCATTGAATATGTTAGAAAACTGATACTTTATGAGGTCATATACATTGAAGCTTGGGAGAATTATCAAAAGCACTCCTTCAGAAATCGATGCCAAATTTGTACCTCACAAGGAAGAACAACGCTTTCTATACCCTTGCTTAAAGGCAAAAACAATAACTGTATAATAAAAGATGTCAAAATTGCCAATTATAGTGATTGGCCAGCTCATCACGCCAAATCAATAAAAACTGCTTATGGGAAATCCCCATTTTATGCTCACTATGAAGAATGGTTGTCCCCTTTGCTGACAATGCAGAAAACATTTCTCTACGATTTAAATATGGTTATTCTTGAGTCAATTATCCAGCTGCTCGAGTTGTCAACTATATTAAATGAAACCACTAGCTATATTAGACAACCGATTCATGAGTATATGGATCTCAGAAACGCTCATAACCCTAAAAATTCAGCTAATAACCTCAATAAAACCTACGAACAAGTTTTTTCAGATAGACTAGCCTTTGTTCCAAATCTGAGTATCTTAGATTTAATTTTTTGTATGGGTCCCGAGACCACTCATTGGCTCAAAAGTATAGGCTCCTAATGCAAATTGCATGAAATTATTTAACAAATTTAAGTTACAAGAAAGAAAGCGGGATTTAAAAGAGATTATAAGTTCTCTTTTGAATTTACAAAATCAAATTAATGATCCATCTCTATTTGATACGCTTCAACAAATTCAAACGCATTCAGCTGACCCGTTTACCTTTGTGATCGTAGGAGAAGTTAAAGCTGGTAAGAGCAGCTTCATCAATGCCCTTTTAGAAAGTGAAAAGGAAATTTGCAAAGTAGCACCATCCCCGATGACGGATACGATCCAGCTAATAACCTATGGTGAAGAAGAAAAAGAAGTTGTTATAAATCCTTATTTCAGAAAAGTCTTCACCCCTATAGAAATATTAAAGGATGTTGGTATTGTTGATACCCCAGGAACCAATACCATTATTGAGCATCATCAGGAGATTACCGAGCGATTTATACCTTCTGCTGACCTGATCATTTTTGTATTTGAGGCTAAAAATCCTTATCGGGAATCAGCTTGGCAATTCTTCGATTTCATACACAGCGAGTGGAGAAAGAAAATAATATTCATTTTACAACAAAAAGATCTATTATCCATGGAAGATCTTGCCATAAATATCCAAGGAGTCAAGGAATATGCTCTCAAAAAAGGGATTGCCTCACCCAACATATTTGCGGTCTCCGCAAAGCAGGAAATAGATAATGATCATAGCAATAGCGGATTTTTAGCAGTCAGGGATTATATCAGTGAACAGATTACCGATGGAAAAGCACCTATACTGAAAATCCAAAATGCAACGCAAACGATTGGTCAACTAGTGAATAGAATTGAAAATGCTCTGGAAGAGAGAACCCTTCAACATCAACGAGATAAAAAATTTCGAACAGATATCGATGAAATACTTGAAAACCAGACCAAAAAATCAACAAAACAAGCAGAAATATTCACCGAAAACATTGTAGCTAGCTATGAAAACATCAGCCGGAAATATGAAAAAGAGTTAAAACAAAGTTTATCCTTTTTCACCTTGCTTAAAAGATCTTTCTCATCCATGTTCGGTTCAAAAAAAAGTATCAAGGTATGGGTTGAAAATTTAAATGAAAACTTTGAAAAAGAACTGAATAGTGAGCTGAAGTTGAAATTAAGCGAAGGAATTGTGCACCTCTCTGATTCCGTCCAGCAAATGGGTCTGCTCATTGATCTTAAATTAAAAGATAGTCCAAAGATCCTTAAAGAAAGCTCAGAAATCTTTTTTGAAATAAACTCCAAAAGGCGTCAAACCATGTCTGAACTACATCTTTCATTTCAGGAGTTTCTTCAAAAAACAGAGAATTTCATTGCTCGGGAGACGCAGGGAGATGAGAGCATATCGCCAAGCATTGCTACCGGAAGCGGTGTAGCTGTGATCGGTGTTATATTGTCTACGGTAGCCAGTGGGTTGGTATTTGATATTACTGGAGGTGTATTGACGGCAATTGGTTTAGCGTTTGCAGGAATATCAGCTGGTTTAAAAAGAAATAAGATCATCAAACAATTTAGAAAGGAGGTTGATAAAGGCAAAACTGAATTGGAAATCAATCTCTTGGAAAAACTGTCTGGCTATATTGTCGAATTAAATGAAAAAATTAATGCCCAATTTCAAAATTTTGACAAATTAATAAGTGATGAGCAGCTGCAAATCGAATCATTTAAGGAATCCATGGAAACGATTACCAAGGATTTAAAGGATTTGGAGAGCAAACTTGACTTTAAAATGGTTCGAATTAAGGATAATTAAACTTATGAGATTAGAGTTTATCGTTGCCGGAATACTTTCACTGGTCCTCATTGGTTTGGGTGGTTTTCTACTATGGCGACCTCTTTGGTGGTTACTGGTGATCGCAGTTCCATTATTGGGTATTGGTTTTGTGGACATATTCCAATCTAAGCATGCGCTAAGACGGAATTTTCCCTTAATTGGGCGTACTCGCTATTTATTTGAATGGGCTCGCCCGAAAATCTACCAATATTTCATTGAACCAGATCATGACGGAAGACCATTCAGTAGAATTTTTAGGTCAATCGTCTATCAACGGGCAAAAAAAGTGCTGGATACAGCGCCTTTTGGCACCCAATTAAATGTATATGATGAAGGATATGAATGGATGAATCATTCAATCAGAGCACTTGATCATCATAACTTAGATCAGGACCCGCGTGTACTAATTGGGAATTCATCCTGTACTAAGCCCTATTCATGCAGTCTATTTAATGTATCGGCGATGAGCTTTGGGTCGTTGAGCAAGCATGCGGTTTTGGCCTTGAATGGAGGCGCGAAAATTGGCAACTTCGCACACAATTCGGGGGAAGGCGGAATTTCTCCATATCATTTTAAACCAGGAGGTGATATTATTTATCAAGTGGGTACTGGATATTTTGGTTGTCGAAGTAGTGATGGTAGTTTTGATTCCGAAAAATTCAAGAATCTAGTTCAGGACTCCAGGGTAAAAATGATCGAGCTTAAATTATCGCAAGGAGCCAAGCCAGGACATGGGGGCATACTACCTGCAAAAAAAGTTACTGCTGAGATCGCTGCTATCAGAGGTATTCCCATGGGACAAGATGTGAACTCTCCTCCATTTCATAAAGCGTTTGATACGCCTGTCGGATTACTGGAATTGTTACAAAAAATGCGCAATTTGTCCGGAGGAAAACCTGTAGGCTTTAAGCTATGTATTGGTCATAAAGCTGAATTCGTCTCGATATGCAAAGCCATTAAGGCTAATGATATTAAACCTGATTTTATTACCGTGGATGGAGGCGAAGGTGGTACTGGGGCTGCTCCACTGGAGTTCTCGAATTCCGTAGGCATGCCGTACAAAGAAGGACTTGCTTTTGTATACGACTGTTTAGTTGGTTTTGATTTAAAGAAGGATATAAAGATTATAGCCGCAGGTAAGATTGTTACGGGGTTTCACATTTTCAAAGCATTGGCTCTTGGAGCAGATGCCTGTTACAGTGCCAGGGCTATGATGATGGCTGTCGGCTGTATACAAGCACTGGAATGTAATAAAAACACTTGCCCTACCGGTGTAGCCACTCAGGATGATCAGTTGGTCAAAGGACTGGTAGTTAGTGATAAAAAAATAAGAGTAGCCAATTATCACCAGGAGACCATTGAAAGTTTCGTTGAACTTATGGCAGCCGCCGGATTGAGGGACCCCGATCAAATAAACCGCTCTCATATTAGCCGAAGGTTGAATCATAGTACCACGCAGGGCTTTCACGAAATCTATCCTTATCTGTCCACAGGTGCTCTCTTAAATGAGCATAATATTCCACCTGGATGGGAATTAGTCATGCGCCTTTCCAGTTCTGAGAAATTTTTACTACAACAACCACTTGAAAAATTTCACTTATAAGATGTACCCAATACGTTATATTATTATAACTAGCATACTAGTGGGAACAATGCATATACAAGTATATCCTCAGGAACCAATTATAGAAATTGATTTTTCCTTTATCGAAGATTTTATTAGTGATGATTTAGAGGAGTTAGTTGACATTCCCCTTGAGGATATATATGATCGATTGGTCAGTCTTCAAAAGAATCCATTAAACCTTAATAGAGCAAATTTTAATGATTTGCAGGAAATCTTTATTCTAAAAGACCTGGATATAATTAAGATAATCAATCACCGTATCCGGTATGGAGATTTTATTTCAATACTTGAGTTGCAAACTATTCCAGGCTTTACATCTGAGCTAATTCAACGGTTAGCTCCGTTTATTACTGTTGGAGGAGCTGAAGAAAAATACCAAGTCAGCTTAGGCAATTTATTTACAAAAGGCAAAAATGAATTATTCTTACGTTACGGTCAAACTTTGGAGTCGCAGCGTGGGTATACTATCGATCCGTCACCAGGAAAAAGCTTCTACGTTGGCGATCAATCAAAATTGTATTCCCGATTTAGGCACCAATACGAAAACAAACTTTCTTATGGATTTACACTGGAAAAAGATCCCGGAGAAGAATTTTTTAAAGGATCCAATCCTAATGGTTTTGATTTTCAAAGTTTCCATTTGGCAATCAGGCAAATTAACCAGACAATCGAATATGTTTCGCTGGGTGATTTTTCAATGAGTCTTGGTCAAGGATTAATCTATTTCAGTCGATTTGTGAATAGAAAAAGTTCTTTGGTAACAAATACCAAACGGAAAAGCGCAACTTTTCATCCTTATACTTCCTTGAATGAGTTTAACTTCATGCGCGGAGCCGCTATTACCTTCAACTTATCCAAATATTTTGAGCTATCTACTTTCGTATCTAAGCGGCAATTGGATGCCTCTATAAGAGATATTGATGAAGATGCAGCAATCTCTGAAATCCGTTCTATCCAGGAATCCGGGTTACATCGCACACCAAGTGAGATTGCCAATGAAAAAAGCTTAGGCCGAACAACTTATGGTGGCAATATCAAGTATAACTTTAGCCAAGGCCATTTAGGGGTTCAGTTCATACATTATACTTTGGATCAATTCTATATGCCCACGCCCAGAATTTACAAACGCTATGAATTTACCGGTTCCAAATTGACCAATGCCAGTGTTGATTATGAGGTTACTATTAAGAATGTTCATTTGTTTGGTGAAGTAGGATGGGCTAATAGTTTAGGAATGATGCATGGCGCACTCATAAGTTTATACAGGAATGCAGATCTAGCCCTGATCTACCGCAGGCTGCCCCCGGATTTTCATACATTCCACGGGAACACATTCGCAGAAACCTCACAAAATTTTAATGAGGAGGGCACCTACATTGGCTTAAGTTTTAGACCACACAAACGATGGACTTGGAATACCTATATCGATTTTTTCAAACATCCTTGGCTCAGGTTCCGGGTCAATAAACCATCAACCGGGCAGGAAACACTTACTAGGATCACCTATAGTATTAAAAGAAAATTGCAAGCCTATTTCCAATACAAATATGAAACAAAAGAGCGAAATGAGTCAGGATCGGCTGATGTAGTAATTCCGGTGAATAGATTTCATAAACACAATTTCAGAATTCACGCGGCCTATCGGATTACACCAGACCTGGAATGGAGAGCGCGCGGTGAATATGTTTTATGGAGCGAAGAAAGTCTTCAAAAAAACGGATATCTTATTTATCAAGATTTAATTGTGAACCCGCTGGGCAAGAGCTATTCATTTACCGGTAGGTTTGCTTATTTTAATACCGATGACTTTGACACCAGACTCTATGCATATGAAAATGATCTTACCTATAATTACGGAATACCAGCTTATTATCTCACCGGATGGAGGTATTATTTAAACGTCCGTTATAAATTCAAAAACATGAATTTGGAAGCTAGGATCTCCAGAACTATTCTAAGCAACGAAGAGACTATAGGAAGTGGGCTTAATCAGATAGATGGAAATAAAAGAACGGATGTAAAATTTCAAGCGCGAATTGCCTTTTAAGTAGTGGGTATGGAGTTTGGAGAATAGGGTATGGGGTATGGATTATAAATTAAAAAATATGATGGAGCTTTTTACAAATCAATTAGACGAGTTATCAACTAATTACCAGCGTGCATATTCAGCTATTTCCTCGGAATTGTTAAATCTTAAACCAAGTCCGGAAGCCTGGAGTCTTGGTCAAATCTTGGAACATATTATCATCATCAATAAATCCTTTTTTCCAATCATCGAAGCCGCTCAAACCAATACGTTAAAGCTTCCCTGGATAAGTCGTCTTCCTTTTATACATAAACGATTTGGTCAAATGATTTTAAAAAGTGTGCATCCGGATACCCATAAAAAATCCAAAACATTCACCATCTGGCAACCTACCTCCAGTGAGGTGAGTTCAAAAATATTTGATCAATTTATTGAACAACAGGAGTCACTGAAAAATGCATTTCAATCCTGCACAGAACTGATTAATTCAAATCAATTAATTCATTCTCCAGCCAATCGATTTATTGTTTATTCTTTAGAAACTGCTTTTAAAATGATCTTGCTTCATGAGCAACGACACTTAAATCAAGCCATACGTACTAAAGGCTTATTATTGGAAAAAGGTGATTCCCAGTTAAATGGCGACCCGGCTCTTTAGATCAAGATATTTTTTAATTACGGCTGGAGTAAGACCTTTAGGTTTGGTTAAAATGGTTTGGATTCCATGTTGATTGAGATCACTTACTATTAATCTTTTTTCGAATAAATATTTTTCAGCCATCGTTTGATCATATACATTCTGAATTGAAATAGTTGGCTCCTGACTCAATTGTAAAACTTCAGTGTTTTCAAATAAAATCACTACCAGTAAGTGTCGCTGATTCAATAATCGAAGTACTGGAAGTATACGAAGCATGGCATATTTACTCTCAAAGTTGGTAAACAAAAATAACAAACTTCGATTGGGTACTGATTTCCTAATTACCTGATACAATTCCTCAAAGTTAGCCTCATGTTTTCCTTCAACTTCATTATATAGATTACGTAATATCTTTTTAAGTTGCCCTCTATTTTTATCAGCCGGCAAGAAGGTATTAGTTTTATTAGCAAAGGTTATTAGTCCTGCACGATCATATTTTTTTAATATCACATTGGACATGGCTAAAACTGCATTAATGGCATAACTCATTAAGGTAAGTTCCTCAAAGGCCATTTTCATAGATCTTCCTTTATCGATAATCAGATAAATAGGTTGAGACCTTTCATCCTCATAATGATTGACCATGATTCCGTTCCCGTGACTTGAGGCTTTCCAATTAATCTTTTGAAAATCATCACCTAAAACATAATTTTTAATATGATCAAATTCCGTGCTCTGCCCCACTCTACGCACTCGTTTTGTTCCTTCACCTTGTTGAAAGTTACCAAAAGCAATAAATTCATTCTCTTGCATTTCTTTAATTGAAGGATAAACCGGAATCGATTCTTTTGCTTCAATTTCAATCCGTCTGGATACTAATCCAATTTCTGAATTAATCAAACATATAATGTTTTCATAGTGATATAGGCCTATACTATTTGGTCTAATTTTGTAGGACAGCTTGCAATCCTCATAAGCTGATACGCGCATTTTTATGCCATTTTCCCTTTGTTGTAATTCTATTGGTACTTCATCTATGCAAAAAATATACAGGGAATAGGGAGAGTCATTGTTCAGTTTTATAATTACTGTATGTTCATAACCTAACGACAAAGTTTTGGGCAAAAAACGTCCAGCTTTAATTTCTAGTTTGTTATTCCATAAGAGCATTAAATCAAAACAAATAATTGCAAAAAGTAATGCCAGTAACCATTTGACTATCGGAAATAAAAGAGGTACAAAAAAACCAACACAGAATAAGCCTGCTAAAGCCAACATAGCGATATAAAAACGACTAGACAAAAATGTATTAAGGAAAACTAATGTCATTATCTCGGGATCTCAATTGAAGAAATAATATTATCGATGACATCCTGTGTGCTCATTCCTTCCAATTCACGCTCTGAATTGAGTATAATTCGATGATTTAATACGGCATAACCAACTTGTTGGATATCTTCCGGTATTACGAAATAACGGCCGCTCATCGCGGCTAACGCTTTAGAAGATCTCATAATAGCTAGACTGGCCCTGGAAGAGGCACCTAGAAAAAGGTCCCCATGATGTCTGGTAAAATGAACAATTCTAGCAATATAATCAAGGATTGAATCTTCTACTGTAACGCTGTTTACCGATCTCCTCAATTGTTCTAGATGGACTCTATCAACTATTCCGTTTACCTTGGATATCATCACGCTGTCGCTCTCGACTAGAAACTTTTTCAATATGCTTTTTTCTTCCTCCAGACTGGGATAGTCCATAATCAATCGAAAGATGAATCGATCAAGTTGAGCTTCAGGTAATTTATAAGTTCCCTCTTGTTCAATTGGATTTTGAGTAGCAAGTACCAGATAAGGAATATCCATTGGATAAGTGGTTACATCAACTGATATCTGTCTTTCTTCCATTACCTCAAACAACGCTGCTTGCGTTTTAGCCGGTGCCCTATTGATTTCGTCAATTAAAATAATATTAGAAAATAACGGCCCTCGTTTAAATTCAAATCTAGCTTCTTTTGTGTTGAATACCAATGTACCCAATATATCAGCAGGCATCAGATCTGGTGTAAATTGAATTCTACTAAAGTCCACTGAAAGTGTTTTTGCTAAAAGTTTCGCTAACAATGTTTTGGCAATTCCAGGTACTCCCTCCAATAGGACATGGCCATCAGCTAAAAGTGCGACGAGGAGCATATCAATAATAGTTTCTTGGCCAACAATTATTTTTTTTATTTCATTTTTTATCAGGTTTGTAGTTTGAACAACTGAACGTACATCATCCCTTAATTCTTCTTTGGACAAAGATTCTGATTCCATATTTACTTATTTATAATGTTTCGGATTTTATCAAGATGTCTACCTAAAGCTAGTAAGTCTGTACCGGAGATTTCTTTTTTAGTTTGAAGGTCAGTTATTCTATTAGTAAGTTTTTGCCATTCATCTTTTGATATATTAGTACGGTATGCTAGTTCGCTGATCCAATTAGTTGAAAAAGGATCGCCTCTTAAACGATAACGCATCCGCAACTCATCGTAGAACAATTTTAGTTTCATTTCCATCAATCGATCATGACGTTTCGTCTGAATGAAAACACTTCCTAAAGTCTTAATGTATTGTCTTGAGGTGTTTTCAGGCATTGATAGAACAGGGATGGGTCTTTGAATACGTTTGTAATTAAATATCAAATAAAGTAGACCTGTGGTTAAGAGCAAGTACCAAGCCCAAGAAAGACTAGGTTGACTTAAAATATAAACTAAAGGGCTTTTACTATCTAGGGGACCATCAACAAAAGGCAATTTACTTATAGCGTCCCAATGTGTGGTTTGATTGGGTAAATAGCTAAATACTTTTTCAAAATAATCAAGCCCATCTTCCGAACTGAGAAAATAATTACTGAAGAGCATGGGTTGGCTATGTAATAACAAAGTGCCTTCACCAATCAGAATTTTCATAAAATTACACTCGGCATAGCCCAGTGAAATGTCATACCCCAGCGCTTGAATTCCATCACAGCTATCCAAAAAAATATAATAATCCGAGTTAGACAATTTATTCCAGACGGGTCGATTGTATATGCATCGATAGTCTTCGGTACGTTTGTATCCAATATCATAAAAATTGGTATAAACCGTGTCTATTGGCTTCCAAAAGGAGTAAAAACCTGCACACGATTCCCCTTTAATACTTACAGGTAACAGGTCATTATAATCAAATACTTTAGTAGATATAAATACTGTGTTCCCGGCCTGTATGAAATCTTGTAAATGAAGCAATTCACTGGTAGATAAGTAAATTGAAGGTCCTATAAAACAATAGGTGCTTAGTGAATCTGTTGAATCCAATGAAAATGAAATCGATTCAGAGATATCCAAAAATCCACTTTCCTTAAATCTTTCTTTTAATAATTCGTAAGCCAAATAGCCACCATATGGATTTTTGTCGTCAAAGGTGTAAGTTTCTTTCCAAATCAATCTGCTCGGAGAACCGTTATAAGAAACGTAAAGCGCACCAGCGACGATCATCGCGATAATCAAACCAACTATTAAAATAGTTCGTTTCTTCACGAATGGTGATTTAAGGTTAATTGAATCAATTCCAGATCTTCTAGAATTTTATTGAAAGATTTTTTTGAAACACCCATCTTACCATACCAACTTTCTTCAAAAAGACAGGTTATTTTTTTAAAGTCTTTTCTGATTTCCGGATCAACCAGCTCTGCGATATAATCCCTATTGGTCTTATCTTTTCTCCAGGCAATCCAATTCTTTTGTCCCAACTGTTTTAAGCAATGTAAATAAAGAATTCGCAATGCGTTCCTGTAATCCTCTTCGGAAATATATTCATTTAATAACTCTTTTATTTGTTGATCACTCACATTCAACAAGTCATCTTCCATCTTTTCCACCGAGACTTTTGGATCTAGGCCCACATTCGTCTTTGATCGATTTTGGAATAGCTGAAATAATAAAAACGTCAATGCCAAAATACTGGAAACAATTAGCAACCATTTAATCAAAACGGTCAAATAACTTGGCATAGACAGCGCAGAAGATCCACTGGGAAACAATTTTCTGGATTTATGAATATCTCTTTGTCGATTACTTTCGTCGACACCCTCTTTCGAATTTGATCCTCCATCGAAGGTAGTCCCCTCTCCATAATCCGGGAGATTAGATTTTTTTAATTCCCAATAAGTTTTATCAATTTGGATTACAGCGGGTTGGCCATTTGTCAGGGGCTGAGAAAATCCTTGGCTGATTCCGATTAGTAACAAAAATGACCATTTAAAATATTTCATCGATTTCCAATTTCAATTGATTTGCTTCATTTGTTTCTTGAAAACTGTAATAACTTAATAAAATAGAAAAGATGAGCCAACTCATTCCCATAAATAGCATACTCAAGGATATAAAATCTAAAAATATTAATCTAAATGCTTCGGTTAAACGGTAGTCTTGAAATGTATTCCATCGAATGATTAAGTCAAATAAATGAAATAATCCTGTGCCAAAAATGGCCAAAATTAAGCTCAATAAAACAGCCCCGAATAGACCAACTAAAAGAAGTTTGCTATGATTGTTTTGCATAATGGCTACCAAATGATCTCTCAAATTTCTTTCCACAAAGGTTTTCTGTCGAACAAATACAAATGCCGTAATAATCAGATAACCAAATATTAAGATTAAGCCAAATAGAAAGGCGAATAATCCTTTGAATAAACTCAAGTTGACGCAAATACTAACAGCAAATAGAATGCTCCAACCCTTATAGTTTAGGATAAAAGGCAATTTGAAATGGGTAAAAAATGATTTATATACAAAAGTCAGGAAGAATACTAAAAACAATGTATTCGTAACAAATAGAGCAGTACCGATAGAGCTATGATAATGGTACAACCCATTCATATCTACATTATATCCTTCTTCCCTTAATGATTCTGCATTGGAATAATAGAGAATAGCCAAAAAACTGGCATGAATAAATGCGATGGTTAGAATGCGTGGAAATAATCTTTTAAAGACAGACTTTAGCACTTGCAACCCCTCACTGATCAGCAATCCAACATGCTTGATTTTGCGTAATTGAATAACTGGTTCAAGCTGTGGAGTTAATTGATCTGTTTTTAATGGTTTTATTAATCCTTTTCGATGCCTCCAATTAGGGTAAATGACAAAATAAAAGGTAATAAATAGAAAGGAAGTTGCAATTACCAACAGTTTTAGTGAAACAGGCGCATGTGTATAACGAGTAAAAAATCCTTCGATAAATCCGGCCACAATAAAAATGGGTAAAACGCCTAATAACAGTTTCAGACCCATTTTAGCTGAAATTTGAAAAGCCTGCAATCGTGAATATGTTCCAGGGAATATAAGCCCCCTTCCCAAAATCATACCAGCAGCACCTGCAATGATAATTGCTGAAATTTCTAACGTCCCATGTAACCAAATGGTTGTAAAGGATAATAGGCCAAACCCTTCCTTAATAAAAAAGTATTGAAAAGCGCCTACCATAATACCGTTCATCATTAAAATTCCTATACTTCCAATTCCAAAGACTAATCCAAACAGAAAAGCCTGAATTGAGACCATAATATTGTTAAGGGTAATGCCCAAAAACATTTCTACCTCTTTAGATTTTTTATATACTGCCAGGGGATCTCCATTGGAGATGTTTTCTTTGGTCATTTCGACATAGTCGTTGCCCATGATGACCTCACAAAAGTCGGGATCATGAAAAGAAGAGAAGGCACCAATAATAGCAGCAAATAAGAATATCAAGAAAGAGAACAATAAATATTTTCTCGAATGCCAAGCAACTGATGGAAGTTCTTCGGTCCAGTATTTGGGAATTTTCTTCCACTCAATTTTTCGATTCTTATGGATACGGTAGAAGACTCTCTGAGCAAGGGTATTGAGATAGTATCGAATGGATCGATTGGGGTAAAACGTCCTCGCATAGGATAAGTCATCAGTCACCTCTATAAATAATTCAGCCAACTCATCCGGATTATCTTTAGGACGATGGAGCCTCTGCTCAAATCGTTTCCACTTTTGCTTATTTTGATTTATAAAGTCAGATTCTTTCACAATGTGCTAGTCAGATGGTATCTTAAAGTAAAGTAAATAATAATTATTACTAATGCGTAAAAAAAATGAATTTAGGGAAATCAAGGCATCCTTTTGGATTTTTCAATCCTAAATTACTAATCCGTAAATCGCTCAGCTTTTATCATTAAAAGAAATAAGCTGTTTCAATTATGAAAAAGAACTATCCAAGAACGACAACCAAAATTCCTGACAATGCACATAAAGAGATCCCTGGAAATCCTTCTACCACAAAAAGTAGTGCAGTAAAATTAAGAACAGAGGCAACTAAGCACTCGCTTAGAGTTTTGACTTTGGAGCAATGGAAATTTTGGAAAGAGCAAGGATATGTAATCATAAAAAATGTAATTCCTCATGAACAAGCCAAACAAACGGCCGCCTTCCTTTGGGAATTTGAAGAGAAAAATCCAAATGACCAAAAAACCTGGTACACGACTCCTCGAGCAGAAATTAAAATGAAGGAATTAGCAGGAACGGGCATGGTCGAAGTATATAATAATCAACATCTCTGGAACAATCGACAAACACAGCGGGTATATGATGCGTTCGTGGATATATGGGGAACGGAAAAATTATGGGTGACCATTGATAGAGCTAACTTGAATTTTCCCATGCGTCCGGGTTATGAATATAAAGGATTTATTCATTGGGATTATAATCCTGAAACAAAACCACAAAATGTACAGGGTGTACTCGCGCTTTCTGACCAAACCGATGATAATATGGGTGGATTTCAATGCATACCCTGGTTGTACCGCAATTATGATACCTGGAGATTGACCCAACCCAAAGACAGAAATTATTTTAAACCTGACCTCACAGGATTGGAAGATAAACTAGTTAAAATAAGCATGGAAGCCACCGATTTATTGATTTTCAACAGTTTGCAACCACATGGAATCAGGCCAAACCATTCAATTGACAAAGTGAGGATTGCGCAATATATCTCTATGATGCCCGCACAACCGGAAAATAAAGCTTTAAAAGAATGGAGGATTCATTCATGGAAGGACCGAGTAGCACCAGATGGATATGCCTTTCCCGGTGACCCTCGAAACTGGGAACAAACTAAATACAAACGAGCCGAACTATCCGAATTGGGTGCGAAACTACTCGGCCTAAAAGAATATTGATCCTGTCAAATTCTCTTGGTAAGTGCAATTGTTCTTTGTGGTTAATAATTCTAGGTAAAATCAAGTTTTACTATATTGTCCTCCTTTATATAGTTTTTATTTATTATGCGTACGATTGAGGTAACCACTACACAAAATGTAGTTATTCAATATGAATTTGCTGGTGTTGGCTATCGCATCGGGGCTTTTCTAATCGATATTATTGTTCTTTTCTCAGCCAGTTCGATATTCATTTCCCTTCTAGCTGAGGTCATACCCTATACCGAATATTTGATTTCGGCTCCCCTTTTCCTATTTTATTTTCTGGTCAGTGAAATAGTACTAGATGGACAATCCATCGGTAAAAAGGCTGCGGATCTTAAAGTTATTAAGATAAGTGGTAAACAACCCACCTTGGGAGATTACGTGATCCGCTGGTTATTTTCATTTATCGACTTTTACTTAACCTTAGGATTAATGGCTATTTTTATGATAAAAACCACCAGACAAAGTCAACGTCTTGGTGACCTGATCGCAGGGACAACCGTTATCAGAATGAAACCCAATCTAAAATTGGGCTTTAGGGATCTCATGAAAATTCAGGATAACGTTTCACACGTTCCCATATACCTGCAGGTAATTCATTTAACAGAACAACAAGTATTGCTTATGAAAAAGACTTTGGATATCTATAAAAATCATCCAAACACTGCCAATCGAAACGCTTTGAAATTATTGTTTAAAAAAGTTAGTATTAAAATACCTCCGATCCAGCCAACCCAAAGCGTGACACAAATAGAAAAGTATATTGAGCAATTGATAAAAGACTATATAATTTTAACTCGCTAAATCTATGAAATGACCGAATCTTTTTCTCTATACCAGCTAAATGAATATTTAAAAAGAGTTATTGCACTCAATTTTTCTGACCCTTTGTGGATCACCTGTGAGATATCACAGGTCAACGAAATAAGAGGTAATTATTATTTAGATTTAATTCAGAAAAAACAGGATAGCAATGAAATTATTGCACAATCACGCGCCACTATTTGGTATAAACAAGGTCTATTCTTGAGT
Organism: Lewinellaceae bacterium; assembly: GCA_024639065.1. GTDB lineage: Bacteria > Bacteroidota > Bacteroidia > Chitinophagales > Saprospiraceae > JAHEJC01. Next base: position 4,365 of record JAHEJC010000061.1, on the reverse strand, counting down.
CGTAAATTAGGCGATTGGATGCGGGATATTCTTCAGGAAGGAATGGAGATAAAGTGTAAGGTAGAAGTAGAATTTTCTGAAAGATATGGACTCAATCTGAGGATAGTGGATGTTGATCCTGCCTACACGGTGGGTAAGATGGCTTTGAGCAGGGCGAAGATTATCGATCGCCTGCGCACGGAAAATCTTATTGAAAAGAATGCTTTGCTTCAGTCGCCCTTGGTTTTTCAAAAAATAGCCATCATAAGTTCTAGTACTGCTGCTGGATTACAAGATTTCTTAAAGCACATTGCGGATAATCCATATGGGTACACATTCGAAATTCATCTTTTCGAATCGAGCATGCAGGGTAGAAAAGTATCTACAGAACTGTGCAGTCAATTAGAAAAGATTCAAAATTCGAAGCAAACTTTTGATGTGGTCTGCATTGTTCGGGGCGGTGGTTCAAAATTAGATTTAAGTGGTTTTGATGATTATGAAATCGGTAAAATGATTGCCTCTATGTCTATTCCAGTTATTACCGGCATAGGACATGATATTGATGAGACGGTTACGGATCTGGTCGCTTTTCACGCTTTTAAGACACCTACTGCTGTTGCAGATTATCTTATTGATCATAATTTGAGATTTGAGTCTGATTTGGTCAATACGTTCGAAAAAATTCAGTACCATATTTTGGATAAATTCAAACAAGAAGAAATAAAACTTTCTAATAGCTTTAACCGAATTATCCAGTTGGCGAGCCGAAAAATTGCTGATCAAAATTCGATGTTAGCTTTGAAAAATCAAAAGATCAGATACCAACTATCAAAACGATTGAATAGTGATAAAAAATTAATTGAAATATTAAGTTCGAAGGTTGAATTACTCAACCCGGCTAATCTCTTAATGCGTGGCTACAGTGTAACGATGAGCGGTGGAAAAAAATTGAAATCTATTAAGCAAATTAAAATAAAAGAACCATTAGAGACGATATTACACGATGGAAAAATAATCAGTACAGTAAACGCATTAAATAAGCATTAATGAAGGAAATGACGTACGAAGAAGCGCTGGCAAACTTGCAAAATATTTTAGCAGATTTGCAAAATGATGAACTCCCGATCGATCAATTAATTGAGCGCGCCAGTGAAGCAAAAGACTTGGTATCGTTTTGCAGAGAAAAGTTACGAGATACGGAAAAGAAATTGACGGGTCTTATAGGCGATGAGCCGGAGTCTGATCACCTTGATTAATCATTGTAATATCCATACAAGGCAGCACCAATCAAAGCTGTTTTTTCATTCAATATAATATTGATCGGTACGTGTTTGAGTAATGTGCTCAATCTACCTGCTTCTAGGAAGTAGTTTACAAATTCCTGCTTTTGCATCATATCTAGATTTTTAGGGACAATCCCACCGCCGATGAATACGCCTCCTGTACCCATAAGTTTCATGACTAGATTGGCTGCTTCATTGGCCAGATTTCTCAAAAACAGGTCCATAGTCCGAATACATAACGGGTCCTTATTTCGAGCACCCCGGCTTACTGCAGCTGCAGCGTCTTTTTCTCCAAATTTTTGGGTCACTTCTTGAACCGCATTTTCGACTGTAGTGTCCGATAGACAAGCATATACTTCCAGGATCCCCATTCCGGAAACGATTCTTTCCCAACTGACGTGTCCATATTTTTTCTGTAAACACCTCAAGATTTTAATATCATCCTCTGTTTCAGGAGCATAATCCGCATGCCCTCCTTCGGTAGCAAAAGGATGGTATTTAGATCCATCAAAATACATAGCTCCTTCCCCAAGTCCAGTCCCGGGAGAGATAATTACCGCGTTCCCTTTTAATTCTGGATCTCCTTCATGAATAGTGAGAATATCCTTGGATTCTAATCCGCCCAGTCCATAAGCATTGGCTTTTAAGTCATTAATCAAATAGACATGCTGTATTCCAGTATTTTCCATAATTTCCTTTTCATCGATCGCCCATCCCAAATTGGTTAAGTAGGCATAACCTCTAACCACCGGCCCTGCAATGCCTACGCTGACTCGATCAGGCTTGGACTTACCTTCTAAAAACAAATTCACTACATCCAGAAAGGACTTGTGTTCTCTTGAATTAAATTTGGCTTCTTCAATTAAATCAAAGTTGCCTTCTTTAATCCGGAATAGGGCTAAATTCGTTTTTGTTCCACCTACATCGCCCACCAAAATCGTCAGGTCTTTTTGTTGATCTGGATTCGGCCATCCAATATTTATTATATCTCCCAGCATGGCTATTACTCGAATTATAAACATGAAAAGTAGTGAAAATAATGAATATAGAAAAGCAGTTAATACAGTATGCAAAAAATAGGTGGTTTTATAGTTTTACAGGTTCCAGTTGTTAGCTTTTAGACATGGCCACCCTTCTGTACTCACTAATGTATCAAGTATTATATACCTATGGTAGCGCGGTGGCAGGTACGTGTACAAACTTCGTAAAGCGAATTTTGAACCAATCTCTAATCCATAACCAAAACTATACCTGGTCTAAATGAATAGCTAGAAAAATAATATTATTACTTGTATAATTTCGGGTGGATCGAGTTTAGTGATAGGCAATTAGAGGTGGAAATACTAAACCAATCCATATCATTCTATTTTAACCACCTGCAATTCAATATCTCAGGATTCCTTTACGTACCTAGCGGTCCGCATGCCATTCAATCGAAAAACTATCTATATACAAAAGATTAATATAAATGATTCGAAGATATATAAATCAATCCAACCGTTTTCCTTACCTTTATGTCCCGTAGCGTAAGCAAGTCTAATCAGAAAAAATATTTATGACCAAATACATATTCGTTACGGGCGGAGTGACCTCTTCATTGGGTAAAGGAATTATTTCGGCATCGTTGGCTAAACTATTGCAGGCCAGGGGTTACTCGGTAACTATCCAAAAATTTGATCCTTATATTAATGTTGATCCAGGGACATTGAATCCCTATGAGCATGGTGAATGTTATGTTACAGATGATGGTGCTGAAACTGACTTGGATCTTGGACATTATGAACGATTCTTGGGTGTTCCCACCTCACAGGCCAACAATGTGACTACTGGCAGAATTTATCAGACCGTTATCCAAAAAGAAAGAGCTGGTGATTATTTAGGTAAAACCGTTCAGGTCATCCCGCATATTACGGATGAAATTAAAGAACGCGTGAAATCCCTGGCTCAACATAGTAACTACGACCTGATCATCACTGAAATTGGTGGAACGGTTGGAGATATTGAATCGTTGCCCTATCTCGAAGCGCTCAGACAAATGCGGTTTGAACTGGGTCCAACCAATTGTATTGTTATCCACCTTACCTTGATTCCCTATCTCAAGGCAGCCAAAGAATTGAAAACCAAACCTACCCAACACTCGGTAAAGAAATTATTAGAAACGGGGATACAACCGGATATCCTGGTTTGTCGCACGGAATATGCGCTACGTCATGAATTAAGGGCGAAACTCGCTCTGTTCTGCAATGTTGCCGAAAGCTCGGTAATCGAATCGCGTGATGCAAAAACCATATATGATGTACCCCTAATGATGCTAAAAGAAAAACTGGATAAAATCGTATTAGGTAAACTTAAGCTTCCTCATAAAAAAGACCCGGATCTGACTGCTTGGCGTAATTTCCTGGGCAAATTGAAAAACCCCATTCGCGAAGTGAGAATTGGTTTGGTGGGAAAATACAACGAACTTCAAGATGCATACAAATCGATTCACGAATCTTTTGTGCATGCGGGCACGGTACATGAATGCAATGTCATCGTGGAATCTATTCACTCGGAAGAATTAGAACATATAGAATCGATTGAAAAGAAACTTAAACATCTTGATGGAATACTGGTGGCCCCTGGATTTGGAGAGCGGGGTATCGAGGGGAAATTATTAGCCATCAAATTTGTACGTGAACATAATATTCCATTTTTTGGAATTTGCCTGGGACTACAATGTGCGGTAGTCGAATTTGCGCGAAACGTATTAAAGCTTGAAAATGCTCATTCCACCGAGATGGATCCGTATACTAAACACCCGGTTATTGATTTGATGAATGAACAAAAAGGCATTTCGCAAATGGGAGGCACCATGCGACTTGGCTCATACAAATGTGAAATAAAACCGAAAACTAAATCCTATAAAGCTTACAAATCAAAAATAGTTCATGAGCGCCATCGACACCGATTCGAATTCAATAATAAATACCTAAACCAATTCGAAAAAAATGGCTTTATGGCTTGTGGTAAGAATCCAGAAACCGGCCTGGTCGAAATTATGGAATTAGAAGATACAAGATGGTTTGTAGGCGTCCAATTTCATCCAGAGTTAAAAAGTACGGTG
>JAHEJC010000380.1 GCA_024639065.1 Lewinellaceae bacterium | reverse complement strand
TTGATGGCTTTTTCAAGCAACAGAATGAAATCAAATAACCCAGCGGTTGGATAAGTCTTACATTAACCGTTGGAATTTTGTATGCTGTCAGTTGCTTTTTTAGGCGTGGGTGCATAGGCAAAATAACAGGTAGGTCTAATTCAGCATAAGCGGCCAAGATCTGGGTTAATATTTCTTTATCATCAACATTATACGGTCTGTGTAATGTCGAAAGATAATATTGCTGTGGATTTAGCTGTAACTGATTTAAGATATTCGATCGATCCTTAGCGATTTCTGAAGCAGAAAGGGTCATATCATAGGATACGTCTCCGCTCAAAATAGATTTCGAAGATAATCCCTAATTCTCAAGATTATTCATAGCAATTGTAGTTGGAGCAAACAACAAATCCGAAATGTGATCAGTTACAATCCGGTTAATCTCTTCTGGCATTTCCCGATTAAAACTTCGGAGTCCTGATTCAATATGAGCTACCGGTATATGATTTTTGCTTCCTACAAGTGCGCCAGCTAACGTTGAATTTACATCCCCAATTACAACAAGCATGGAGAATGTATGTTCTGCGCACAATTTCTCCATTTCAATCATCATACGACCTGTTTGATAGCCATGAGCGCCTGGACCAATATCCAAATTAAAGTCTGGAGATGGTATTCCCAGTTCCTCAAAAAAGATATCTGACATTTCAAGATCGAAATACTGGCCAGTATGAACGATTTTGAATGGCATAGGAATCTTTGTCATAGCCCTGCATACTGGCGCCATTTTTACAAAATTTGGACGAGCCCCTACAACCAGTAAAACTGGATCATTCTTTTTTCCCATCCGATCCATAATCAAGCGATCATAAATTACTGGACCTAATTGCTTGGAAGGCGAAGGAGATATCTTGCAAACATTTTCTGCTGGTACAGTATGTTTGGTTGCATGATTCCTACCTTCATCGTTGAATATTTTCCTTCCTATTTTTTAGGAAATGAATAAAATAACATTCAAACTACTTTGTTGACCATTTCAATCTTCACAAAATTGGAATATATGTATCCACACCACAACAGTAGCAATGGAACGAGCATGAAGAAATATCTTGGAAAAGCGGGAATCAAAATTAATCCTCCAAAGTAAACCAAACCAAAGACCATTAATATCACTAACTCAATACGTATTAATTTTCTGAATTTCCAGGAAGGAATCAGGGAAAGAAGGAAAGCCAAGACGATTGGCGTATTGATCAGGGAATAGAAATACATATTCAACGATTGGGTTTTATAGGAATAAGGATAATTAAAAAGCAATCGTAATGTATTAGGTACAATATTAAAGAAATAGTCCATCGGATTATTCTTGATATTTTCCTTTGCTTTTGCTAAAATTAATTCATCTTGAGCCAAATAAGGTTGTTCCAATATTTTATCAAAAAACTCATAGTGACTTTCGTGTATTTCTGGCATGTAAGGTCTACGTAACTCCCTGTAATTAAACCACTTACCATACTCGTCCTCATATCTCGTTGTCATCCAGTATAGCATTTGTCCTGATTGATTGGTCCAGAAAAAAGTCTTTCCGGTCAAGGAGTAGGTATAACTCAAATAGGGCACAGCTATTAACCCGTAACCCAAAAACATGATTAATATGGTTTTTTTCATCTCAGCCCTACCAACCCGCAATAAAAACAGAAATATTGCAAGAATGACGGTTATGATGACCACATAATGATAGTAAAACTTGGTGGAGATTAATAGAGACAAGAATACAGCCGGCAAGACTATTTGAGAGAATGAAAGTTCTTTCTTTTGCTGAGCTTTTAGCAAATAGAAGATGAATGCACACAGTAAAAACATAGAAAATGCTTCTGTAATATTATATGGTATCCATCGAAAAAGTGGATAGTATAATCCCAATATATAGGCAATCACAAGTGATATTCTTTCAGAAATAAAAAATGTAGACGACTTATAAAAGAAAAATACGGCCAACATCATTAGAATGGCATTCGACAACTTGGGAATCATTAAGGGCAATCCGAGTTTTAAAAAGATCGATAGATACAACGGATAACCAGGCGCATTCTGAATATCTGGATTTGCTGGATCCGTGTACTGACCTTTGATAATATTCTGGGCATACGTATGATATCTTAATTCATCATGCTGGAATGTTCCTGCTTTTAGCAATGGATTCGCTATCTCCACCACTTTCGGAATCGCTATGATCATGATTATGTATAGAAAAAAAAGTGGAAGAAATTTCACTAATTGTCTCATATTTTATAAATATCTCGATTAGTTAGAATACTTGTAACCAAAATCATTGATTAAATACCAGAGAGACCCTTGTCGAAAATTTAGTATAGCCACAACAAGGTGCACGAAGGTGTTGGTTATAGCATAGTGAATCGGTGTGTAGGACGTTAGACTAAACATCAGTTAGGCATTGAGTATTTACCCTAAAAAAGAAAACAAGAAGTAAAATGAAATCTCTTTTTTGGTTTAGGTCTCCCTTGTTTAAAAAATGAATTTCGCATTTAGGATGTATGCCACATATATTGCGATAATGGATGAAAGTAAATTGGCTAAATTCATCTCCATCTTAGTTAATTCCAAGAAAAGGATCAATAATCCCATTGCAACCAAATAACACAATGAACCAACAATCAGAAATAGGATAATTTGTCGATAAACCACCTTATTTGTGAACGTCTTTTAAACAAATGTTTTTATATAACTTTTGAATTTGAAGGGATTCCAAATCACTTTTTATTACTATTTGTATTTGTATTGTTGAGGATCGCAGTACCTAGATTAAATAGTTCATCAAAATACCGCTTGTTTTGCAATGAAACGAATCCCAGACTCAGAAATTGAAGGGATATGATCAAGGTAGCACTACCCACAATAAATGAATAAGGTCTTTCTCGAAATACTTGAGCGACAGATAGGGAAAAGGCACTTTCGAAATTAGTAGTTGTCAGTGCAATATCAGGATAAACTTTGAAAGTATTAATGAAAATCCAAATGATTACATAGAAAGAGATTAACATCAATATTCCACCTATAGTCATGAAAAAGGCATATGGCCGAAATATAAAACTTGTCATTAGACCAGCCATAATTCCCGTATTGATCCGAATACTAGAAGCTCTTCCAGCACTTTTTTTCTGAAAACTCCAATCCAGATGAGCTGGAATTTCAATAATCCGGCCACGTAATATTTCCGCTTTTTGAATAATCTCAGGATTTATCGAATAGGTTTTCGATTTCAGATTTAATTTTCCTAAGAATGAATTCTTATAAATTCTAACCATTCCAGTGAATGTGTGCAAATCGGAAGACGAATTCATTCGCATAATTCGGTTCACAGTTTTACTCAGGAGCAATCGCTTCCATGGAACTGCTGTATTTTTGCCACCACGCATATAAGGCGATGCAACAACAATGTCCGCATCAACTTCCATCGCCTTGGCCAGTAATTGTTCAATATGTTTGGTATTGTAGCTTAGATCAATATCTAGTACAATGATATACTCTCCCTTACAACGGATAAAACCAGTTCGTAACGCAGAGCCTAGATTCATATTGATGCGATGATGAAAAACTCGCATGTTTCTTCTTTCTCCAGCCAGACGATCTAGAATAACAGCTGAACTGTCCTTACTACCATCATTGACGATAACCAACTCCCATTGTAAAAACTCCTCCAACTGATGCATGTAAGCATAGATCTGCTCAATGCTCTTTTCAATGATTTCAGCTTCATTATAGGCGGGGGCTAGAATTGAAATCAGGAGGGGATCATTTCTTTCCATCAACAGATCTTTGATTTTTTTGATATACTTATTCATGCTCTGGTTTTGTTAAATTCATTCAATTGGATTGGATGAATAGCCTCTCATCGTTGTTCATCAAATTGGCTGTTCAACTATTTTTATGAAAAATAATTTGCCCAATACACGATAACTTTCGACAAATCGTCATGATTCATGATAAGCGAATTTTTTGAAAAACCCCCCAGTTTTATGTACCCGAAGCGAAGTTTTTGTTTTTGAATCCTTTGCTTTTAACAATGTCCGAGCCTGTTGCTCCAAATCTGCCAGTTGATAATACTTCCTCAAAATATTTATCATCTCTCTGAGACAATTCAATTTATCTTCAACATTCATTTTCATGGTAGGCATGAAGTCTAGTCCATCCGGATCATTTTGACCTATAAAATCCAGGGGATGCAAAAGTAAAGAAATAGGAGTCCCCGTAAGACTGCAAAACCAAACAGAGAAACGAAAATACCAAAGTGCCAGTTTTCTATTGAATTTATACAGGTAAAGTATGTAAGTGGCGTGCATTGGTAGACGCAAGAATGGCATAGTTGTAACAGGAATTTCCAATAATCTTTTACTCCCACCTTCCAAACTAAATGGCTTATTTGGTTGAAAACCATCTCTCCAACTTCCAAATAGACCTGATCTTTGATCTTTGTTGAGCTTTCTGAAATTACTTGTCATCAAGAAAAAATAATATGAAATGGGGCCGATAAAGGTGGACCAAAGGGATCCGTCATACAAATAATTTCTATCCATCAAGACCTTGGCAATAGTTGATGAAAAGCTATATCCCGGTCCCCTGTAACCAACTGGTTTCTTACCAGTGGCATGTTCGATTTTTTTTTCCGCAAGAACAATTTCAGCTAAAATTTTCTCCTGCGAAAATTTAGCCATCCACTGGTCATGATTGTAAGAATGATTGCCTATTTCATGTCCATCCGAAACAATTTTTCGAAAAATGTGGTGATTTTTCTCGAATTCAGCATCCTTACCAACCAGAAAAAAAGTAATATTCATTCTATTTTCCTTGAGGAAAGATAAAATTCTGGGAACTACCCATTCAAGGTAACTCGGATAATTTTTCCATGTTTTATCACTATTTGATTTGAGATAAGTCCACTTGTCATCTAAATCAATTGATAAGCTGGCAACTGGAAATTCCTTTTTTCTGGAAATCATTACTTAGTTTATTTTATCCTTTTTTTCTTGCCATAATGACCATTTCATATCTCGCGTCTGCTATTCCACTCACTTTCTCAATCATTGAAATTCCTACTTTCTGGATTCTTGATGCCATTTCGGAGTGTTCAAAAAAAGCATTTTGAGAATACATTTTATGCACTTGCATATCTAAATCTTTTATTATGTATTCAAAGCCTTTCCGTGAAAAAAAGTAGGTGTGATTCGTGGGATGAAGAGCTAAGGCAGGAGACGAAATATTCATGTTATATAACACCTTTCCTACTTTAGCCAGAAAACTGCTTTCATCCGGAGTGCAAAACAGTGCTATGCCTCCGGCCACAAGCAAGTTTTTAATTCGACTGATCACCTCAACTGGATCAATAACATGCTCTATGACATCCCACATGGTTATTAATGAGAACTGTCCTTCTTCCAAATCGGCATCTTCGAATCGTTTGGTTATTATCCTTGCTTCCGGAACATTTTGCTTACATTTCTCGCTCAGTTTTTCAGAAATCTCAATCCCAGTAAGGTTCCAGCCATATCTTTTTGCGAGCGCCAGAAAAGTTCCAGTTCCACAACCTATATCCAATAGTTCCCGCTGAATATGGGAAGCTTTTAAAAAATCAAGGGCTTGCTTGTAATTTTTAAAGCGATTATTTTTCATGTTCAATACCATGTCAATTTCATATAAGAAATAGGGGTTATCCTCATAATTATCAATACAATAGATTTCCTCAATTTTTTCCTCATCATACATATTGGAACGCCAGGCATTTCCACAATTATGACAGTTTAGTATGTAGAAGTTTTCAAATTGATAATTCTTCTTCAGTTTGTCTGAATTGCATATTGGACAAATCTTTAAAAATTTTTCTTTCATTCCTTATTACTCATAATTATCTAGAAGGGATCAAACTCTTGAGGTTGTTTCTCAACTTTATTGTTTTTGCATGCTCTATCATCGTAGTGGTGGTAAATTTCGACTGAATGATAGACACAACTTCATCAATAATTTCAATCTTTTTTGATCGAGGCATATTCATAACCGGGAAAAAAGGTATACCATGGTCATCTTCCTTTCCCAGAAAGTCTGTCGGCGACAACAACAAGGACAAATCAATTTTGAATGCTTTACAAAGATGGATTGCTATTTTAAAATATCCAAGTGCTAGGTTAACTGAATATTTCCCAAGGTGCAAAATATAAGTCATGTGAATAGGAAATCTTAAAAATGGAAAAGTAGTTACAGGTATCTCAAGCAGGGTCTGA
>JAHEJC010000379.1 GCA_024639065.1 Lewinellaceae bacterium | reverse complement strand
GCGCACTAAAAAAAAGTTTGATAGCTTCAGCTGATGCTGTTGCATCAATGGCGGTCGTGGTTGATCCATTTGATGATGAAGCTACCGTATTCTATGAATATTTCGATTTCATTTCTTTAGAAGGTAGCAATAGGATGTTTCTACCTATGGCTACCATTGCGAAGGCATTCGAACATTAGAATCCTATCCATGAAATTCCAAATCAATACAGGGGGTATCCGAAAATTCAGCGACACGACCAGACAAGTTTCTATAGAATACCTTTGGAGGTATAAGCATATTGGCCTGAATTGTGTTCTAATTTTCGTTTCGCCAGTTTAGTTGCTTCGCACAAGTTAAAATCGGTTTAGTCTTTTAAAATAGAGAATGTACTGTATTGCATAGATACTGACGATACTCACTTCGTTCGTATGTCGGACTTCCTGGCGGCATCAGGCACTGCTTAGATGACGAACCTCCTTGAAGTAGATTGTCAATACTGGGTGCTGACCGACTGAATGCGCCTAGTTTAGCCGAAGCGATGTTTAAAAATAAGTGCTCCTGGATTTGAATCATTTTTCATAATGACGGCCATCATTGATTCCAGCCTTTACTGCAACTAAATTAGACGTGAAATGGTGCCTTTGAACATTTTACAGGGGCATTGCCGTCTCAAATATCCTCTTTTGTTTTTGAGATTATATTAAGTGGGTATTTGCACAATTCTTACAACCACTTCTATGAAACCGAATAGCACCCTTATTACGCTTTCCTTGCTCTTACTCTTAAACACAATTATTGTAGGCCAGCCTGTCGAAGGTCTCAAGATCTGTCCGGAGCAAATCACCACCAATGTTTACATAAATACAAAAGAGAACAACTTTTCCTGTAATCCTCCCTCAAATATATATTCGGTCGTTGAGTCTGGAACTACCATGTTTCTGGATAAACAGACTATTTCTGACGTTCGTGATCAAGGGCAAGGCTATTACTGCACCTGCGATTATTACATAAAAAAGGAAGATATAAGTGTTTACTTCTGTAAGGACGATACAAAATATGAAGGGCTCCAGGGTAATTCATACTATGATTTAGTATTCACCATACGCTGGTTGGATCAAGATGCACCTCCGGAAGATTGCAAATCTTTTGAAATTAATAATCCTCCTGAGGTATTTGAAGATTCCACCTTATATAAAGTAGGCGATGTTACCAAAGCGTTGAGTTTTGAGACTAAAAAATATATCTGGCCACGCCATGTTCCATGGACAGCCGAGCATATGTATGATCAAGCGCAACCGGCATTGGAACTGCTTAAAAGCCGGAGCCTGGATAGAGGATGTGGCAGTTTGAAAAAACCAATCGTGACGGTTTTAGACGCCAACCCGGAATATGTCGACCAAGGATTTTTTGGGAACGAGGTGAGCAACATCCAGGAAATCCTGGATGCCAACCAATTATTTAAGGCAGTCAAAACGTCCCGAACCGCCATAACTGCTGATGGCGTATCTGAGATTCTGCTTAGATTTAAATTTGATGAAATTGTACATGCAAGACTCAACCTACCCGAACAATATGGCAGTGTGGAATATCCATGGGCCTTACAGTCTCATGAAATTGACGGATCACATTATGTGTTTGCACTTTATCGTCCACCGGTCGATTTTCCAACGGAAGAAGAGGCGACCACCTGGAATGAGATTGATGCGATCGATATACCCATAAAAATTACGGCTACCACGAGTGAAGATCGCCAAGACTTTGATTTCAATCTCAAGTTGGTTCGGCCGCCGGTGGTTTTGGTCCATGGGACATTTGATGATCCGGTTAATTGCTGGCGGACATCTATTTCAAAACCGAATTACAAGTCTATGGCTCAGGCGCTGGAAGACAAGGGGTTTAAGGTCTTTACGGTAGATTATCGAAATACCAATGGTCGATACGAATTTGACCGGAATCCTGGGTTCATAACCGGTGCGTTTCTAAGCGGCTTTGAGAAAAACAAAAAAGTGGTATTTGAAAATCCCGGAGGAATCAGCGATGCACTGGATTATTATAGAGACACCCTGGATGCTGCGGTGACCAAAGTCGATGCCATCGGTCACAGTTTAGGGGGTGTTTTAATCCGGGTTTACGCTTCAGACCTGGAAGGAGGAGGAGGATATGATACGGATTATTTCCGCGATAATAATTTTCAGGAGGGTGACATTAACCGGATCATCACCTTATCCAGTACGCATCATGGATCCGATATGGCAGCGTTCCATGATTTTTTGGAGCGCAATCAGACCAACACCGATGCTCCATTTTTAGAAAAGTTCACCAACGACATTACCAACCAGGTAACTTATTGGGCTGGTATTGGTGGCGCACAGATCGTGGCCGATCAACGCCCATCCAGTCCTGCACTCAGAAAAATTGGAGCCACACCCATACCAGCACATTCCATTGTTGCCACCGTCAAAGACATGAAAACGATTACCCAGAACGTCGCCGAGGAAAATAGTGCTCAAGGCTATAACCTGTTCTGGAAATTTTTAACCACCATGGTCTATTTTAACCAAAACACCATGGAAAGCTATTTACTCAATTTGATTGAAAAACATTACAAACGATTCAGTTTGAAGAATACTAAAGTCTATCCTAAACCTAAGTTTAATTCAGTACAGTCCGCTGTGGTTCGTGAAGCGCGTAAACCCTCAAATCGTCGGGAATTTTTTGACCAATTTCAATTTAACCTGAGCAGGTTATGGTTTGTATGGCACCTCTTTAATGAACAAGTCGATGCTGATTGGATAGAAACCCATACGGCCTTTGCAACACAATACGAAACCACAGAAATCAATTACGGAGACTTTAACGACAATCTACAAGTCGAAATTCAGGAAGGTCAGTGGGATTTGATTCGGGATGAAATACCGGAAACCTTTATCATCGAAAATAACGAGTCCTACACCAACGACGTCATTGATTTCTTCCGTTACCTGATCTTTAGGAATGCCGACAACGATTGTACGGTGCGCTATGAGAGTCAAACGGGAAAACTGAAGGAGCCATACATAACTCATTTCAATGAACATCTGCACAGTTTTGTTCCCAGGTATAGCGATGTTCAGGATACGGTGGTCAAGTTGCTGGAGTCAGGAAGTCAGTACTTTGATCAAGATGGTTATCCGGCAGCTGGTCAGTTGATGCCGATTGAATTTCCCAACCCTACAGAATTAAATGTTAGCAACTCGTTTGTGTTTGACGATAATCCGGAAAGAACAGATTGTGAAGCCATTTGTTGGGCAGGATACGTTGAATCACATGCTCGGGCTTTTGCTAAAGTGGCAGACGAACAGGATAAAGTCATCCTGGGACGACCCGTTAATCCGGACGCCACGGCGGTTATTGAGGCCAATAATGCCACTAAACCCATGAACCTAAAAGGGAAAAGCTCCAACTGGGGACCGATGCGGGCGCTGATTGCGGAAGATCAACGGTTTAGTAAAATCTGGTTTCAATATGAAGTCGATCAAACTGAAAAAAGAGATGCTGAAATCAAAAAATATAATGGCGAGGTCGTCAAATCCCTCAAGGATCCAGCCAATATAGCCGTATTGCGACATTTGGAAAAAAAATATGTTTGTGATAGGGTCGAACAAACCTATGCGGTCTACTTTGATACCACCATGGAGGATGCCGTGTCCAGCATTGTCTTGACTCCAGACCAGAGAAATTTTTATAGATGGGTCAAGGAAGACGATGACGGTTGTGATGGTAAGGTCCAATGTTGCCCATTGGATCTTGATAACCCGGTTCCCAATATAAACCTTAAAGAGCTAAATGTCCTGGCCAATCCACAAGTAGTAGTCGACTTTCAGCCTTTATTTTACACCGCAGATTATGACTTGTTGGCCATAGGTTTTCATGAAAAATGGCTGGATGGCAATGAAAAAGATCCCTATAATAGCGATAAAAATTTGATTCCGGATTTTACCGCTGCAGATTTTGATCCGGAAAAAGGATTCATCACCAAAGACCAAAAGGATCTGCTGGATGATTTGAATAAGGCTGTTAAAGTGGCAGGGTATACAGGAGGCAAAGTCACCCATCATGGTCCCGAGAATCAATACTATATAGCCGGTAATCCCAACAAAGGCTCACCTTATGTGGATTACCCGATCATCGTTTTTGAACCGGATGATTCCCGGGATTCAAAAAACGGAAGGATCCGGGCCATTCCTCAAGGTCCACCAGGTTTCAGAGATATCTATTTAAAGCAATACATGGCCAAAATGCGCCGCAAAGGATATAATCTATATCCCAACCAGGTGGCGGTAGGGTGGCAATGGGATCACTATCACCCTTATTCCTTCCATAAACCCTGGGATGACCGAGATGCACCCGATCTGGGTTCAGGGCCGGAAGAAATACCGTTTCCTGAAAAATGTCCCTGTGATAATAACGTTCAACTGACCGACTTGGATGAATCGAGTCGGAAAGTTTTGGACCAAGAAATCAACGAGAATATTTTTCCGAATCCGACTTTATCGATTCTTAATGTGGAGTTCATTAATCCTCACCATCAAAGTCTCGAAATAATTATATCGGATATTACCGGGACTATTATTCAAGAGGTTCATTTGGAGGTGCCCAGGGGATTAGCCAGGAAAATGATTAACTTATCCGATGTACCCGCTGGCTTCTATGTGTTGACTTTGCGTTTTCAAAATGGTCAAATCATTACCAAAAAATTTATCAGAGAAAAATCAAATTGAGCTATGAAATATTTGATGTGTTTAGGTATGGTTATTATGTTTCTCCAGCCTTGTTTGGCTCAGTCGCCTTATGTTTTTAACTATCAGGGGCTAGCCCGAGATGGACAAGGAGCGGCAATTGTCAATCAGGAGATCTCCTTGTTAATCAGTATCATTGCTGGTTTTGAAGAAGGTCCCATTGAGTTTCAAGAAGAACATGTGGTAACAACTTCCGATCACGGAATTTTCAACCTGGCTATCGGTGATGGAGATTTTTTAACCGGGAATTTGCGCAACCTTGATTGGGGCTCTGATCAGTTTTACATTCGAACAGAAATTGATCCTACTGGTGGTGAAAACTACATCGATTTGGGAGCGACACAATTGTTTTCAGTACCCTTTGCGCTATATGCGTTGGAGTCAGGATCTGAAGAAGCTGAAAGCCAGGAGTTGTTTTTTGATGGTGAAAACTTATCCATATCCAATGGCAATACCGTGGATTTGAGTACGCTTGGTTCGGGAACTCAAACCTTAGCTATTAATGGGGATCAACTGAGCATAAGTGGAGGTAATACAATCTCTCTGCCGGTTACTGATTCTGATCCACAGACGCTATCCATAGATGGAGGTCAGCTCAGTATTAGTAATGGTAATAGTGTAACCTTGCCCAGCGGAGGAGGTATGAGCCCCTGGACCGTAGAAGGCAATGATATTTCATATTCGGATGGCAAGGTGGAGATCAATCATTTGTCTTTGACAGATAATGGAGAAGAGCTAATAACCCTGAGGAGCCTGCAAAGTCCTAAAAGCGGTTACTTAGCCATCAATAATGAAGATATCCCTGTAGTCGAGTTACTAACTGGCCTGGATGCCAATGGACAGGTTGGGGTTTATAGTAAACAAGGTGCACCTTTAGTGTTACTTGAGGGATTATTTGAACCGGTTACAGGTTCGTTTAGTGTATTTGGATCTGAAGGAGATGAGCTGATTTGGGCTACGGAAAACGCGAGTGGCAATGGTTTTTTGGGTATATATGATCCTGATGGAAATGATTTGATTCGACTTAATGGCAATATCCTTACCAGTTTTGGACCTAACGGCGCTACCAATTGCCGCCTCAGTAATTTAGGGAGTAATACCAACCATGGTTATATAACCGTGGATGATGCTGCGGGTAATGATAAGGCAGGCATTTATGTAAACCCGTCGGGTCAAGGTGTGGTATATGCCGATATTATGGCTTCAGTCCGGTCACATCCTACTCGTTCGATTCAGCAAGTAGTCTACGCTGCATTATCCGGTCCCGAAGCAGCGGCCTATGTCAGAGGCACCGCCACACTCATCAATGGTAGAGCCAATATTGATTTACCCGAACATTTTCGAATGATGGCAAATGCAGAATCCATGACCATTATGATGACCCCATACTCTATTGATTCTAAAGGTTTGGCCATTATAAACAAGGATGACAAAGGATTCGAGGTAGGTGAATTATTTGCAGGATCCGGCAATTACGATTTCGACTGGGAGGTAAAGGCGGTACGCAAGGGACATGAGGATTTTAAGGT
>JAHEJC010000060.1 GCA_024639065.1 Lewinellaceae bacterium | reverse complement strand
TGGTTTGAGTACCTTAATTGGTGAGATTTTCTTTATGTCGTAGAATTTTACGACCATGCCACTTTTTACTTCAAAACGCGAGAAATATCTTTGGCTTTGGGCACTGGCAGTGGTTATGGCTATTTTTTCCACGCTGTTCATAGGACGACCATTTACAAAATTATTCAAAAGTCAAGATGTTCAAGCGGCTATCTTTTTACTGGGCATGTTATTGGTAGGTATAGCCATCGTGGCACATGCGCTAAAGACAAAGCCTGGTAAAATCGAAATCGCATTATTATCGGGAATAATTGCTGTTTACATTATGTGGCTTCTCAGGCTGGGGCTTGCTGAACGTAACCATCTCATTGAATATAGTATCTTGGCTATTGTTATCCACAAAGCGCTTTCTGAGAAATTATTTACCCGATGGACGGAGATTAGTTAAAGACTCCAAGTCATTGAGACATGGAGATACTATAACAGTCGATGATAATATAGTTTTCTGTTTAACTAAAAAATTGGAATAATGAAACTAAAGATTGCGACGCTAAGAGAGCTACTGTCAGTTAGCGCAGCTATTATCTATACGTTAGAAAGATTCACTGCGTCTAGTTCTAATGCAAAACGACTGTAATGATGAAGAAATTACGAAATATATTAATTGCATTATTTCTATTGGTCGTAATAGTTTTTGCGATATTGTTTGGACCTTATATACTCAACGTTCATCATTATAAAGCGGATCCAGAACTCGGATACTACGCTGATTTTTATGTTTATGTTTCTCCTAAATCAAAGCGTCTGGCTAAATCCGGAGAGCCCGTGACGATATTAGTACAGCCCAACAATTCAGGAAATTCTGATGATCCGAAATTTCATCAGAAAGATGCATGGTGGATGGGTTTTGGACGACGCCGAATAGCTGATGAACTAGGTGTTGTTCTTTTGGTTCCAGCATTTATTCGTCCGAGTGAGGATTGGCATATCTATACGCACGCGTTGGATCTGGATGTATTTACTACCGAACGAGTAGACCTGAGTAGAATAGATTTACAACTGATATCAATGATCGAGCATACCCGTAGTGAACTTCAAATTAAAGGAGTACTTATTCGTGACCAGGTTTTAATACAGGGGTATTCTGCAAGTGGAATGTTTGCGAATCGATTTGCTGCCTTGCACCCTGGTCGCATTATGGCCGTGGCGGTCGGTTCCCCCGGTGGCTGGCCTATTGCGCCAATAGTCAAATACCAAAACGAGGAGTTGCTTTATCCTGCCGGAATTGCGAATATTGTAAAATTGACAGGCTTTCAGTTTGATAGTATAAATTACCGAAAGATGCCTCAGCTAGTGGTTATGGGTTCACTGGATGAAAATGATTCTCTTGAATTTACAGATGGTTGGGAACCAGTCAATTCAGCTATCGTCAATCGTCTTTTTGGAAATACACCGCTTTTGCGTTGGGATAAAGCGAAAGAAGTTTACCGCATAGCTGGTGCTCAAGTTCAGTTTCAACTGGTTGAAGGTGTTGGTCATGATCGGAAAACATTACAACACTATACTACTAATTTTTTTAAGAAGATCTTGTCGGGAAAGAGGAACCCTGAATAAGCATAGACTTGGAAAGCGAATAACCAAAGTAACAAATACGATCATTGGAAAGTTTTCATTTATTTAAGTAATGACCTTTTCATATGGACCAAATGAAACAACCAACATAAAGAATAGGAGCGTCAATAAATAATCTCGGATAAGATTAAATTAAAAAGTAAAATACTTGACATAGTTTTTCCACTAAAATTTACGTCTGAGGTTAACTTTTATCGAACGTTTTTATACATATTCAGGATAGGACGGATCATACATGAAAGTTTGGATGTCTTCAATCAGGTTGTCTGGCAATATCTTTTGAGATAATTTTTCTTCTACAGCTATTTTTGCTACAGCAGCAGCGATGCGACTACTTACTTCACGGATTCTTTGGAAAGATGGATAGACTAATCCCCTGGCAAGTTCTTCATCGTACACATTATCTGCAACTACTTTAGCAGCCTCCAAGAACATCCTGTCCGTCACACTGCGTGATTTACAATAGAGAATGCCCAATCCCATTCCTGGAAATATATAGACATTATTACCCTGACCGGGATAGAATGTTTTTTCATTTATAGTAACCGGATCAAACGGACTGCCACTGGTAAAGATGGCTTGACCATCGCTCCATGTGTAGGCTTCTTCAGCGGTACATTCGGATTGTGAAGTCGGATTGGAGAGGGCAAATATGATGGGACGCTCATTAATTTTTGTCATTAGTCTGATCACTTCTTCGGTAAACACCCGGGGTTGACCACAAACACCGATTATTGCTGTTGGTTGTATCTCCTCAATTACTTCAGGTAGTGTACTTATAGGTTCATGAGCGTGAGCATAGGGTAATTTATGCTTTTTCAGATTGCTACGGGACTTGCATAATAAACCTTTCGAATCTACCAACCAGCAATGCTCCCTAGCTTCTTGGAGTGGGATACCAAGGTCGACCAAAGCGGCCACCACTGCATCGGCAATACCAATGCCAGCTTCTCCAGCTCCCATAAATACGATTTTTTGATCAATCAATGAACCACCAGTTATCCTTAAAGCACCTAATAAACCAGCAAGTGCTACGCTGCCTGTACCTTGAATGTCATCATTGAAGAGACAAACTCGATCGCGATACTTGTGCAACAATCCAAAAGCATTTTCGGTGGCAAAATCTTCCAATTGAATTAGTGCAGAAGGAAATAAATCCTTTACTGCCATCATAAATTCTTCCAGTAATTCGTCATAGGCTTCACCCCGAATACGATTATGTTGTGCGCCTAGGTACAAAGGATCCTGTAATAATTTGTCATTATTTGTACCTACGTCAAGCGTAATCGGTAAACATCGGGTGGGACTAATTCCAGCACAAGCCGTATATAATGATAGTTTACCAATTGGTATGCCCATACCGTCAGCTCCAAGGTCTCCTAAACCAAGAATCCGTTCCCCATCAGTAACCACAATAACCCTGGCTGTTCGATGAGGCCAGTTTAATAAAATTTCACGGATATGTCCTTTATCTTCCGCACAAATATAAAGTCCTCTGGACCTTCTATAAATGTGCCCGTAGGTCTGGCAGGCTAAACCAACTGTTGGGGTGTAGATGATTGGCATGATCTCGCTTAGGTTATCCATCACCACGCGATAAAATAGATTTTCATTGCGATCCTGTAACTCAGTAAGGTAGATGTATCTTTCCAAATCATTAGGCTTTGAATGGAAATTTCCCATAACTCGTTGAGCTTGCAGATACTGACTGATTATTCGAGGCGGCAGCAATCCGCGCAAACCAAAAATCCTGCGGTCTTTTTCAGTAAAGGCGGTACCTTTATTTAAGACTGGATTATGAATCATTTTAACTCCTCTTTCTTTGGGTGCAATAATTTTTGGACGACTCAATTTTCTTTATTTTAAAATGATATTAGGAACAATTAATTACAGATTATAAAGATAAAAGTAGCTAAGTTGAGCCGATATGATGGAGGACAGGTAGAACTATGATTTAAATCAATAAAGTACGTGTAATAAAAAGCCTTCAACAAAAATTAACTCCCGAAAAGATTGAATCACCATTGAGCTCGGAAATCCTGTCTTGTCATTCGGGCCGGGAGGGAACGCTATTTTTTGAGCAAACTCTAAACTCAATAACCTTTAAACCTTTAAAACTACCATCTTTTCCACCATGGTTTTTTAGGTCCATCTTCAGTATATTCAGTATTGGATATAGGCGCTATATCTTCGGAGCTTTCATGGGATATAGGATTGTTTTCAAGAGGATCGGGTGTCTCTTCATTAGCTTGGGGTTCGAAATCATTTAAGTAGATCAAGTCGCCATGTTTACAGGTTATCAAAATTTCTCTTCCGGTATTATCTTCCCATTCTCGGGTAAAATCCGAGGCTTTCTCTTCTTCGATTGCATTTAAAACCAGAAATTTTAAAAAGTCATTATTTTGAATTAAGCCAGGAGTGATAGTCAGATCAAACTTGCCACTTATAGCGCCAGAATCCTCATCACCAATTTTAGCACGCAGAAACCGGGTGATAGAGTTGGCGACCATCGACGGGTTTGCGTGGGTAAAAAATGCAGCATACTGGGTAAACTCTCCATTTTTCGAAGCAATGGCATTAAAGCCAATTTCCTTGACGGAATAATCCGGGTTCTCTTTTTCTTCCTGATCAATTGGAAGATCAGGCTGACCCAAAAAGGTAACCCGGTCAATTTTTTTAAACTGACCATTAACTTCCTTCGGTTCAAACATTTGTCCAAGAGCAACTCCTTTGTCTTGAGTTTTATCAAAACCCTGTACAATTATTGCATCCACCTTTTGATTCGTTTCATCTCGAAGATAGCCTTCCATCCCAAGAACAAATTGTTGAAACGGGTTTTTCTCCTGGGCTAAGACTTTTATTCCATATTCCACAGGATCAGCGTCGGTCATTAATGCTCTGATTTGAATATCATCCCCATCAAATAAATACATGTAAGGAGTAATGGGCCCATCCTGATTATGTCTTAAAAATACACCCCAGTCCAGGGCATACATGATCACTTCTTCAAGTTTCCTATTCCCATTAAAGATGTCCATTTCAGATTAGTTTCTAGTTAATAGCACACTTATAAAAATGTGCCGAATATATTGAGTTAATGATTGGCAAGATAGATGTAAATAACCACTTAGTGATGTTTTAGAGATGTGATCTTTGTTGCTTTAATTTAGTTTCTTTTTTAGAAGGATCTCACCCATTCGTCCGTTAATCCATATTTAATAGATTATTGGATTCCTAACAAGCTGGCTATTTCATAATAATTGTTCTTATTATATTTAAATAGTTTTTCATTATGCAGTTAATAGTATATCATTCAAGTAGGTCCTATCTTGAACAATCACTCGCTTATTTGGAAAAGCAAGCCGTTGTTAATTCGTTACTTATTGGTTTGGCAAATAGAACACAAAGTGGATTCTTTTTTTCTGTCTTTAAGCATGGAGTGATTTTATTATCAGGTGCCAGAATAGGTCAAAGAAATTTAATCCTTACCGGGCAATTTGAAAAAGCGAATATATCATTGAGTAAATTGATTACTTATCTAATTTCAAATAACATAAGGTTACCGGGTGTTTTTGGACCTATGGAAATCACTCAACTATTTACAGATCTGTGGTGTAAAAATAAAGGATACAGAGCCTTGCTAGATTTTAATGAGATGATCTATCAGGCTACTAAGGTCAAACCGATTAGACCTGCACCAGGAAACCTATTAAAAGCTACCAAATCACATCAGGATTTAGTAGAAGAATGGATCGTTGCATTTTCCAAAGAGGCAGGTGAACCAAAGACGCTTCCAGAAGCTACAAAAATGGCAAGGAATAAGATTGACCGGGGAGAATTTTATATTTGGTGGTATGAGGATAAACCTGTGACTATGGCCGCTACCACCAGACCTACCCAGCATACGATAAGTATTAATAGTGTATACACCCCAGCTGAACATCGCCGGCTGGGTTACGCTACAAATTGCGTGCATGCGATTACCGATAAAATGCTCAAATCCTATTCAGCGGTAACTCTATTTACTGACTTAAAGAATCCAATATCCAATTCAATTTACCAACAAATCGGATATGTTCCGGTCAAGGAGTTTTTACAAATAAAATTCGAATATAGTTGACGATTAGTAGAAATGATTAAAGATTAAATGGAACGTTATTTTGTATTTATTTTAATTTATTCTCGTCCCACAGGAATGCTTTGTATTCATTAAAACTTGTTTTGAGATAAAATTCTAAGTGGTTTGACCACAACCAAATAACCTGACATTACTCTATTTGATTTCATCAATTCCAATCTCTAAATCTGCTACTATTTTGTTCACCACGGCAGTAAAACGACCTAAGTGCATCTCTAAAGAAGCTAAATAGACATTCTGACAAAGTATCTAATCTAAATGTGGTAGAAGGAAATTGAATAAATATTTATTTCTTTTATAAACCGACCCATCTAGTTTCAATATAAGCTATAATATTTAGCTGATCTCAATAATTAGAAGGTGGAAGGGCTTATAGTATTTTTAATGATAGCGATAATCTGGCAGCACGAATTGAAGCTTTGGGGGTGGTTGGTTCAGTATTTTTTTCTCTCCACGTTGCCAGAGATCTAAAAAAATGCTGGCACGCACTGTATTAAGATTACCATCGCCCATTTAGATTGGAACTCAATCAACTAAGTATACCCAATCGATTTGCTGCTTTCTGTTTTACTTTTTTTCAACGCTGCCATTTGGATAGCGGTGAGAGCCGCTTCACTTCCTTTATTACCGTGAGAGCCTCCAGCTCTATCTATTGCTTGGGCTTCATCATTGGTCGTGAGGACACCGAATATGCAAGGGATGTTGGAAAGTAGACCTAATTGGGTGATTCCGTTGGCTACGCTTTGGGCGATGAATTGGTCGTGGTCGGTTTCTCCTTTGATGATGCAACCCAAACAAATGATAGCATCATATTTTTTGGATGAAGCCATTAATTTGGCACCCATAGGTAGTTCAAAACTGCCGGGAACCCATACAATTTGTTCTTCCTCCAGCTGAACTCCATAATCATTGAGGGTGCTTTTGCAGCCCTCCAAAAGTTTTTTGGTAATTTGCTTATTCCACTCTGCTACGACTATTCCAAAGCAATAGTCAGTAGTATCAATACCCCGGAGCGATTTGGTGGGTTTATATCCTAAGGAAGCCATAATTCAATTTACTCGAGCAATGTATTTTTCAATATCTCTTCCCTCAACACTATTAGGGTATTTTTCTTTGATCTCCTGATACAGTGCGAGTGCTTTACCAGAATTACCTTCTTTTTCGTTGAGTAATCCCAATTTCATCATATAGTGCGCTGTCAGAAGATCATTATCTCCAGATGATATTGCCTTTTGATAGCTAGCTCTGGCGCTAGCAAAATCCCCTTTCTCAGAGTAGGCATCTCCTAATACTCCATGTTTCATAATCGGCGTGACCAATCCCACAGGTTTGAAATCCCTCAAATAGTCAATGGCGGCATCCACTTGACCTAGTTGAAGGTAGGATACACCAGCATAATAATTACTTATATTCGCCGCTTTTGTCCCTCGATAATTATCGATTATATCCAGGAATCCTTCAAAACCACCACCAGGATTCGTCAACGCTAAAGCAAATGAATCCTGGGAAAATTGAAATTCGGCTTGAAACATTTGCGCAGCTGCTTCTTTTTGTTTTGGCATCTGAATGAGATACTTATAGGCAAAAAATCCCCCTACTATTATTAAAAAGGCTCCACCTACGATAGATAGAAGTTTTTGGTTGCGCTCAAAAAAGTCCTGTGCCTGTTCGGTTACTTCGACCAGATCGACTAATGTTTCATCTTTTTTAGTACTCTTTTTTCTTTTAGCCATTCTTTATTTTTTGGAAAAACTCCGCAAAAATAACTAAAGTTTTGATTATGGCAACAGATCTTTTCTATAAGAATTAAAATATTAGCTTTATTTATATGTGTGAAAGAAGAAGTAACAGTGATGAATACTCAAATATTTAATGGTGCAAACCACATTACAAAATAAGCAATATTGAGTTTTGTTAGCGAATTTAATTACTCCTTTATTTGGGCTCTGTACAACTTCATATTTCCAATTTTAGGCTCGGGGACACCAAACAATCGGTGAGATGGCATCCAACAGGATATTGCCACTATGAGTTAATTTTTTGTCTGTGTTATAGTACGCTTCGAAAATAATGTATTTTAAGGTTTTATCCGGCTCAAATTTGAAGGTATACAATTTCCATTCGGCGTGGGTAATGGGTTTAGTCTCCGCCAATAATTGTGTTTTCTCGCAACGATTAGCACCACCCCAAATTCTCAATATTATGGGTTCATTATATCCAGCATACAATTCTGAGAAAGCAGCTTGAAGTGAAAGTGAATAACATTGACTTTTTTTTAAAGGTTTTTTCAGTCGTTGCCCAATAGCTTCCCAGGTGCCGTTACTGCGGGTGATGAGGCCAACATAGGTATTACCCTCAGCCGGTTCCAAGTATACACCCCAGTACCCGGGTAATATATCCGGAGTAGTTTCTTTCTCGCATTCTAACCATCCGATTGGCGTGGTTGCATCTTGTGGCTCTCCCTCAAATGAGCTATTTTGTAAGGCTACCTGAGCATTTCCAATGAATCCACTAAAAGTTAAAAAAACAACCAGTAGATTTTTCAAAACTGTTTTCATAATCGCTGCAATAAACTCAATAAATAATCTTCAAGATAATGATAGAACTATCATAAGTACGATACAATTCAAAATACGCTCTATTAATTAACGTTTTCTATTAATCAGGGCGCAAAGTATTAACAATAATTAATTTATCGGAATGCCTTTATCCTTAAATTTGGCTAGTTAAAAGGATCGGTAATATACATTAAAAGTATTCTTAATATTAATTATTATCGAAAATGTAATATCTTCGCAAACGATCGGCCCAAGGGCCTTTAAAGTAATTAATAATAAATGGCTAAGAAAAAAGTCGTCACAACGAAACAAAAAGTAGGCACCAAAACCGTAAGAGTTAAGAGTACTACGGATAAAACTACAACTAAAATTAAGCCCACTTCATCGAGGGTAAGGTCCAGTTCAAAAAAGAATCTGCAAGAATTGACCTTTGATAAAGAAAACTATAAATGGATTGGAATCGGTTTTGCAGCCATTTTAATTGGATTATTACTTATGCTTGGTGGTAGTATGCCCAGCCCGGATGTATGGGATGAGAGCATAATTTATAGTTTTAGAAGAATTACGCTTTCCCCAATGGTTATCGTTGCTGGTCTGGGAATTGTTGTCTACGGAGTCTTTAAATAGCTACGCTTTTAATACCAGTCTAGATATGTCCGAAGTAGTTCAATCGTTAATTCTGGGAATCATCCAGGGATTAACCGAATTTCTACCGGTAAGCAGCAGTGGACATCTAGAAATATTTAAATTTTTTTTTGGAGAAAAGTACACTCCTGAGGAGAGCTTAATGCTCACCGTGATTTTACATTTTGCCACTGCTTTAAGTACTATTTTTATATTTAGAAAAGATATAGCAGTTATTCTGATAGGTCTATGGGATAATGATAATCTCAAGCACCGATTATTTGTAATCCTAATCATTGTTTCAATGATTCCAGCAGCCATTATTGGACTAGTCTGGGAAGATGCGGTAGAAATGTTATTTCAAGGTAATTTATTTATTGTAGGGATTGCTTTAATCTTTACTGCAATATTGTTGTTATGGTCTGATCAGAAGAAAGAAAATACCAAGCCCGTCTCCTGGCTTGAAGCGATCATAATTGGTGTGGCCCAGGCAGTAGCCATCATTCCTGGTATATCCCGAAGTGGGGCAACCATTGGTACATCGCTTCTTTTGGGTGTAGATCGATCTCAGGCAGCTAAGTTTTCATTTTTAATGGTCGTGCCTTTGATTCTGGGAAAAATATGTAAAGATCTGCTTGACGGCTCTTTAGCCGATCATTCCACTAATATGTTAGGACTTACAGTAGGATTTGTAGCTGCTTTTATTACCGGCGCTTTGGCTTGTACCTGGATGATAAATTGGGTAAAAAGGAGTAAGTTAAAATACTTCGCATATTATTGTTTCGTTATTGGCTTGTTTTTAATAATTTACTGGTCATTTTGAAAAATACGCTTACCGATTCCAGTAGGAGCTTAGAAAAATAATTCGCGTTTCATAAAGGAAATTTTCATGATTGATTTAGATAGAGGCTGTACAATATTAATTGACAAACCACTGGATTGGACATCATTTGATGTGGTAAATAAGATACGTTATGCGATTAGAAAAACTGGAATTAATCGAAAAATAAAGGTTGGTCACGCTGGTACGCTCGATCCTAGAGCAACTGGATTACTAATTATTTGTATTGGAAAACATACTAAAAAGATCCAAAATTTTCAAAATTTTCCCAAGCGCTATTTGGGAGAATTCTATTTAGGTAAAACCACCCCGAGCTATGATTCAGAACAAAAGCCAGACGCATTTTTTGATGTCGATCACATCGACTTACCCTTGATTGCCAAGACTAGAAATCAGTTCTTGGGATCCATTAATCAGATACCACCACAGTTTTCAGCTATTAAAATCCAAGGCAAACCTGCCTATCTATCCGCTCGAAAAGGGAAAGGAGTAGAACTGAAAGCACGCCGGGTCAATATTTTTAATTTTGAGGTTCAAATCAAAGAATGGCCTGTTCTTAGTTTCCAAGTGAGTTGTAGCAAAGGGACTTATATCCGGACACTGGCTCATGATTTTGGAAAAGCGTTGGATAGTGGTGCATACCTATTGGAATTGAGAAGGACCCGCATTGGTCCATTTGACATTTCGAATGCCTGGGGCTTAGATCAGGTTTTATCTTTTATTCAACAAACTACCATTGTGACCGAAAATAAATAAGTACGAAATAGAACAGGTTCTTCAAAATTTTCCGAGTATATTTTTTACGGTTTGGATATAGCCGCCATGAAATAAAATGGCGTGTACCAGCAAATAGTATAGTTGATAGATTTCTTTTCTTGATTCAAAATCTGCTTCCAATGGAAATGTATCTTGATATGCCCCATAAAACAGGGCATCAAATCCACCAAATAATTTAGTCATAGCGATATCCATTTCACGATGGGCATAACTAATACTGGGATCGATCAGATAAGCACTATTATTGCTACAGAGCATGTTCCCTGACCAGAGATCTCCGTGTATCAATGAAGCAGCTTCATTGGGACAAATGGATGGTATATGCTTTATCAGCGTTTGCAGGTTTCGACTATCTTCATTGTTAAACATGCCTAGGTCAAAGCCAATTTTGAATAATGGGCTTAATCGGGACGTATCATAAAATGATTGCCAGGATAAAGAGTCTGTATTCTTTTGGTTGAGGCTTCCAATAAAATTATCTTCAAAATGGCCAAATTCACTCGAATGATTTTGATGCAATTCAGCCAAGCCGACTCCTAAGTTTTGCCAAAAAACTGAATTTGGCTGGCTGGATTTAATGAATTCCAGGACTAGGAAAGCATGCTCCTGATAAACTCCGCTATGAAGTACATTGGGCACTTTCAAGGAGGATTTGGCCCTTAAAAAAAGTAGTGAATTCCCTTCACTTTGAAAATTGGACAGAAAGGATCTGGTGTTAACTTTTAGAAAAAATTGATCGCTTTGTGAGAATATACAAAAGGCATCTGAAATATCCCCACCATGCACAGATTTTATGCTGGTGACCGGTTTGCCTAATTTATTGGATAAATATTTGGACCACTGATAATCCACATGATGTACACTTAGAGTAAGTTAAAGCCGATTTTTATTAACTAATTCAAGCAATTCGTCCCGGTAGTTCTTTCCAACGGGCAAGTGTTTAACTTGTCCTTTTTCTTGTACTTCAACCATATTCCCGACAAGGGCTTCTATCTTGGATATACCTACAATATAGCTTCGGTGTATACGCTTAAACTTATCTGCAGGTAATTTGCTTTCTAGACTTTTCATAGTCTGTAAAGTAATTACCCGGGTAGCATCTTTGATTCTAATAATGACATAATCTTTCAAGCCTTCGATATAAAGGATATCATCGTATTTTACCTTAATTAATTTTTTATCAGCTTTGATAAAGATGAAATCAGCTTCCTTGGGTTCAAGTTCCGGCTTTTTCGTTGGATGGGACTTACCATATTCATCAATAGCCCGATTAACGGCTTTTAAAAACCTTTCAAAAGAAATAGGCTTGAGCAAATAGTCAACTGCATCTAATTCAAAACCTTCGATTGCATAATTGGAATAAGCCGTAGTAAAAATGACCATGGGCGGTTTAGTAAGCGACTTAAGAAAATCGATGCCTGTTAATTGAGGCATTTGGATATCCATAAAAATCAAATCAATCGAATTTTGATTAATCGCTTCATTGGCTTCAAATGCATTGTTGCAGCTTTTTACCAGATGTAACTCCGGCACTTTTTCCACATAGGTTTTCATGACATCAATCGCCAGCGGCTCATCGTCTACAATGATTACATTCAGTTTTTGCATGTTCTAATTTATTTATCTAAATCAAGTTGTAAATTAACACAATATTCATTTGGTCCATTCTCAATATCCAATTTATAAGCATTTGGATAGATCAAATTTAATCTTCTTTCTACATTCATCAGTCCTATTCCACCCACTTTTCTTACTCCAGGATTCGGAACAGGAGGTGGTTTGCTATTTATAATCTTAAAGTTTAATTTATATTGTTTAACATCAATGTCAATGTGCACATAGCCATTATCAATTCGGCTATTTGCACCATGTTTAAAACTATTCTCTAAAAACGGTATAAACATAAGTGGTGCTATCCTTTGATCCCCGATGTCCCCTTTGCAGGCAAATGTAATATCAGTTCGGTCTCCTTGGCGTAACTTTTCCAGATCGAGATAATTCTGAATATATTTGATCTCCTTTTGCAATGGAACTCTTTTTTCGTTACATTCATATAACATATAGCGCATCATCTCTGAAAGCTTAATTACGATTTCAGGTGCATTATCCGATTTTTTGAGCGTCAATGCATATAGATTATTCAATGTGTTAAATAAAAAATGAGGATTGATCTGGGATTTCAAAAATTTGAGCTCAGACTGCATACTCGATTTTTCCAAGGCCACAGACTCTTGTTGCTGTTGAAACCAGTTCTTTACAATTTTCATAGCCGTAGACATTCCAGTGAAAAAGAATATCATTAAGAAAAAGATAGCCGTAGTTCCCAGGTTAGCTTTGCCTGGCATAATTAATGAATGAATGGTCTGCGTAATAGGAGCTATCAATGCGCAAACTAAAGCCAACATAATGGTATACTTTACAAATTGTGCTGGGAGGTATTTGGGAATTAAGTAACTCAGATTAATGTATACGGAGATAATCAAGGAGATTAATAGAAAAACAGCCGCGCTCGTTGAATTTGATCCGATATTGACCAATCCAAAAGTGATGAGCCAAAATAATATGTGGTGAATCTTATAGTCCTGTAATTTGGACCAGACACCATTCGAATTTTTTATTTCAGCGATACTACTCATACAGTAAATAGGGACCCGTAAAATACTATCTTCTGTTAACTTAAAAAATTAAGATAGCTTCTGAAACAATAATAATAGACATAATTGCAAGTTGAATAGACTAATTATAGATATTAAACCTCATTTTTCAGTGCCATATCCGCTCCTTTCTTTTCAATTTTCAATTTGTAAATCAGTTTATTGTTCACTTGAATTTTATAAGGTTCTGCTATTTGATAACCTACCACCCAACAAATTTCTTCACCAGATACTAGAACCAATATGTTTTCTTTATCAGGCCTTGATAGCTTGAGGTCTGTAAGGAAATCCTGGATTTTTTTAGTTTTTCCCTTCATACCTAAAGGCTTAAATCGATCTCCAGGTTGCCAATTACGCAAAATCAACGGAAATGAAATGTTATCACCATCCAAATAGACCACGTGGTTAGTTTTTGGCCATTGCGCCGGATAATCAGATCGTTCGACATGCATGGTAATTCTAGTACCTATCACTTGATTAAGTCCAGGTAAGATTTCATGATGCACAATCCTCTTTTCTTGTTGAGTTTGTATGATTAGTGATGATCTGTCCAGGTTGATACGATGGGTAGGCGTATAAACATGAATACCGGATTTTGCGCTTTTATTAGCGACTATTAAATCGCTTATTTGAGCTGGTCGAATATTAGTATATCTTAACAGTTCGTATAAAATCACAAAAATATGGTCATCAGGAATTTTAGATAAATGAATTAGCTGACGATTAGATTGGTTTTTAATCCATTTGTGTTTTTCATTTTCTATAAAGTGATCAATTAGCAATTGATATTGATGACATAAGTCAGCGGATTTATTAATATTTTCGATTGCCCGGGCCTGAATAGATTTAAAAGTGGGGATCACTGAAGATCTGATTATGTTGCGGGTGTAGTACAGTTCTTTATTCGTGTGATCTTCTCGAAAATTAACTTGAAATTTTTGGGCATATTGAACAATTGATTCCTTGGATACATGTAAAAGCGGTCTAATTACAAGCCGATTGGATGAAGGAATACTACTGAGACCTCTTAAACCACTACCTCGAGATAGGTTAAATAAGAACGTTTCAGCCCGGTCTAGTTGATGGTGGGCAGTGGCTATTTTAGTATAACCATGTTCATTTACAAGTTCGTAAAACCATTCATATCGAATGAATCGAGCAGCTTCTTGTACTCCCACCTGATTCGTGCGGGTATAGGTTTTCATATCTGGAGTCAAGTTGTGGAATGCAAGGTCATGTAATTTTGCAGTAACCTGCACAAGCCGTTCATCTTCATCTGACGCTTTACCCCTCAGTCCGTAATTAATGTGCGCAATGCCCAAGTTCTGAATATTGGTTTTCAAAAATAAGTCGAGCATGACCATTGAATCAACGCCTGCGCTGATAGCTAATAAAATTTTATCATCCCGGGAAAATAGGTCGGCATTTAAAGAAATTTCTAAGGATGACATGTACAGGAAATTCAATTATTTAACCCAAAAGAACCCAGGAAATTTGAACCCATTCATTCCGATTGATTCGAGGCAAATTCAAATCCGCTAACAATTTCGGTACTTGGTAAAGCGGCTTGTAACCGTTCTAACCCCTCTTTGGTAATTGCGGTTTGCCATATGTATAAGTTTTTTAGCGTTTTTAGGCTTTCCAGGTTTGCTATTGATTGATCAGTAATCTTCGTATCGTATACATTTAAAACTTCCAGGTTGGGTAAATTTTTAATTTTGGCAAGGCCTTGATCACTGATCGGATTATTTGGAATTTTGAGTTTTGCCAGATTCGTAAATGTTCCAATTTCTTGTAACATGGCATCTTGAAGATTTCTTTTGGGAATTGCTAACCAGGCGACTTGTTCCTTAATTTGCGCCAAGGATGAAACCATCTCCGCTGTGATGTCTGAAATATCGGGACTTACTACCACATCTAAAAAATTAGTATTATTCGCAATGGGTTTAGCGTGAAATCCGATCTTATTCACAGCTGCAAGGGCGATGGAGTCTACTGGGGAAACTTTATTTTTCTCAACAAATGATTTTGGTTTATGACTATAACCATAAAGTTCTTCTAATAGTACAAGTATGTTTTTAGGAATTTCCACTGATCTAAGTTTCAAGAATTCTTCGTGTCCTGTCTCAATCCACCAAGCCATGATCTCCTGTTCTTTATAGGTAAATGGGATGCCTTCCAGGGGCATAAACTTTGAGGAAGATTGGGGGAGGGTAGTACGTGCAAAAAGTTTACTTTCAAATACATCGCCTGCTTGTAGTACTTCACCCGAATTTCCGCCATCTAAGATAGCTTCAAACGAAGTAAGGACGAGTCCTCCATTTGATTTGTCTGGATTATGGCATTGGATGCACTTAGCGTCCAACATTGGTTTTATAATATCCCGAAATGCTTCGGTAGAATCCATATTGGATTCAGCAATAAAATAGGAACTGTTGTCCTCTATGGAACCATTAAATAATGTAACTAAGAATCCTGGAGCATATTGTAGTAAATAATTTTTACCATGTGTAATTTGGCCTCCTTTATGACCGGCTAATATTAAGCTTACTAGCATGATGTAAAATGATGCTTTGAAGGGGATTGATGGTTTCGATTCAGCTGTATAAAATATATAACTACCCCATGTTGCAATAGCGGTAATAATTCCTGACCATTTATGCCAGGTCAATGATGAAGCTGCATAGCTTCCATCAGAGGCAAGCATTAAGCCAAACACCACACTAAAGGTGGAGGTAATGGCGGCACCCAATAAGATAGGTGCAATAACACTTTTAAGGCGGCTCCATTTTTCACGAAAGGACATCCAATAAAACAAAGCACCCAATACAATTATTCCAATAGGGAGGTGTATAATTAAAGGATGAAATCTTCCAAAAAATTGAGTCCAGTCTAATGCTAATAATATCATAATCAAAATTTAACTTATTATTTCTCTAACGACTTTTCCATGAACATCTGTTAGTCTGAATCTCCTGCCCTGGAACTTAAATGTTAATTGCTCGTGATCAATACCAAACAACTTTAGAATGGTAGCTTGAAAATCATGAACATGTACACCATGACTGGCAATGTTATAGCTGAAATCATCAGTCTGTCCAAAAGAAATCCCTTTTTTTATTCCTCCTCCTGCCATCCATAAGGTAAAACATCGGGGGTGGTGATCCCTTCCGTAGGTTGTGGCAGTCAGTTTACCTTGTGAATAGGCAGTGCGTCCAAATTCACCTCCCCAAATAACCAAAGTATCATCCAGCATACCACGCTGCTTTAAATCCATAATTAATGCTGCTGAAGCCTGGTCGGTTTCTTTACATTGGTTGGGTATATTTTGAGGTAGTCCTCCGTGATGGTCCCATCCCTGATGATAGAGCTGAATAAACTTCACTCCTTTCTCGGCTAGTCTTCTGGCCAGTAAACAATTCGCTGCAAATGTTCCGGGAATCCGACTATCTTGACCATAAAGATTAAAAATGTAATCAGGTTCCGTGGTGACATCCACTACATCAGGTACAGAAGTTTGCATTTTAAAAGCCATTTCATACTGGGCAATACGCGCTTCTATTTCAGGATCTTGGTTTTGATCAAATTGATGCTTTCTCAACTTATGAAGGTGATCTAATTGATTCTTTCGGTCAGCATCGTCTATGCCTGGTGGATTACTTAAGTAAAGGACCGGGTCTTTACCTGCTCTAAACTGAACCCCTTGATGGTTGGACGAAAGAAAGCCATTACCCCATAAACGAGCATATAATGGTTGTCCCATTTTACCTTTCGTTACTAAAACCACAAAAGAAGGAAGGTTTTCATTATCATTACCCAATCCATAACTAAGCCAAGAACCCATGGAAGGACGTCCTGGAAATTGGGAGCCCGTTTGCACAAAAGTAACTGCGGGGTCGTGGTTGATTGCCTCCGTATACATTGATTTGATGAAGCATAATTCATCCGCTATCTGGGCAGTATAGGGCATCAAGTCGCTAATCCAAGCTCCTGATTCTCCATGCTGTTTAAATTTAAAGTGGGAACCAGCAATAGGAAAAGAAGATTGTCCAGCTGACATACCAGTGAGTCGTTGGTCACCTAACACGCTACTTGGTAAGTCACTACCATTCATTTTCTGCAATGTCGGCTTGTAGTCAAATAAATCCATTTGCGAAGGAGCACCACTCTGGAATAAATAGATGATCCTTTTGGCGGTAGCGATTCGATCAATTTGAGCATTCAGATTAGGCGTTATCAGGCCATTTAAGGCTATTGCACCCAATCCCATTGCAGACTTTCGAAGAAAATCTCTTCGCGAGTTTATTGGTTCAATATGGTTGCAAGAACTGTTCATTTAACTTTTTTGAAATGTATCATCGTGATTTATGATGGTATTTATAACTAGGCTAAGAGCAGCATGGGAACTCTTATCACTGCTTGGCTGGTATGGCCATTCGCCTACCACTAACAATTCATCCGCTTTTTCAGGATTTTTAGCATAAGAAGCTGCGGATTCTTCGTAAAGATTCAATAACACACTCAATTCAGTTTCATCTGGATATCTGGAGGTAAGTTTTCTAAAAGCTATTATTATTTGTTCAGTTTTGTTTTCGGATGTCGCCAATACGTCAGCAGCCATTACTCGGGCAGCCTCAACGTAGGTTGGATCATTTAACAGAACCAGCGACTGCAGTGGAGTTTGGGTCAATTCTCTTTTTACTTTACACACATCTCGATTGGGTAAATCAAAAACAGTCAATGCTGGAGGAGGAGAAGTCCTGCGAACGAAAGTATAAAGGGTACGCCGATAAAGATCATCAAGTGAATCTTGTTTGTAAGTAAGTAGTTTGTGCGAAAAATTTCCTAATTCTATCCACAATCCATCCGGTTGATAAGGTTTAACGCTTTTACCACCTATCTTTGCCACTAACAAACCACTAGCGGCTAGTGCATTGTCACGAATCATCTCAGCCGGATAACGGTATTTTGGAAAGCATGATAGGTATTCATTCAAAGGATCTTTTTCTGATGCTATTTTTGAAATGCCGCTTTGTTGATTATATGTATAAGAAGTAACTATCTTTTTTAATAAGGCTTTTAAATCCCAACCGCTTTTAACAAAATAGTTGGCTAACCAATCCAATAATTCCGGATGGGTGGGAAGCGATCCTTGGCTTCCAAAATCAGCAGGCGTATGCACCAAGCCTTGCCCAAACATCATTTGCCAATACCTATTAACCACTACCCGGGCTGTAAGTGGGTTTGAATCATCAGTAATCCAGTGCGCTAATCCTAATCGGTTTTTTGGTAAATTTTCAGGAAAATCACCTAAAACTTTTGGAATTCCAGGCTCAACGGGATCAAGGGGCTGTTCGTAACTCCCGCGATTCAAAATGTACATGGTACGTGGTATTGACATTTCTTCCAGAACCATAACCTCTTCAATATCATTGAGCAGGATCGTTTTATTTTTAAGGATACTTCTTAATTCATTTCGTAAGCTTTTTACTTTTATATTATTGAGGAACGCATGGTGGTGCTTCAACTTGTCGTCTGCTTCTTGAGCGTGACCACCAAATAAGCGGTTCATTTCCAAATCACTAATTTGATTGGAGAAAATATAAAGATCATCAAGCATACCAATGAATATTCCATTTTCTCCAGTAAAAGCCCGATTGCTCTGGCCGATTCTTAAAGGTCTGTCTTCAGGTTTGTGATCGCCCGATGCTACCGTCAAAATACTTTTATAAAGCTGATCGAATTCAATTATTTTTAGGACTGGCCGTCCATCAATATATAATTTTATTCCATCGGCTTTACCTAAGCCGTTATACGCCAGACCCACTTGTTTCCAAACTCCAACCGGAATAGCTTCTTCTGACCGGACATGTATATAGTTGTGTGGCAGACTATGGATCAGTCTTACATTTAGCCGATTTTTTTCATCTAGATAGAAATCCCATCCTCTCCAAAAATTGTTTTTATTACCAGCATTGCCAATAAGGGTCTGCTTTTTAGTTTCATCTGCTTTTCCTGTATTTATCCACAAGGAAATACTGAATGGATCATAAATTTCATATTGGCCATGACCTTTAATAAACAGTTGATCATATTGATTTTCAAATTTTGCAATCCTTCTGTTTTCGTTCGTTATAAATTCAACTCCTTCTGAAGCAGTCACTTTGGGGAATCGATCTACCAAATATTCTTTACCCATTTGATCTACCCAATCAAATGGGACATGAATTGTAGGTGATGATAATAAAGGCTTATCTAAGAATTCCTTAATTTGATTGACTTCATTCTTCAACAGATTTAGATCAGATTGTACTTTATCATAAGATGCTTGGAGTGATTGAAATTTTAATTTTTGATCCTCATTTAAAAGCATTAACGAAGGGCCATAGTTCCCATCATCACCGGTCATCCCCAGTTCTTTAATATTGTTAAAAAAAGCAGCCATCTCATAAAATTCTTTTTGTGCAATAGGATCAAATTTATGATCATGGCATCTTGCACATTCCATAGTCATGCCTAGAAAAGCTGTGGCTGTAGTATTGGTTCTGTCAAATACATATTCAAGTCTAAACTCTTCATCAATGACACCACCTTCTGCGGTCATGGCGTGATTACGATGAAATGCAGTTGCCAGTTTTTGGTCATCATTGGCGTTTGGTAAAAGATCTCCAGCAAGTTGTTCGATAATCATTTGGTCAAACGGCATGTTAGCATTGAAGGCTTTAATCACCCAGTCTCTCCATGGATGCATGTATCTCCATCCATCTGCATGCATGCCGTGTGAATCTGCGTACCTCGCCACATCCATCCATTCCATGGCCAGTCGTTCTCCGTAATGCTCACTGGCCAATAAGCGATCAACCTCTTGCTCAAAACTTGCTGTTGGTTCATTGCTTGAAAGGAATCGGTCCAAATCTTCAATAGATGGGGGTAAACCGGTCAAATCCATAAAAATTCGACGCAATCGGATACTTTGATCAGCCAATGGTTTGGGAACTAAGTTATTCTCTTCAAGTTTTTTTTGGATAAAGTGATCAGTCTCATTCCACTGCTCCCAGGAAGATTCACTGATTAGAGGAAGAGAAGGATTTTCGACTGGCAGATAGGCCCAATGCTTTTTCCATTTTGCTCCTTGTTTTATCCATTTGATGAGGATAGCTTTTTCTTTATTTGTTAAGCTTAGGTGAGATTCTGGAGGAGGCATCATGATTTCCGGATCTTTATGCAAAATTCTTTCGACTACTGCACTTTTCCCGATACTATTTGGCGCAAATGCTTTGTTGCCAGAAGGAAGTTTACCAAAAGCGCCTGATTGCTGGTCTAATCTAAGACTGGCCTCCCTTTTATTCTCATCAGGGCCATGACAATTATAACATCGGTCGGATAGGATAGGGCGTACATGCCTATTGAAATCTATCTGTGCAGGAATGGTCTCATAGGCCTGTTGTACATCCTCCGGAACGGAGTTACAACTCGCGATTATTACAATGGTTAAAACAAAAATCTGATTTATTTGTCTCAAACTGAATCTTTAGCTTATTTATAAAATTAGTATTAAAAGTCATAATCATAGTATAGCCATCAAAATATTTAAAAATGCCTCCGTATATTATCAAAATTATTAATGTATAATTCATAATACCGTGATAAAAATAAATGGTTTACTATTTTTGTAAAAAATAACCAGATTCAATGAAGCATTTTATATTCATATGTCTTTTCAGTGGGTTGGCTTTTGGTTGCAAAAAACCAGCGCAAACAACCAACACAGAAACTACGGTACAAGAAGAAATCGATCAATCTATGAATAATGCGCAAGCAGAAATTGAAAGTGTAACTGAAGTGAATCCTGCAGATACTTTATTGAAACCCAAAGATGATTCTTTTCAATCGTACCTCTCCACTGAGCTCTGGGAATTTACCAAAGGAATTGCCTCAGGAGGAGATGCCTCGGAGCACGTAGAAGGTAGATGGATCAAATTTGATGAAGCCTACACGTTCAGTACGGGGAAATGGGAAAATACCATTACCGTAGGTGAGTTTAGTGTAGATACATCGGGAATTCTTCATTTGAAACCGACAGATGGATCAGATCGGGAAAGTGAGTGGAAAATTCGAAAAAAGCTCAATTCAATGGTCTGGTCCGGAACGCCAAAATTTGGGAATAATACATCACAATACTTTCTGGTTCGATCGAAAAGTATTCCAAAACAAATTTTTTAGTTAATTTGGAATTATATAACTTTTCTATAAAACGCTTTCGTCATATTTTTTTACTGGAGTGGTGCAGATCCAAGACTAAACATATCCTGCCTACATTTTGGACGTAGAACGCTGTATAATTTCTGAACAAGTTTACCCCTCCAAATGAAAAGAGATGGTAAAAGTGCGAGAAAGTAACTTATCTAAAACAGTGGATTGAGATAAGTCATTTTTATAAAGTAATACATTGCCAATACCCTGAGATATTTTTATTTCTGGGGAAAAGATGAAAAAGGGTAAGAAGAACTGCATGCCTGCTCCTGCCTCTATTGAGAAATCATGAGGCGAAATTTTGATTAAATCAGTTAACTTTTTGGTACGGGATTTTGATTGAATATCAAAGGAATATTTAAAACCACCCATAACAAACATTTTTACATCTTTGTACGGAGCGGATTTATATCTGACTTGGAAGGGTATATCAAAAAAAACCGACTCGATGGATCGTTTTACTTGATTTCCATCGTTGGCGCCTCTGTAAGTTAAATTTCGCTCGGCAAAGTTAAAAGTAGGGATCATTCTCAAATCGAAATAATCACCAATCTTCAAATTAGTTACAATCCCGACTAGCAAACCAGGGCCTCCGGAGGACTCTGCTATTTTAATACTATCATTGTTTACAAAATCTCTACTATGAAAAATCCTGTATTTCGAATTTGTTAAACCTAAAGACAATCCAAAATAGTAGGGTTTGCTCTGATAACCCTGATAATTAATTCCTTGAACATTTTTTTGGGAAAAACCAGGGAAATTGATAGTAAGACAAAATATTAAGACAATTATTTCTTTCCAATGTAAATGCAGCATATGCCAAATGTTAGAGGCCGGTATTCTACCTCTCTAAAGCCAAGCTTTGAAAGGACTGATGTAAATTGTTCATATTCAGGAAATTGTTGTACAGAATTGAACAAATAAGTGTATGCATCAGGGTCACCGGATTTGATTCTTCCTATTAACGGTAAAATATTCTTAAAGTATATATTATAAGCTTGTTTTATCGGAAATTTTCTTGGTCTGGTAAATTCTAATATTGAAACAGAACCGCCCGGTTTGGTAACCCGAAGCATTTCATTGAGCCCTTTTTCTAGATTTTCAAAATTTCTTACGCCAAAAGCTGCGGTTACGGCATCAAATGTATCGTCAGAATAATTTAGGTGCTCACTATCACCCTGGACCCATATCATTTCA
>JAHEJC010000059.1 GCA_024639065.1 Lewinellaceae bacterium | reverse complement strand
GCTACAACTGCTATCACAACCAAACCAATAGCCAATGATATACCCCATACAGTCGTTACAGCTTCAATTGTATACTCCATGATTTATTTCTTATTTGTGTTTTGAGGAAGATTATGAGCCACTAATCCGGTATGTTCCTTAATTGCCTGAGCCTCTTGCAATATATCACGTGCCACTTTATTTGTGGTCTGTAAATCCCATACCGGCATGGTGTTTTTCTTGATTTCAGATACTAGATTTAGTGCGGAAACAGCATGTTTCAGTATTCTTCGCGCTTGCAGAATTACGAGTATCAACAAGGTTGCAGCAGCTAAAACTAAAACACCACTTACGATTAGCCAGAAATACCATTGTTCATATAAAACGGAATCATTCATAAAAATTAGGCGTTTTCTTTTTCGACTAGATTAGGTTTCTCTTCAAGTTTACCATTCGATTTAAGTTCACCTTTCTTGTAGTCATAAACTGTATTTAGGAAGTTGAATTCATTATTCTCAGACAATCTCTTGATTCCTTTCCCAGGTTTGGGAGATTTTCTAAATTGCAGTTTCTCATAAAAGAAGCCACTTATCTTATCCAGCAAGTTTGGTTCTTCTACATGTCCCCATCCTGAAATAACTTTCTTGTTTTTTTCCCAAGTTCCACTCCTATTCAATTTTTTTTGAGTCATTCTTCTAAGTGTCCCTACCACAAATCCACTGGATCTGGAAATACTCGAAGAAACAATTGTACCTGGAGGTGTCTGATAAAAGGGAGCAAATGCATCCGGAAATCCAGGCATTGTGCAACCAATACATGGTGCGCCTACATTCATACAACCACCAAGATTGCCTATTGCTCCTCTTTTGTTGATATTACACTGAACTACAGGTCCCCAACAGCCAACCTCAACCAAACATTCTTTGTCACCATATTCTTCAGCAAAAGTTCCTTCTTCATAAAACCCAGCTCTAGTGCACCCTCTATGCACGGTTTCGCTAAACAGCCATGCCGGCCGACCTAATTCGTCAAACTCTGGTAAAGGGCCGATTCCATGAAGGTACAACAGGACTGCTGCAATAGTTTCAGTAATATTATCTCCTTGAGGCGCACAACCCGGAATATTCACTACTGGCAAACCAAGTGCGCTGCGGTATTCTTCGCCTAGAAAATCGGCAGCACCCATTGCTGCTGTTGGATTGTTGGCAGCAGCTGGGATGCCTCCCCAGGTCGCACAGGTGCCGACCGCTATAACGGCTGCACAATATTTAGACATTCTACTCACCCAGCTGGAGGAAGGTATTGGTTGGGGTTCACCGTTTTCATCTTCATCAGCTCCTAATCCAGACCAATAGCCTCCACTAGCTGCAGCTATGCGCTCATCCATAATCGAGCCTTCACAGATTACCACAAATGGGTGTTCGAGCTTGCCTTCGGCTGCAAGTCGAAAAGGTTTGATAAATTCTTCGCCAGCATTAACTGCCAATACCGGATGATGTAGAACCACCTTAGGTACACCAGGAATGATCCCGGTGAGTAGATCTTCCACAGAAGGGCTGGAGGCACCAACTGCTGCTATGGAGCAACCGTCACAACTTCCGCCCGCAATCCAAAAGGCATGTACTTCTTCTATTAGATCAGGAAACTCAAATGGTTTGAAACTATTATTATCACCATCATTTTCCGAAGTTATCATTTAATAATAAAATTTTGTATTCTCTAATTTATATAGAAATTGTCCGGATAGAAAACGAAATAGGTAATGAATTAGAAAATATTTTCTAATTTCCCCAGATTTATTACCTGTTAAAACAAAAGATCAGGTTTTCAACCCGATATAAAATATCTGAAAGTCCAACTCATCCCCTATCTATTTGCCGCACCAAATTTTAGAATCAAGGTGGCATTTACACTTCTTCCAGGTGCGAAGAACTTGGTGACATTAGCCGGAGCTCCCCTAAATAAATGACTTTGGTAGGATTTATCTGCTAAATTATCGATACCCAAAATAAATTTGGCATAAGGGAATTCTTTAACCATTTTATGCAAATGGAGTCCTACATTTACATTAATTAATGTATAACCTTCGGTCTCCCTTTCTCCAGGAGCAAGTTTGTCTTGTGTTCCAGTTAAATCAACTTCGAGACCTCCAAAATATTTATTCAGCTTGTCCCTTAATCGCAAACCCAGCGTATTTCTGGCGGCAGGAATAAAAGGGAGATAATTGTCAGACACTGTATTTTTGCCAGATATAAATGAGCCATTGAGATAAACATTTGAAAGGATACCAAATTTATATGAAAGCTGGTATTCAAAACCGGTTATTTTAGCTTCCCCTACATTTTGATTTTGAATCGCAGGAGTCCCTTCAAAATCTACATTGACGGGTACAAATAAATTCGTTAATGAATTCTGATAAAAATTTATTCCCAAGTAGACATCGGAATTTTGGTACTTACCAGCTAGTTCATAAAAG
This sequence comes from Lewinellaceae bacterium, assembly GCA_024639065.1. Classification (GTDB taxonomy): domain Bacteria; phylum Bacteroidota; class Bacteroidia; order Chitinophagales; family Saprospiraceae; genus JAHEJC01. The sequence goes on along the minus strand of JAHEJC010000059.1, from coordinate 20,246 downwards.
AAGCCACGTTCAGGGTCCAATGACGGATTGGGTAATAATCCATCCGCAAAATGGTATTTTGAAAAAAGATCAGTTCCTCTAAATGAATTGGCTAAATTGGCTGTCAATTCAAATTCATCCGAAACATGGTATTTTAAGCCCAAATTCCCTGTGATTGCGTTATCACTATCTGACATATTATCTTCATTATAGAGATTGGCGATGGCTGGAATAAAAAATGGTTCGCTTTCAATATTGGTGCTAACATTATCATATCTCAGGGCTAACAAAATATCTAACTTATCTTTTATGTTAATTTCTTCTACAACGAATAGGCCTATACTATTGGAATAACTGTCTGGCTGTATTTGTGCATCCGGAGGCTCTATTTTGTTAACCTGCTCGCCCTTTGGATTAAATATATCGACCACTAAGTCTCGAAATGTTCCAAATCTATGTTCTCGCAAATAATCTACCCCTAAAGTAAACTTTGAATGTGGACCTTGTTTTAATATAGCAAATGCTTTAGCCCCTCCAAAGTCGACATCTACATCAAGCTTGGGGTGAAGAATTCGGTTTGGATTATTAGTCCCTTCAAAAAAGACATTGGTTATCATATCGATGTGTAACCTTTGTCTTTTTGAATATAAATTTAACCCAATTGTTTCAAATTTTTTTCCAATATTTTTTCCTCTATAACTCAAGTTAACTCCGGTTTGTTCATCCGGTGAAAAAAGCCTAACTCTTACCGGTGGTCCTGGTGCTCCAAGCCCCCCAGGAAAACCAACATTATCATTCTTGAAGTATTTTCCGCTGATCTCTATACGGTGATTTTCGGCGGGCGAATAACCAACATTCCAATCAAAATAATTGGACTCAAACTGGCTATTTGGTATTTCTCCTTCAGGAGTCATGGTGTTTTCTGCGTTTCTCAAACCCCCTCCAAACAAAAAATCGAACCCGGCTCCCCTGCCTTCTACTTCCACTCTACTTCGAAGGTGATTGTTAACAGATTGAAATCCGCCAAACAGGCTCGCCCCAATTTTAAAATCTTTGCCATAGCCAGACTCAGCTTTTCGGGTAATCACATTGACCAGACCACCTACTGCATCACTTCCCCAAAATGCAGAGGCAGGTCCTTTGATTACTTCCAATCGATCAATCTGAAATGGGTCAATAAGTGCATAAGTTCTGATGCGACCTCCCACAAAGGAGTTGCCATCGATAAGAACAGGGGCCCTCTCTCTAGACAAGCCTCTGATGACAGGTGTGCTGGTTAGGCCACCGTCACTTTGCAAATCAATACCAGGTATTCGGTGTAAGGCTTCTACTGCAGTCACAGATTGATTTTCCACAACATGAGTTCTGGAGATAATGTCAATCGTCAATGGAAGTTTATCAATTGAAGACCCTGTTCTGGAAGCTGACACCTCTATTTGTTCCAAATCAATATTGAACCCACTTGTATCGTTTACCTGGCCATGAATGAGTATGGTTAGAAAGCACAACAATGAAATTAAAATAAACTTGAGATTCATTTTGATCTAATTTTGTTTTGAGACAACAACTACTTCATGATAATTGGAATCTATCCACTGAATACAAAAGCATAAGTAGGAATAGAAACATATTCAATATATTGGATGAAATATAATAACATATTTATAATAATTGTCCACAAAAGAAAGAATATATCAAGTCAGCCTAGCCCTATTTAATCAATACGGATTAAAAAATGTAAGACTACAACATATAGCCGATACGTTAAAAATGAGTGTGGGAAACCTTGCCTATCACTATCCAAGTTTTGAACATCTGGTGAAATATGTGGTGAAAAGAAGCCTTGAGGATTTGATGAGTACGACTGCCTCCTGGGACCATACATACTTCTTTATAGATTTTGATAATAGGCTAACCCAATACTATTTCAAAATGCATAAATACGCATTTTATTTTGTTGATAGCATAGAAATCCTGCGGTCCTATCCAGCGCTACATGAGTATCGTATTGAATTATCACAAAAAGCCTTAACCGAATTGGAGAATTGGATAATAAAAAATCTAAGAAATGACTTCCTCATATTTAAAGAACCTTCCTTATCTTATGATCTAGCCAAGTCTCTGCGTTTCAGTATGGAGTTTTACCATCTTCAAAATGCGGTACTAGAAAACAACACTCATTTTGAACATCATTTTAGAAAGTTCATATGGTTTCAAATTTTTCCTTACTTTAGTGATAAAGGTAAATCCGAATTTGAGATTATGATCCAACCAAAATTGATGGAATAGAGACATCCAACTATTAAAAATGTATTTATGTGTTTAGCCATACCAGGGAAAGTGATTTCATTAGAAAAAGCTGATGATCAAATCATGGCTTTGGGTAAAGTTGAAATTGGAGGTATAAAAAAAGAAATAAATTTTGCAATGGTTCCGGAAGCAAAAATTGGTGATTATGTATTAATCCATGTAGGACTAGCTATCAGCATAATTGATGAGGTAGAAGCCCAAAGCACCCTTAAATTTTTGGAAGGCATGGGTGAACTCGATGAGATTAAAATAAATGAGAATTTATGAAAATTGCGATTGCTGGAAAAGGGGGTGTTGGCAAAACGACCATCAGTGGCATCTTATGTAGAGTCTTTGGGCAAACAGGCAAATCTGTTTTGGCGATTGATGGCGACCCAAATCCCAATCTTTCCAGAATTTTAGGAATTGATCCAAACCAAGTACCTCCGCCAAATCTTAGTACAGACATTTTGGAACGAGTCGAAAAAGCAGATGGGACCAGAAAGATTATTGTCAAAAGCCCTATGGAAGAGGTGCTGAATATCTATGGTCAGGATGCACCCGATCAAGTTACCTTGTTAAAAGTAGGCACTCCTGATGTGGCCGGCGCTGGTTGTATGTGTGGATCGCATACTTGTGTGCGTGAAATAATTCACACCGCAATGTCAGCTGACAATGACCACGTTACCCTCCTAGACATGGAAGCCTCAATGGAACATATGAGGAGAGGTACAGCGAAGCACGTGGATATCATGCTCACTGTTGTCGAACCTTATTACCGGTCTTTGGAGGCTGCTGGTAGATTTGCATCGCTTTCTAAAGAACTTGGGATTTCACGTGTATATGCCGTCGCAAACAAAGTACATAACGAAAGGGAACAAGAAGCAGTGGATCAATTTTGTAAGAATCAAGGACTTGAATTATTAATCACAATTCCTTTTGATCCCAATGTTGGAGAGGCAGATTTGATTGGTAAGTCCATCATGGATTATAAAGAAAATAGTTTAATCATATTGAAAGCTCGAGAATTAGCAGAGCTATTGTCCAACATCCCTATTCAAGTTCCACTAAACTAAGTGGTTCATTAAGATCTGGTAAATTTCAGTATTATCAACAAATACGGGGTAGCTGTTGTCCAGTAAGCATATTCACTACTCGCCTTCCTCCAAATGAATTCCTAAGCACCACCTTGCCAGGATGGTCTTCATTTATTATTCCAATAATTGCTGCTTGCTGAGTACCATTAATACTATTCAATTTTTCAACCACATCTTCAGCTGCTGATGATTCAACTACCGCTAAAAAAATTCCTTCATTCGCAACATAAATCGGATCCAATCCCAACAGTTCGCAGGCTGCATCTACTTCCGGAAGAATTGGTAGTTTTTCTTGTTCCAACTCAATGCCCATATTTCTTGCGCGAGCCACTTCATTCAAAACGGTCCCGATTCCACCCCGTGTAGGATCACGTAAGAATTTAATCCGATCTCCAAAGTTATTAAGTAACAATTCAATTTCCGGATAGACCGCTTTGGTATCACTTTGTATGGTGGTTTCAAATTCCAAGTGTTCTCTTACTGACATAATCGCCATCCCGTGCGAAGCGATAGGACCCGAAACAATTACAACATCACCACTTTTACAAGTAGAACCATCAAATTTTATTTCTGTCACAAGCTCGCCAATTCCAGTGGTGTTTATAAATAGTTGATCTCCAGATCCTTTATCCACCACTTTAGTATCACCTGTAATGACCATTACATTGTTCAATTGACAGGCCCATCGTATTGATAGCAGTATGTCCCAAAAAGCTGAAATTAAAAATCCTTCCTCTAAAATAAATGCAAGCGACAAATATCTTGGTCGGGCTCCAGCCATGGCTAAATCATTAATCGTCCCATTTACACAGAGGTCACCGATATTCCCTCCCGGGAAATGGAGTGGAGATACCACAAAACTATCCGTGGATATTACCGGAGTTCCATTGAGATCAGCTATAGCAGCATCATGCACTTGTTTTATTAATCGATCGCCCAAAGCATTAAAGATGATGTCCTCCAACAATCGATGCGTAAGCACCCCCCCGCTTCCATGCCCAAGGGTAATAAACTCATAGTTGAGCTTGGGAAGAGGACATTGTAATTTCATACTTATGAATTCCGGATGATCAGACATACTTAAATATCGATTAATTGGAAAAATGAAAGTAGGCAGCACATGCACCCTCGGAAGAAACCATTGGCGCCCCTAATGGATTTTCCGGATTGCATTGTTTACCAAAAGCCGGGCACTCATGTGGCTTTTTTAAACCTTTTAATATCTGTCCAGCTATACAAAGTTCAGATTCCCGGGCGGGAACAAGATCTACATTAAATTTTTTGTCCGCATCAAACTTCTGATGTTTTTGTTTAATATTATAGCCACTATAGGGTATGTTGCCAATGCCTCGCCAATTCCTGGCTGTTACCTCAAATACTTGATCGATCGCTTTTTGGGCCGCCTGATTACCTGCTGACTTTACAATTCGAGCATATTGATTTTCTAATTTCGCGGTGCCCGCTTCTAATTGAGATACCACCATCAGAATTCCTTGCAGCAGGTCAATCGGTTCAAATCCAGTAACTACAATGGGGACATGATACTTAGCCACTATGGGTAGATATTCTTCCGTCCCCATTATGCTACACACGTGTCCCGCTCCCAAAAATCCGTCAACTTTACAATCAGGATCACTCATAATAGCCTCTATTGCCGGAGGCACCAAAACGTGTGAGCTTAGTATTGAAAAATTATCTAATTCGAGATGAGCAGCTTGTAAGACCGCAAGGGCATTGGCTGGAGCCGTAGTTTCGAATCCAACCGCGAAAAAAACCACCTCTTTTTCCGGATTTGCATAGGCGATTTGAACAGCTTCTAATGGTGAATAAAGAATTCTGACATCTGCACCTTTTGCTTTCGCATCCAATAAACTCTGATCAGAACCTGGTACCCGCAACATATCACCGAAAGAACAAAGAGTCACTGATCTATCAACAGCCAGATAGATTGCCTTATCTATCAGATTTAGTGGGGTAACACATACCGGACAACCTGGACCGTGAATCATCGAAATCTCTTTTGGCAAAATATCCATGATCCCAAATTTTACCAACCCATGGGTCTGACCACCACATACTTCCATAATATTCCAAGATCTGGTGGTTATGCGCCTAATCTCCCTGACATAATGTTTAGCTAGTATTGGGTCTCTATACTCGGTGATGTACTTCACTTATTAACGCATTTGTTGCAATTTACTTTACTTTGTGTAGCAATCTAAATATAACAATAATTCATCTTCCACCTTAAAAGGCAGAATTATTATCTGGAAAATAGTTATTAAAGGGCGTGTCCAAGGGGTAGGATTTAGACCATTTATCCGCAATTTAGCAGCTGAATTAAACCTTCATGGCGAAGTATTCAACACGGATAATGGTGTGACCATAGTCATTCAAGGAGGTGAAAATCAAAAGGATAATTTTATTGAAGGTATTCATCGAAAGTCACCTAAGTTATCACGTATAACCAGTCTTGAAATAAGGCCGGTAATTGAAAAATCATATGCCTCCTTCGAAATTTCCAATAGTAAAAGCACTCAAACGCCAACACTATTTATATCTCCAGATCACGCGCTGTGTGATGCTTGTAAATCAGAAATTCGCAATCCTCAAAATCGGCGCTTTCAATATCCATTCACTTCTTGTCTGAATTGTGGCCCCCGTTATTCAATCATAGACAAAGTTCCTTACGATCGATCCGGGACCACCATGAATACATTTGCCCCTTGTGATAGGTGCTTAAAAGAGTACCAAGAGAAGGGAAGTAAAAGAGAACACGCTCAGTCCTTATCCTGCCCCACATGCAAAATTCAGCTGAACCTCTGGAAAGAGAATTCATTAATCTCAACTGAGGCAAGTACCATTTTTCAAAATGTTAAAAGTGCTCTAGAGCGTGAAGAAATTGTGGCCATTAAAAGCATGGCTGGATTCCTTATCTGTTGTCATGGCTTTTCCAGTCGCGCCATAACCGAATTAAGGAAAAGAAAAAATCGCAGAGACAAACCACTGGCCATAATGTATAGCGATATGCAAGCGATACGTGATAATTATTACGTTTCAAAACAACAAGAAGTTTTAATTACATCTTCCACAGCACCCATAGTTTTACTGATACCCAAAAAAAATGATCTGCCCTTTGAGGTAAAAAAAGATTTATCACGTGTAGGGGTATTTTTACCCCCAACCCCTTTATTACAACTGATCTTGGATCAATGTGACTTCCCTTTGATTGCCACAAGCGGGAATATATCAGGTGAACCCATTATCTATGAAGACCAGGATGTTTTGTCCAAATTGACTCCTATCGCTGACATAATCTTAAGTCATGAGCTAGAAATCGTAATGCCTCAGGACGATAGTGTTATTCAGTTGAGCCAGTCCTATAATCAAAAAATTATCTTGAGGAGATCGAGAGGACTAGCACCTGAATTTATTCACCCGATGCCTCTGGCAGGAGAAACCGTATTCGCCTTTGGTGCAGATCTAAAAAATACCTTTTCTTTTCAGCATGAAAAAAACATCTTTGTAAGTCAACATATTGGGGACATGAGCACCTGGGCATCCCATCAGCGAGCTGAACATATTTGTGATCATTTTATGAATATGTTTAACCTACAACCCAGTATGATTCTAGCCGACCAAAATTCAAACTTCTTTTCGACAGCACTCGCTAAACAATTCGCTGACACCCATTCATTACCTTTCAAATTTATCCAACACCATGAAGCTCATTACGCCGCAATATTGAGTGAGCATAATCTTTGGGATAGTAATGAATCGATTTTGGGGGTTATTTGGGACGGATCAGGATATGGATATGATGGAAATGTATGGGGTGGAGAATTCTTTAGGTATGCTGATAGGAGCATCAAGCGAATTGGTCACATTTCTATGTCAGCATGGTTGCTGGGCAATAAAATGTCAATAGAACCAAGGATTGCCGCTTTAGCCTATTTTAATAATATTCAAAAAGCTCAACCTATTCTGAACAAAAAGTTCAGTAGTGTTGAATGGAATAATTATTCCAGAATCATTCACAATCCTAATCTGCTTACGTCCAGTATGGGCAGGTGGTTTGACGCTATTGCTTCTGTATTAAATCTTTGTGATATAAATGATTTTGAAGGCCAAGCAGCCATGCTGTTGGAGGATAAAGCTTCAAACTATGTTGATGTGGAAACAATCAACTCATATCCGATAAAAATTGAAGAAGGCATCATTGATCTAACCGTCATCAATAATATGATTATAGAAGATATAGTAAGTGGAACAGCATCAGATAAAATAGCTATAAGATTTCATTTCACCTTGGTAGAAATTATTCAGACTGTTGCAGCGCTGAATGATCTTAAACACCTTGCTTTCAGTGGAGGCGTTTTCCAAAATGCGTTGTTAGTAGATCTTATTATTGAAAAATTAGGCGCTGAGTTTACACTCTATTTTCACGAAGATTTAAGCCCCAATGATGAAAATATCTCTTTTGGTCAACTCATGCATCATCACTTTGTAGAAACCGATTAATGTATTAGTTTCTTTTCTATCCATATATGCACAGTGGGTATCATGATTACTATCATTTGATGAATTGAGAAACATCATTTCTTTCAAAATTTTTTTCATCTAGTTTGGCCACGTTGAACACGAGGCAACCTAAAAGATAGGATAGACAAGTCATACCCAATCCATCGCGTGTGATCCCATCTTTATCTTTTAAAAGTACCAGAGCAAAAATTAAATTATTCTAAACACTAGAACCAGCTCATATCAAAAACATGAGCGCTAAACTATTTGAGGACACACAAAATTCATGATTATGAAAAAACTGAGTACACTTATTCTAGTTATTGCCATGCTTGCATTCATAGGTAATAATACCTTCTGCCAGACAAAGCTTGAAGTAGAAGGAGGCTTAAAAGTTAGTAATAGCACAACCAATCAGGAAGGCGTCATTCGCTGGAATCCAATTACCCAGGATTTTGAAGGATACAACGGTGAGAACTGGGTATCCTTTACGAAAACATCAACGACTTGGGGTGTAACCGAAACACCTCAATATCAAGCTACTGAAAACCAAAAATTAATCGCTTCAGATGGAAGTATGTCCGATAATTTCGGAATAAGTGTTGCACTCTACGGTGATGTAGCCGTTATAGGTGCTCCTTATGATGCTTTAAGTGGAACCGATAGAGGAAGTGCCTACATTTTTGAGCGGAGTGCAGGGGTGTGGAATGAGACTGGCCAACTTACAGCTTCAGTTGGCATTGACCTTGATCGTTTTGGAGTCAAAGTAGCTATAGAAGGAGATGTGATCGTGGTAGGTGCTAATCCTTCTTCACTTGCGGGTGATGGGGGTAAAGCTTATGTATTTAAGAAACCGCCAAGCGGTTGGACTTCGATGACGGAAACCGCTATACTTACCGCATCGGATCGTGCCAATGGTGACCGGTTTGGTTCCAGTTTAGGCATTTCTGGAGACGTGATTCTGGTTGGCGCTTATTATGATGATCTAGTTATTCTTGATGAAGGCAGTGCTTATCTTTTTGAAAAACCACCCACCGGATGGATTTCTATGACTGAAACCGCCAAATTAACAGCTTCCACTAACAATTCGCAAGATTACTTTGGGGTGAGTGTGGCTATTGATGGGGATGTCGCAATTATTGGTGAATTCGATGACGACTTATCCGGATTAAACGAAGGAAGTGCTTACATTTTTGAAAAGCCATCAGGAGGCTGGATAACCATGAACGAGACCTACAAACTAACCGCATCTGACGGTAGTAATAATGATTTATTTGGTGGTGCGGTAGATATCTCTGGTGACGTAGTAATAATCAGTGCCTACCAGGATAACTTATCCGGTACGCAGGAAGGAAGTGCGTATATCTTTGAGAAACCTTCAGGGGGATGGACAAATATGACAGAAACCGCCAAATTAACAGCTTCTGATGCGGCCAACTCAAATCGCATGGGTATAAGTGTAGCGATTTATGACGACATTGCTATTGCAGGGGCTTATCAGGATAACCTCACTGGTACCTTCAGAGGAAGTGCCTATGTTTTTGAAAAACCATCAACTGGTTGGAAAACCATGACCGAATCCGCTAAGTTGATTGCTTCAGATGGCGCGGACTCAGACTATTTCGGAATTTCATTGGATGTTTATGACCATCTCATTCTGGTGGGTGCCTACAGCGATGATTTGGCAACATCCGATGAGGGAAGTGCTTATATTTTTCAAAAGTAATTTGAAAATGTGGTTATTGGATTGAAACATGTGCAAGCTGGTATTCTATAATCGAATCAACAATTGATCAAAATTGACTAGAAAAGATATCAATCACTAAATTGCATTTAATTAAATTTGGTGAAGATATCTAAAATTTAGTGAAAATTTCTTTTGCACAATATCGCACCTTCCTTAAAATACTAGTCAGTATTCTTTTGGTGATTGACATCTTGTATGGTTTAGTACTGGGTTCTTCAACCAGTCTTATTCGTAGTGTTGGACATATCGCAATCATCATTTTATTAATGATAAATCATCGAGATATTCGATTTGTGGTTAATTTATGGGCTTTGGTTTTACTTATTTTAATACCATTGATTTATCCAGGAATTGCGGCGATGTATTTTCTTTCTGACAATGTTACGGCAATCGATACTCGAAAATTAATGATAAAATTAGGTTGGGTTTTGCTAGGACTTGGAATTCTGGTAATTAATAATTCTAAGAAAATTGTTTATGTGGAATGAGCGTCAATTTTGGTCACTTCTTATTATATTAAGTAGTCCAGAAATGAAATAACCTTAGTATACTTGTATGAGAAAATTTTGATTTAACCAGACAAAATAGTTTTATAAATGGATGAAGCATTAAAATACCCGGTTGGACGATTCAAAAACCCTAGTAATATTTCCACAAAACAAATAGAGTTCTGGATTTCAGAAATTGAAAAATTCCCTAAATCCTTGAGAGAAATTACACTGAGCCTATCCAGTTACAAACTAGATCTACCCTATCGGGAAGGTGGATGGAATGGACGTCAGGTAGTACATCATATAGCGGACAGTCATATGAATAGTTTGATTCGATTCAAACTTGCTTTGACGGAGGAAAATCCCATGATAAAACCCTATTACGAAGATCGCTGGGCACACCTTCCAGACTATGAAGGATCGTTAGATTTGGCGTTAAATTTGGTTGATAGCATCCATGCGAAATGGGTCTTTTTACTAAAAAATATGAATGAGCGGGATTTCTCCAAAACCTTTCAGCACCCAGAAACTAATCGACAATGGACCCTGGCCGAAACAACCGCATTGTATGCATGGCATGGTCAGCACCACCTGGGACATTTGTCAATCATCCACGATTTGAGTTGATGAAGCGGGTAATTTTTTTAGGAATCTTCTTCGCTTTGCTGATCAACTGCAAAAAAATAAATTACGAAGCAGTATTCGCCATTGATGACTGTAAGCGTTCCATATTAGATGGGGAAGCGATTGTCTCAAGTATCCGTAAACTTTCAGATCGTGAAATCATTCCAATCGAAATCAAATCACATCTAATCGATCTAATTAACCAAAACGCAAATACTGATTGTTTTGATATTTCCAATGAAAAGTCAATTCTAAATCATCTTGAAGGCATTCGATTCTATCTACTGTATAGAAAGTCTGAATTATCAAAATCATTGATCTGCTCCATAAATCCGGGTGAATTGTATGCTCACCAATTAGATGAAGTAAATGCAACTTATTTGACCATTACCGGAATAAATCTTACCTATGAGGAAATGCGTCCCCGATATTTGCGCAATGGATCAGAAGTAGATATAACTTCACTATATTGCCAGCAAGACAATAATGAATTTACGATTCAGTTAGGCGGACCTAACGGGTTACCAATAGACCAATCTGTTGACAAGTTAATTATTGGTGAGTATGACGATTTTCTAATCAATGTATATCACTCGACGCCCAATACCCTAGGATTGACTTACCAAGCCCATGTGGAAAAAAGAGGTTGGCTTCCCCCCAAAAAAGAAGGTGAATGGGTAGGTACTAAAGGCGAAGGTTTGCGTATAGAATCATTTTTGGCAGATTTCAACCAAACGGATACATGTAAATTCCACTATAAAATCCATCAAAAGGACTATGGCACTAGTGAATGGATACCTATGGGCACAGCTGCAGGAAAAAGCGGAGATAAAAAGCAAATCGAAGCCATCCAAATTGAATTAATCAATTGTTCAGGTCATCGCTTTGAGTATCAGGGGCATATAGAGAATGTGGGAGATACGGATTGGATTAAAGAAGGTGAATGGTTAGGATCACCAGAATTAGGTCAACGCTTGGAAGCTATAAAAATAAAGATTCTAGCAAATTCAGAGATGATCAACAATTGACTCACTCTCTGGAAATTTTTACTTTTTCAGAGAAGACTGAGTGGTCATCGTGAAAGGTAAACACATAATTTCCATTCTTCAATCGATTGGCCCGATATACCGTTCTTATATCTTTTAAAATGACTTCATCCACCAATTGTCCAAAAAGGTCATATACTTTCAGCAATTTTGGCTGTCTTTCTATATTATCAAATTCCAAATATAAAAATTCACCTTGAGAAGGATTTGGATAAATCTGAACAATCTTAGTACTATTCACGAACATGGGTCCGCCATGCCTTTCTTCATTTTGAGATAGCTGACCTTTCTCAACAATTTGAACTACTTTCTCGTAGACCTGAACATTTTTTTTGATTCCATTATCCCAGGTAAACATCAATTGAAGTGGCTGATTGGTAATCATGTTGGGTGCATTCAAAACAACTTTGTAATGATTTATGAAACGGATGTCTTTTTGTTCATCCATCGCTATCCTAAATGGAAGGACCTGGTCAAATTCATCTACGATCAATATTTCTTGCAAGTTGTAATTGGAGTGGACATGAATGGCAAATTGTTCACCTACTGGTACCCGATCCGGAATGATTATTTCTTCGTGAGGAATTTGCTGACTGCTGGAAGACTGCAATACAGTTAAGATGAATAATAATAAACCTAAAAGCCTTTTACTGAGGTGCATTGTTCAATTGTTCAATAATGTAAAATTGCTTTCCGGCTAAAAAATCCTTTTATTGATTCTTTCAAATCAAACGCTAAAATTATCCAAATTATTGGAAAATAATAGAAATAGGGTCTGAAATTAAGATTTCAGACCCTACTTTAACTTTTAATTATAAAGAAAACTTATTTCCTATTCGATTATGAGTTCGAACTCAACCCGACGATTTAAAGCTCTTCCTTGTTGGGTATTATTATCAGCAATTGGTCTGTCCGGTCCATAACCTTTGTAGCTTATTCGACTGGAAGGAATCCCTTTATTCAAGAGATAATCGTAACATGCTTTAGCTCGTTGCTGAGATAATTGTTGATTGATAGTCATGCTTCCTGTATTATCGGTATGACCGCCCACTCTAAGGGTATATCCAGGATATTTGTCCATCAAGTCAAAGATTTGATTGAGTATTCCAAACGATTCAGATTTCAAAGTAGCCTTGGAATGGTCGAACTGCACATCCCTCATGGCTATGCGTAATAATTCTTTTTCTTGCACATTTAATTCTGGACATCCTTTATTTTCTGCGCTTCCTACTTGATTAGGGCAACGGTCTTCACCATCATCGAGCCCATCCCCATCGCTGTCCGGACAACCTCTGGGAGTTGGACCAGGGTTGTTAGGACATAGGTCTCTTTTATCAATAACACCATCCCCATCACTATCCGGACAACCTAAAGTACTTATACTTCCAGGCAAATTTGGACATTCATCTTTGTCATCTGGTATACCATCTTGATCAGAATCTTCTCCCGGGCAACCATTATTGCCAGCTAAACCAGCTAAATTGGGACATTCATCATCATTATCAGAGACACCATCCCCATCACTGTCTGGACAACCATTTAAAGCCCTTAACCCAGCTAATTTTGGACACTGGTCGCGAGCATCTTCTATCCCGTCTCCATCACTATCTGGACAACCAGCAAAGGCTTGTAACCCAGCTATTTGAGGGCATAGATCCAAATCATCCGTTATCCCGTCTCCGTCACTATCTTTCACTTTCATTTCATCGGTGTCCTCACCAATTTTATCATCGTAGGAATCTCCCTTATCCAGATAATGAGAAAATCCAAAAGCAAATTGAATATTGTTTCTTTGTTCTGCTAAAGAAACTCGATATTCACCTTGCAGGTTAATGAAAGATGAAGGAGCTATTCTGAAATCCACACCAATTCCTAATGGAATTTGAGCATTAAAATTATCCAAGTCTTCGGATACCACTCCAATACCTGCCAAGGCATATGGATTAACTTTCTTTCCGCGATAAAACCAATACCTGGCTTGTAAATCCAGCTCGGCTAACACCGCATTATTTACGTTGAGTTCATCGGTCAATTTGATGACACCTAACCTTAAGGGAATATAACCCTCAATATTTTCAGTGAAACCACGTAAATAACCAATTTCAAAACCACTATTGTAATTCTTGAAATCACCAAATGTACCTGCGTTCTGACTCAGATAGTCAATGAAAGTTCGCTTAAATGACAATCCTTGTTCAGGAAAACTTGCTTGACCAATTGCCAAGGAACAAATTAAAACAGCTACGCATATTGTAGAAATTACTTTTTGCATATGATAGTGTTCGTTCGATAATTTTTCAAAATTAAATAATAAATCCCGGATTCCCAATATATTACAATAAATATTAAACTATAATTAGATTACTTAGACCTATATATATATTATATTTATTTATAATATTAATGACATTCTATTATTAATCCTTTATTAACGATCAATCGAATTGAAATAGTCTTGACACGGTCGCAAAATTAGGCTGGGCAACCGGAATAGACCTGATACTCTAAAAGGTCTTATGAAAATACTTTGATTAATTAATTCAACCCTTTCCAGGTTTGCAAAAAAGATAACTTATTTACTCCGAATGAACATACATGGCAATTCAGGGTTCATCCCTTCGGGATATGATCTTTAATGAGTAAGGTATGGAACCTATGTCAAATTAAAGTTGAATAGTTAAATCAGAAAAATTATAGCATGACCCAGTTTAATCAGGTGATGGTTTCAAAAAATCCATTTGTCCGATTTTTTCTTACATTGTTCCAATTGAAAAATCTGCCATTCATGCTGATGTAAACGCCTGGTTTTAAAACCTGTACAAAAGCAAGTGCACTTCCTAAATTGAAAAACCCATCCGAAGATGTCCCAAATGCATACGGTATCAATGCCCCGGTCAGAACAATCGTTTTTTCTTTCAAATGTTCGGAATTAGCTAAATACTTGGCAGTGTCTACCATGGTATCCGTGCCATGCGTTATTAATATTTGTTTTGATTTGGATTTTCTGCAATTATGCTCGATAATCATTCTATCCTCCTCCTTGATTTCCAAACTATCAATCATCATTAACGTCTTAACATCGATTTTCAAACTGCAGCGACCCCGTTCGAACATTTCTGGCAAATTGGTATCTCTAAAAAATAATTCGCCTGTAACAAAATTGTATTCTTTATCAAACGTACCACCAGTAACAAAAACCTGAATCATGTTTAAGTTTTAGATTATGTGAATTAGTCAAATATCAAAGCAAGATCATCTCTACAAGAACGAATAATTAAGCATTGAAGAATTAAAATTAGAAAATCTTTGATGGTAATAGGACTTCCAATAGCCTTAAGCCTAGTTCCTGGTCTTTTTCCCTTTGTCTTTTCCAACCTAAAATCCAACCTATGGGCTGTATCCTAGATACTTGCATTAGTCATTACAGATTCGCAGTCAGGAGACATAGGGAGGATGAATAGCTCAACTGATAAGAGGCTCCCTACGGTGGTAAAAAGCCTCTTACTAATAATAACAATTTTACTTTATTTGGGTTTATGTTAATTTATCTCAAAAAGCGCATCAGAAACGCCTTCATTCACCTTTAAGGAAGTTACTTCAAGATTAAGATCGAAAGGCATCGGTCCGGAAATTGAAATTGAATGAGGAAACTTAATACCTCCAACTTCACGATAATCACTAAAGGAAGTTTTAACCGTTTGTTTTTGACCTTGCATCTCTTGTTCCCCAATAGTCCTCAATTTCAACTTATCGGATTTACTATAATATTCAGTTACGGTTGCACCTTGAGGGGTAAGCACTTTAATCACATGCACATCGGTTCCTTTTAAATTTTCTTCTCCTTCATAACTCATTTTATAACCATCTCCCAAATACTCCATTTCAGGGCATACTTTAGACTGAGTTCGGAATCCTTCCAATTGCTTTTCATCTGTAACTTCTTGATTTCCTTGCATTCCACCCATCATAGCTTTGTTTCCATCAAATTTGATTTCTTGAACGGTCATGCCCTGGGCCATTACTTGCATCGCGTATTTCCCGCCTTTTACAAAAGACTTCATTTCTATAGCGCCCATCCCCGTGTTTGCTTCCATTTCCGTAGAAACATCCTGGACAGCCATGATGGCATCCTTACCGCCAATCGCGTTGATATAGTTGTTTAATACTTCCATTGCCATGTTGCTTTCCGGAGCGGCGGAAGTTTCATTTTTAGGCGATTCAGTTTCAGCGGTCTTTTCAGCTACTTTCGGCGTACAAGCCAGTGCAACCATGCAAAACCCCACAAAAAGAATATTTAAATTTTTCATATTTCGAAGTTTTTTATTCAATTATAAATAAATCGTCAGATACACCCATATTAAACTTACCTTCTTTTAATTCAAAGGTTAAAGGGATGGGCATAGCGCCTGTTATGGTAATTTTATGGGGCACTTTGATACCACCGATATCTCGATAATTCTCAAATTCAGTCGTATTGGTCATTTGCTGACCTTGTGCTTCTTGAGTAGATATTTCTTTAACTTTAAGAAAACTACTTCGGTCATAAAATTCTGTTGTTTTCGAACCGTTTGGGTTTGTTACAATCATTTTAATAGATTCAGTATTCCCCACTTTTTCTGTTCCGGAAATTTTCAAGGTATAGCCTTTCTCCCCATAAAATATTTCTTTAAACGTAACGGCCTGTTCTTTCGCAGTCATTAAAGCACTTTTATCTTCTACAATTTCAGCATTCCCCATTTGCGAAACTTGCATTTTTATCCCGTCAAAAATCTGTTCTTGGACCGTCATGCCCTGCATAGTTACCGCCATTTTGAACTTTGTATTATCTTTCGTGTATTGCTCCATAACCATAGCACCACCCATCTGAGGCACATTGGCTTCCATTTTTAGGTAACTGTCCTTGACCCCTTTCAACACATCAACGCCACCAATAGCTTCTAAATAATTATTAATGATGGTTGCTGGTGCAAGGTCAATCGGTGTAGAAGGTTTGAGATCAACTTTATTCCCAAAATTGTCGTAGTAATTAATTGGCGCAATTGGCTTTAACTTATCGACTACTTCATCTTTATTCCCTACTACCACAATATGCGCATTGTCTGGTCTGATGTATTTATTAGCTACCCTTTGAATGTCCTCCACTGTCACAGCTTCCACTTTCTCTAGATAGGTTTGATAATAATCTTCTGGTAAATTATATCTGGCCATATTCAGTGCAAAACGGGCAATGGTTTGTGGACTCTCCATTGATCGGGCAAATTGCCCGAACATCAAATTTTTGGTAAGTTGAAGTTCTTCCGGTGTAACTGGAGTAGACCTTATCCGCTGCATTTCATTCAAAAATTCAACAATTGCACTATCTGTTACTTCATTCCTAACCCCTGCGGAAGCGCTGAAAGATCCAAAATACTTATCACTGGAGAGGGATGAATAGGCTCCATACGTATATCCTTTATCTTCTCTTAAATTTTTAAACAAACGCCCAGAAACACCACCATATCCAAGAATGTTGTTCATTAATCTTGCGGGGATATCATCAGCCGATCCAGGCTTAAGATCTACAGGATAGGTGACATTAATTACGGATTGAACAGCACCCGATTTATCCACAAAGTCGATCACCGTCTTATCCAATTCCGGCACAGGTTTAAAAGAGTGACGAGGCATATCTGCCCGTTTCCAATTACCGAAATATGTATTCGCTTGAACTTCAGCCTCTTGTTCAGTAATATCGCCCACAATAACCAAATAAGCTTTGTTTGGTTTGAAATAGGATTCGTAGAAATTTATACAATCCTCCAACTTAATGTTGTTCACTGTTTCCTCTGTCTCAATTTCTCCATAAGCATGATCTTTACCGAAATTAACCACGGATGATACATTCCTAGAAATAGAGTTAGGTTCCTCTTTTTCTGCCGCCAGATTTGAAAGGGTTTGTTTTTTAATTTTATCAAACTCTTCCTGTGGAAAACTTGGATTCAGGACTACATCGGCAAGCAATTCCAGTATTATTTCAGCATGTTTTTTCAACGAGCTGGCAAATCCTCCTCTTGAGCTGGTCGACAAGTTCGCACCAATGAAATCCACTGCTTCATCGATTTCAGCTTTGGACCTTGACTTACTTCCTGTACTTAACAATTGACCAGTAAAACTGCTATAGCCTGCTTTGTTCCCCTCATAAATTACATCCCGATCAATAAATAATTGATAGCTGACCCTGGGAATTTTGTGGTTTTCAACCACAATAACTTTTAATCCATTGATGAGATTGAATTCTTGAGCTTTACCTATTTTTATAGGTCTGGCAGGTCCAGGTTCTGGTGCTTTGGACCTAAAATCCGTCATGACTTCCTTGGCCTCTTCCACAACATCCTTACCGGGCTCAGTGACTGAGGTAGAGGTCTTTGGAGTACAGGATAAAATAAAAGCTCCAATAACCAATAAGAATAAATATAATTGCTTTTTCATAATTACTTTTGACTTAATAATTTAAGGTGTGGCTTGTTTTGGAAGATATTTCAATGAAACACGATTATCTGGAGTGAAATATTTTTTGGCCACTCGTTGCAGGTCCTCCCGCGTAACTGCCAGGTATCTGTCTATTTCAGTGTTTATCAAATCAGCATCTCCAAAATAGACGTGATAATTTGCCAGGTTTTCTGCTATATTCGCCATTCGAGTATTGGATGAAATAAAGGTATTTTCAATTTGATTTTTAAGCTTAGTGAATTCTTTTTCAGAAATTAATTCATGCTGCACTTTTACCATTTCTTCATCCATTGCAGCCTCTAACTGAGCAGGATCTACACCCATATTAGCAATACCAATTTGAATGGCTACTCCCGGATCTTCCATAGGTATTGGGATGTTCACCACTTGAAGAGCTTTTTGTTGCTCATCAACCAGGGCCCTGTACAATCTCGAACTTTGTCCCTGGGACATCAATTGTGCCAACATACTTACCGCGTAATAATCAGGAGTACCTTGTGCTGGTATTCGATAAGTCTGGATTACCGCGGGTAATTGAATATTGTCATAAATGGTATCCGATACTTCTCCGCTTAAGGGTGGCTCAACGATATTTGGTCTAAAAATGGGCTTGTCACCTTTAGGAATATCTGTAAAATATTTTGCTATAAAAGCTTTGCATTCTTCTAAATCAATATCCCCTGCAATGGATAAGGTAGCATTGTTTGGTACATAAAAGTCCTTGTAAAATTGTTGGTAATCACTCTCCTCTGCATTATTTAGGTGATCCATGGATCCAATTATCCCCCATTGGTAGGGATGCTTGGTAAAAGCTCTCTTCAAGGATTCTTCTAATAAAGATCCATAAGGCCTGTTGTCGACAGTCTCTCTGCGTTCTTCTTTGACCACTTCTCTCTGTGTATCCACTCCTTTCTGATCAACCGCAGCATGCAACATTCGTTCTGATTCCAGCCACAACCCCAGCTCCAACTGATTGGAGGGAAGAATTTCGTAATAATAGGTTCGATCCGGGGAGGTATTTGCATTGATGGCTCCGCCTGCCCGTTCAACATACTTGGCATATTCACCTCGTCCGATATTCTCGGATCCTTCAAATAATAAATGTTCAAAAAAATGGGCAAATCCTGTTCGTTCCGGATCTTCATTTTTTGAACCTACATGATACATAACCGAAACAGCTACAATCGGAGTAGAATTATCCTGATGTAAGATGACATGGAGGCCATTTTCCAGATCAAATTCTTCAAATTCTATTGGGTTTAATTGGGCTGATAATTGATAAGTAAATAGGTAGCAAGCGCTCAATAATAAGGGCTTTATAATATTCATACCGTTCGTTTTTTAAAATTTGTGTCGAATATAGATTGATCCTATGGAATGATTTGAAAAAAATCTACGAAAGTCTTCATTTGGCTGACTAAGCAGAATTTTGTTTTATGGATGGTGCAAAAATAATAAATTGAAAGCAATTCCGACCTAATTAACGATTTTATCCGCACAAGAAGAACTGGCAAAAGCGTCTGGTTTTGCTTTGAAAACAAATCCCATGCCCATGATGTATCCCATAGCATCTTTCAAGGCTTGGTTGGATTTAAAATTTGGATCCGTGTTGATGTCAGCATGTACCTCAAGATCCACATTATATTTATCTAAAAGGTCACAAATATGGTAAGCAATTTCTACCGATTTTGACACCTCTAAAATCATTCTTTCTTTTACCGAAATCTCTTTATACGTTTGAGAATTATTGATGAGCATGAAACCTCCCTTTTTCTCCCGCAGAAATACAATGACCGTGGCATATTCTGTAACATTAGCTTTCACTCTGGAATCGGTTCCAATACAAACTTTCAACCGATGGCCTTCACCAATTTCTCGTAATATAATTTCTTCTACTTTATCCTTAATAGGCTGTCTGATTATTTCACCATTTAATCTTCGCCAATTTTGATGGTTTGTCATT
>JAHEJC010000378.1 GCA_024639065.1 Lewinellaceae bacterium | reverse complement strand
TCAAATTCCGGGTAGACAGGAAAAAGGAGCTTTCATTAAGTGGTTTTCTGATTCAGGCGATCAGCCATACACGACTGATTATCAATTCGTACTAAAGCGGAATAAAGATGTCCGGGTCAATAAATTTTACTTGAACTTAAGTAGATCCTCTACGATAAAAGTCCCCTTTTTTACTACAGGTAATATTCGGGGGTTTTACGGATTTCACAAGGACAACGATCAATATTTCAGAATCATAAACACCGACGAGCCTACTTTTCAAAAAAGGCAAGTCATATTTCAGCTGGATGGTAATTTTACGGAAGCTTTTAGTGAAATATTAAATTTTGTCTTAGTCAGTTTTAAAAAGGACTACAAAAATGGACAACCAGCTGTAACCAAAGAAATAATGATCAACGCGCAGGATTTACAGGAAGGTATAAATCTAAAGGAGTTAAGTTATCCAGCTTTAGGTTTGTCAGGTGAAGATTTGATCAATTATAATTACAGGGTGAGCTGGAGTTTTAAAGGTGCGCAAAAAACGATTAGTTTTCCAGCAAATCAGGACTTATGGCTGGAATCAAAAGAGGCAGCAATACCATTGATACCGCCTTTTGACAAAAAAATAATTGAAATTGATGCCGATCGGACCACCTTTGTTGAAGCAGGCATTAAATCTGGTACGATCAGATTTTTTACCATTCTGAATGGTGAACCCCAAGTGCAAAAGTCCTTGGTTTTTAGAGATACTGATCCGGAGAATACCAATACCGTTGCGCTCTATTTTGATCACAATCAACCCGTTGCTTATCAGGTCAACTGGTACCAAAAGAAAAGCGATAAGATTATTGAAGGAGAAGTCATCCAATTGGATGATGATTTTTTGTATTTATTACCTCCTTCAAACTAAGCATAGACAATAAATTAACAGCCAAAATCTATTGAAACTAAAAAACTGTCACAAACCATTGAGAGCACTGATCCTCGGATGTGTTTTTCTTGTTCTTGGAATTCAATTTGGATTGTCTCAAATGATTCAATTAGATAAGGGAATACGCATGGGAGGCTTGTGGTGTTTTCCTGTTTATGGTGATTCACTTAATTATAAATATTTGCCTTCGTCAGATGGAGGTAGAATTGTAGTAGACGATGAAGGCCTTCCCCAGTTCAGCTTTTTGAGGTATATTATAGAAGATCCCAGTCAAAGTAGTAATAATACAGTTTCACAAGCGGATGGGGGTGGGATTGTAAACTTTTTGGTGGAATATTCCACTGATCCACAACAAATTACCGCAGCTGAAGAAGGTCTAAAAGAGCAATTTGGAAATGATGTTCAATTAAATGGTGCAGTGCTTATCACCAAAGCACGCTACACGCTGGTGAGTTCAGTTTTGACCGAAGATGGAGCAAGTAAAAATGAGGTGCTAGCAACAGGAGAAGCGCCTGTATTGGAAAATGGTCAACTTGCTTTTTCCTTTGATTTGTTACCAGAAAGGTCAAAGTTGTTGTTGGAAAGTTTCAAAATGGCTACCCCGGATATTTCTATAATATTTGAGTTGGGATTTTCAGGATTGTCAGATTATTACGAGGCTGATCTGCATGTAGATTGGAATAAAGTAAATAAAAGCAAAGCATTTGGTGCGGGCGGCTCCATTTACTTTATAGGAGCTGATGTAGAAGTGGGTTTTGATGAGCTTTTCCAGGAAACGGCAATAACTTTAAATACCGTAGGAAGTAATCAGAACATGGAATCACTACTAAACACGGTATACGATCGGCTACTAGCCATGATGTTTAAAGAAGTAGAACCCGCTAGTATTCCTACCAACGAACAAGGAGGGCTCATGGATGCTGTGGGAGCACTCTTCGGTTCAAGTGGAGCACTTAACAGTCGTAACCTCACAGGATTCGGATTGAACGCCTCCTTCAAGTTAAAGGAGTTAAAATCAAAGGGTAATGCGAATCTTAAATTCCAAGGAAGATCCACCTTGGATAGATACCATTTCGTTTCCTTCAATGTAGGCGACCTATATAGCAAATATGGGCAAGACAAGAAATTCTTCCGGGATGTTCCGCTTTATGACAAAGCCTTTCAACAAAGAGATGTGTATATAGGGGTTGATGGATCCTTGGAAAAAGAGTTTGAAAAGATGGTGAACAATGTTACCGTGAAATTGAAAAAGGAACACAATTCAACCGAGACAACGATTAAGGAAATTCTTGTAAATAAAAATTTTTTTCAGAACTCCGCCGACCAATTTAAATTTACTTATCTCAATCATGAAGATCATGATATGCAGGAATGGATGGAATACCAGTATCAAACTATCTGGCAATTTGTCGGAGGCGGTATTTTCGAATCTGATTGGATTCGCGCAAAAAGTGCTATGATCAACCTATATACGCCATTCCAAAGAAAAGAAATAGTACTGGAGGGTGATTTGGAATATTTGAAAGAAGAAGGATATAGAGCCATTGTGGTAAGAATAGAATATCCTTTTTTTAATGAAACGCGTAAAGAATCGATTTCGGTGAGACCTACAGATGATTTATCTACAAAGCTTTTCAATGTTACGTTACCTTTGGAGCAAGAAGATGTGCACTATTCGATTACCTGGGTTAAAAAAGATGGAACCAGGATTCAAGAAGAAGGTAATGATAATATTGGCATTTTATTTATTGATGAAATTCCGCTAGAAGAATGAATATAACCATTTGGTCATATAGCATATTATTTTCGACGTCTTTTCTGATCTCTGGTTTGAGCCAGGAAGAGAAGATAAACTTGGTCCTTTCAGATCAAACGGAGGTCATCCTTTGTCACCAAGTGAGTATAGAAGAGTCTAATCGCTATTATTATTTACCCTTGAATTTAAGAATTTCACGTTCAAGTGCAGGTCCGGAATTTTCTTTTATGCCTTTCAATACTATTGATGATAATAAACCCCCTTCAGAAGGTATTCTTCACCTCTTACTGACATGGGGTCTTGATACTGATCAACGTAAAGAAGCTACTCGTTTATTACAACAGCAAGTTGATACCCATGCATACCTAGCCGGCAGTATTCCGCTGATTCATGATGAAATTTCACATTTAGAAATCATTGGGGACAATGATTTGGGACAGGCAATGAGGCATTCACTAAACAGTAGTGCTCCCGTTCCTTTAACACCTGGCAGTAAAATGGCGCTTTCATTTAAGTTTTCAAATGAAAATTTTCGAATTTTTAATAATGCCCTTGAGAATGTTTCAAGCTTTGATAAAATTAGGTTCAGAGTATACTTAAAATCAGCTGGTATCATTACCCGAGCTTGCACGGTAGATAAGATTATATTGGAAAAGAAATTTTCTGAATTAATTGAACATGTTTTATGACTAAATTAATCCTCATATTGTCCTTAATTCTTACTGTGGTCTTTGAGGCTCATTCTGATGTTTACGTGGTAATCTATGCAACGCATGATGGGCAAAGTGGTCATGTAGGCTTGGCTATAGATCAATACGAGATTAAAATTTATGATTGTCACACATGTCCTGATAAAGTTCGATATGACACCATCAAATCAGGTAGGTTGATCTATTTTGATTTTTGGCCGTTAAACAAGCACTTTGAAAAAGAATTAGTATTTAAGGATTTACCATCAAAGATTTACCGTCTTCCAGCTTCTTCTGCTGAAAAAGACATTACAATACATTCTCTATGGCACCGAGGAATCCCGAATCAAAAAGGATACCCTTGTGACGGCATATTAAAATTTAATGCTGACTATACTACCAGTAATGGATTAATCACACTCTTAGATAGTATTCAAGAAAGAAGTCCGCTATTCAATGCTGTTCAGTTTAACTGTGTGGATTTTGCCGAATTGGGTATTGAATTTCTTATTGGAAAAAATATCAACGCGAAAGAGCCCATTTTGTTTGTGCAGGCCTCTACTCCAAATTATCTATTCAATTTGTTGAAAGGCATTTCAGGTTTCGAAATATTAAAGGATCCAGGAACGAAAATTCAAGGATCATTTCTTAAAGAAAAAATAATGAAAAGGAATCAATCATGAATAAATCTATCTATAATCTGTTTTTGATTTGCTGTCTGGCTACCTTATTTACTAATCCTGTCAGATCACAAGTTTTAGACTTTTTAAATAAAGTATCTATTCCTTTAGATGATGGTAATGTAATAACACTGTTTGGGAGAACAAATCCAATGCAGAAAACCTTTTCCAGTGAATATTATTACTTGCCTACAAATCTCAGATTATCCAGAAAGAGAAACAATATCCCTGAGTTTCTATTTATGAAGTACACTTCTGAAGAGCGATCAGACGCGGGTGGAGTGAATGGAGCGCTCATGCATTTCCTTATGGAATGGGGATTGACCCCAGAACAAGAAGAAGAATTACAATCTAAATTAGAAGCCAAAATTACTCAATTGAGGGGAGCCAATGAATCTTTTGCCTCTATTACAAAACCTAGGGTGATGGGAGCCGCACAAGTACGTCCAGGTGGCGAGAACTCTTTTCAAATCATTTCTTCTGTTTTACGTGACGCACAGAATACACCTACTTTGGTTACCTCTGGTAGAGCACCGGTCATCCCTGGAGGAAAAGTTGCGGTGGCTGCTAATCTTCAAAAACAGGGTGCTCAGTTGATGGCTGCTACTTTTGAAGAAAATCGATCCATATCCGATGTGTCGATTTCCTTGCTTTTTGAGTATGACGTGATGATGCCTGCTACAGAAGGTCTGATTACTGTAAATTGGTTAAAAGTAGATTCGGTTTATCAAAAATATAATCGAACGGCTACAAACGTTGATGGAGGTCAAAAAGGAAGAGGAGACAATACAGTTACTAATACCGAAGTAAGTACACTATTTTCAGAAATGAGATCTTCAAAAGCAGTAGTGGTGGAATTGGATGTATTACAACCGGAAAGCCAAATTGCCCAGGATATGGTTAATGCTTTCATGGAGTATTTTTTACGATCTGTTTCTGAAAAAGAATTTAAAGCACCACAGGGAGATGACCAAGATGACAGCCGAGCCGATCAAAGAGATTATAATTATGCTTATAATTCTTATGTTATCGATCGGGAGCGATTAGAACTAAAAACCCAGCGTCGGACTGAAACTTACTCGCTTAAAGTAAGACTTCCTATTACCCAGGAATTTACCTTGACCAGGAATATGGGTGAGTACTATGATCAGGTGAGAGACAATGAAAATTGTATCAATACCATCAATCTCAACGATCCTTTTTTTCAGCATCGGGATATCTATTTAATTCTGGATCTGGATGCAGAGGAAATGTTTGGCGATCAATTGAATTATGTTACCGTTGACATTCGCAAAAGAAGAGGAAATGGAAATGATTTTTCCAAACAAGTCACTTTTGATAAAAAGTTTTTTGAAGAAAATGGAAACCGTACAGTGATCACTTATTCCAAAGCTCAGGATGAGGATCCTGGCGCCTTTGAATATAAAAGTCAATGGAGTCTTAAAGGTGGTCATGTTTTTTCAGCAGATACAGCCTGGACACAAGGTAGTTGGGAGGGTATCACCCTAGCACCTCCAGTGGAACCCCAAAGGATAAGATTTGAGACGGATCTGGAAGATCTGAATGAGTTGGATATTAAAAATGTATCCTTACAACTTCGCTATTTTAAATTTGGGAAAGAAGTACAGTCCAGCTTTAATATTACGACCTCTCAGGGAGTAGGGTATATGGAAAAAAATATCTTCATGGACCGGGACACTGATGGGTATGCCTATCGCTTGATCTTCTTTCATAAGAACAAAGGACAGTTGGCCACCGAATGGGATGCCAAACTAAATACAGGATATATGTACGCGGTTATACCAGAACAACTTAGAAATAATGATCCCACTTTTATTCAGCAAATGGCAGATGAAGGGAAAAATGCCATGAGGACCAAAGATGGTCGAGAAGTAGTCAAAGGCGTTTTGGATCAATTCAAAGATTTAATTAAGAAAAATTAGATATAAATTATGCTTACTAGAAAAATTAAATTGACCCTGCTGACTTTATTATGGTTTGTTTCCTTTATTCAAATCAATACAAGTCAAGTCTTATCTTTTGAAGATTTTATAGAAGTAGCATTAAGTGATGGAACTAATATCATTTTATACAAAGCACTCAACTCAGATGAAAATGAATATTTTTATTTACCTCCCTCATCCAGCATACGTTTAGCTACCAGGGAGGATGGAGTTCCTGAATTTCTATTTGCCAAGTATACTACGGAAGAGCGAGCAGATGCGGGCGGAGTACAGGGCGCGATCACCCATTTTTTAGTGGAGTGGGGACTATCAGAAGATCAAATTTCT
>JAHEJC010000058.1 GCA_024639065.1 Lewinellaceae bacterium | reverse complement strand
ATAAGTAGCGTAGTTATTGGTCGAATAATGCACCACATCGCTGACCTCAGAATGCTTGAGGCCATTGGGTTCCCCTGTGTTGCGCACTACTTTAGAGTTGTAATAACGCTCGCGATCATGGTGAAAATTATCCAATCCAAAATCAGCGTGAAGGTTCAAGCTTTTGAAAGGCCTCCAATTTAAAAAAGTATTACCTAGAGTTCGGAGATTGGTTGTTTGCCAGTCCACATTATCCACATAATTCAACGCATGAAAATAAAAAGTGTTGGTGAATATTTCATCGGGATTGGCAGGATCATACAATGGTTGTACAGGACTTTGACCAATGATTCCACTCGGCGAAGCAAAATCCCAATCCGCAGGTAATTCTTCCAGCGCCGTTCTCGATAGACTCATGTTCATTCCGAAGTCGAGTTGGTCATTGACCCTATGGGCGAGGTTCATTCGTCCACTCAGCCGTTCAAAATTGTTTAAAATAACGATAGCCGTTTGGTCGGTAAAACCACCCGAGACGTAAAAAGTCGTTTTGTCATTTCCACCTGATATATTAAGTTGCACCTGCTTTTGACCTGCATCGGAATTGTACATCAAATCTTCCCAATTGGTATCGTTTCCGTCCCGCCAGCCTTGGAGCCAATTGTCTTTCCAGTCCTCTGCCGCCAGTCCAAATAACTGCCCGTTGTCATTAGCCACATTTGTGAAGGCTTCGTCCCAGAGTTCGAGATATTGGTCGGCATTGAGCCATTTACGTTTAATGGTCGGTTGACTCCATCCGACATTCATGTCCAGTTCAATTTGGGTCGTTTTGGGCTTTCCTTTTTTAGTAGAAATGATGACTACCCCATTCGAAGCCCTGGACCCATAAATGGCAGCTGCCGAGGCATCCTTTAAAATATCGATAGATTCGATATCGTTGAAATTGAAGTCTGCCAGTGGATTCAGCCGTGGGTTGTTAAAGGTTACCTGATCCTGCGAGTTGATGACCAAACCATCCACCACATACAGTGGTTGCACACTGGCATTGATAGAGGCTGTACCACGAATGCGAACATCAACATTAAAACCTAACTTACCGCTTTCATTGTTAACAAAAACCCCAGCGACACGTCCTTGCAAAATGGACTCAAGGCTACTAACCGGTATTCCTTTAATGTCTTCTTTATTTATTTTCGAAACGTTTCCGGTCATATCTGAGCGTACCTGTGTGCCATAACCGACCACCAATACTTCGTTAAGCAAAATGGTAGAGACATTAAGATAGATGGTTGCATTCTGGCATTCCGAAATGGGTATTTCCTTGGGCTGATAGCCGATGTATGTAAAAAGAAGAGTGGTCACATCTTGTGGCACGGTCATGACAAATGAACCATCGGATTCAGATATCGTGCCAATGTGTTCGGCCCCTTTTACAACGACGGCAACACCGACCAAAGGTGTGGTGCCATCCTGGTCATAAATGATTCCTGAAACGGTTTGCTCCGCTAAAAGAAGATGTTGGGCAAAGCAACAGACGAATAGCAAGAGGATCTTCATGATCAATCATTTATTGATTCAAATTGATATTAAGTTAGCGAAAATATACTAGATGAAACAATAGGACAAGTCGTCGCAACAATAGAGAATGAAATGCAACAATAAGGAAAGAATATAGCTGCCAATTGGAATTCGAAGATATGGGAGGCTGAAAACCAGTCTTTATGAATCGGGCAGGAAGCCACACACCTTCAAACCATAATTTTGGTGTACAGGCCTTTTATAGATATCGGGTTGCTGTTTATTCATCCAAGCAATCCAGGTCTCTTTTCTTGTTGGTACTTTGGAGAATCCATACCAGATATTGTGGGTTATGATCCGCAAATTTGAGGCTGTTTGATTCGTATCTCTTGTCTCAGAATTACACGAATAGAATAATAAAGTTAATAACGTGTTTACAGCTACGATCAGGACCTTGAGATTTCTATTCATTAGGAGGTAATTTGTTTATAAATGAATCATTTTAAATCTAATCAATATCGAATGAATCCAAAATGTAAACCAAAGCATATTTTTTGGTAGAGTCTTGACGCTTGGTATTTAGCAGATTATCAAACAATATTTAATCCTTTTATTAAAAAACATCTTACTTACTACTCGCCGTTTTGCCTAATTTGTGTTTTCCCCAGGCAATAACTTGTACTCCTGGAGAGTAATGAATTTTGTCAGGCTTATTATTAATTAGCTGATTAAATCTGGGATAGTTGAATTCAATGTTCTTAAATTCAATTTCCTGTAGCGGCCATTCCAAATGATGAATTTCAAATTCGTTCATTGATTTTTCTGTGTCTTGAAAGAGTGCATAACGTTCTGTCAACCACTTATCTAATAAGCTTTTTGTAATAATTTCTTCTCCGATTGAAAATTCAATATTCAGACGGTCGCTAAAGTTGGTATTATTGGATTGATATTGATATTTACTCCTTTTAATTCTCGAATATCGATACGGTAGTCCAGAAATCACCTTTGCCACTTTACACGATAAATTATTTCCCCCTTCGATGGATAAAAAATAAACTCCAGTTTTATTTTTTGATTTAACATAAGTCCGAATATTTATTTCATCGAAGTTAGAAATTGGTGGAAATGAAGGTACATTTTTGGGTCTAATTTTTTCCATGGTGAAAGCAACCAATGAAACCCATGGCGTGCCATGATAAAGGTCCACTTCAAGTTCTTTTGGAACGAATTTTTCCAATTCGCTGCATTCAACTTGCCAATGAAGAAAAACTGCATTATTCCACTCTTGATAGAATTTCCAACCTTTGGTAGGCATTTTCCAAGGTCGGTGTGAGTT
Organism: Lewinellaceae bacterium; assembly: GCA_024639065.1. Taxonomy (GTDB): domain Bacteria; phylum Bacteroidota; class Bacteroidia; order Chitinophagales; family Saprospiraceae; genus JAHEJC01. Next base: position 19,953 of record JAHEJC010000058.1, on the reverse strand, counting down.
TATATTTAGTATTTCTCGGATATTCATTCTACTAACTGGTTAGAACCATCTTGATAAGTTATGAAATAAGATTTTTGAATTATATGATTTTTGAATTTGAGGTCTATTCTGCCTATTTTTCAACCGGTCCAAAATATTTATCCAACCAACTCAATGATTCATTGATGAGCGGACTTCTGGGTATGTAATGTGTAGATTCATAAGTCTTCCATCTTTTATCAGTTTCCGGGGTGCCCAACAAGTCACAAAAAACTTGCTGCTCTTGCATGGTGTAATCAAAGTCATACTGTCCACCTAATAACAACATGGGAATTTTAACACGAGGTAGGTAGTCAACCGTATCAAATTCTTTAAATCTATATTTCTTCATGGATGAAACGCCAAATAAGGCTGTAATACCGATTTTTATTCTGTTCTCTATGGCCAATATGAAAGGGGCAATCGATCCACCCCAACTTACTCCAAAATAAGCTGTCTTATCAAAATCTAAATCGGGCCGAGTCTTTAAATAATCAAGGGTAACCTGAACATCCTGAAGGATATTTCGGTAGGCTTCTTTCCATAAAATCGTATTGGAGATGTTGGTCGAGCCTCTGCCGTACGTGGCAAAATAGACAGGCCAAATCACGGCCCTGCCACTTTTCAATAAAAAATCTATGGAAAAATTTACTTTAAGATCATTAATATCATTGGACTGATGCGCATCCAGTCCAGGAAAATAGAGTATGGTTTGAAAAGGCGGGTTATAATTTTTTGGAAGGAAAATAAATATCTTCAAAGGAGCCCCTCCATAGGATGCATCTACTTTAATAATTTCCTTGGTGAAGAAGGCCGTTTCGCTGGTTGATAAGAGTACGGGATTTACCTCGTTCCTTTCGAATTGCAGCATTTCTTTATACACTTGAAATATTTCATCAGAGACCGGCCTTAAATTGTCGTAATCTCTTTTTTCTATATCGAAATTCTGCCTAAGCTGCATTTGCAAACTATCATTGATATACTTAATACAGCGAAAACCGACCAGCTCACTTCGCTCCATGGGTGGACTTTGGATAAAAGTGGCGTTGTATAAATAGCTAGGTTCTTGATAGTTTCCTCCCATAATATATTTTTTGCTTAGATTGGCATTATAGGTCCACTCACTCACATTGCCTGGCAAATCATAAATACCATATTTGGTCATGCTATTATAAACACCGGCAGGTTTTTTACTTTCTTTATCAAAATTTCCAAATTTTATTATTTCAGGCGCCACCAGAGATAACGAAGGACATAGCCAATGATACAAAGTGGGTAGTGCTTTACCTTTAAATTCTGCATACGCCGAAGCCTCATACCAACTTATTCCCGTAACTGGCATTTTTCCACTGCCATCAGGGTAATCGCTCAATTCCCAATTCGCAGGACCCGTCCATCCCGTTTTATCTTTGTAGTTGGCTATGGCGGCTTCAAAAGTTAAAGTATCTCCATCGTCGATGAAAGGAAAATTCCAGTAACTTGAATTTTCATAGCCTCCGGAATCAATGAAAATCTTAAATTCTTCGTTGGTTATTTCAAAACGGTCCATCCAAAAATGATCTATATACGTCTCAGGCAACGTTGGGGTATTCCAATAATTTCCATGCTGACCCGGTACGTATACCATTCCCTCAGGTATCTCCTCTGGTTTAAACAAGCGATAATTCAAAGTATCAGCTTCGGAAGAAAACAGAAACTTGAGCAATACGTCATATTGAGTTTCCAATCCCGGTTTTTCAATTTTAATACGAGAAAGCCCCTTTGGAAATGAATAATTTTCTAAGGGTGTTATTCCCAGAAAATACCATGAAGTATCGGGATTTGAATAAGGTTTGGCAAAAACCTTGGCTCCATCATAATTCGTATTAATAAAAAGTGGATAGGTAATGTCATTCCACAGCTGAATAAACTCAGGATTATTCTTCAGCGCTTTTCTAAACTCAACACATTTCAAGTAAACCTCCCAATTTCTCGCACCTACACTTTCATCGATCGTTTTCGATTTACTGATTAAATTAGGCAATACATTATTTATGGCGAGTTGTTTCTTTTGTCTTTCTTGGATTTTATAAGCCGTAAACGCGATTACTATTAAAAGCATCACAGCTACTAAACCATAGGAGGCTAAAGACTTGATTTTTGAAGACAGTGATTTTAGCTTTCTTTTCTGAACAGGTTGTCGGATATCTTCTACGGACGACTTGCTTGGAACGGTTAATCCAGAATTGGATAAAGCGTAAATTTTAATTTCACTAAGTACATTTTTTAATTTGTGTTTACCTAAAAATACAGATTTCAGTTCAGGGTGATTTTTGATTTTATTATATACGTCTCTGGAAAAGATAATAGACCCTTCTTCTCCAAAGGCTTGAAGTCTGGAAGCAATATTGATACTATCTCCATACACATCTTCATCGGAGTGAATTACATCGCCGGTGTGAATCCCAATTCGCAGGGGAACTTTTGGAGATTTTTGTAAGGTTTGTTGTATCTCCAAAGCACAATTCACCGCGTCTAATACACTGGTAAATATGGTCAAACTACCATCACCGTAATATTTAATCGTATCCCCTTTGTATTGTTGGATTATTTCTTTTTGGACCTGTTTATAATGTTCAACCTTGGTAAGTGTATCTTCCTCATTCACCTGCATCATCGCCGTATACCCTACAATATCAGTAAACATAATTGCTGCAAGTTGCCGATGAGTTTCCATAATTATTTATATACGAATTTGGTACGATTCATTCTAAATTTAATTAAATGCAAAGGATAAAAAAAATGCAAGCTTTATAATTATCAATATAGGGTAACCTACCTGCTCAGCTTGATCGTCCGGATACCTAAATTGAGCGGTATCGATTCGGCGGTATGTTAAGGAACCAGCTTTTACTTGTTGTGAACATCATAAGCTTGTTACAGGCTGGTTTCTTTATTCTTCGCGATGTCTCTTAATTTCTTCATCACTTAATCTTAAAAATCGAGCAGCATTATTATAAAAAATATCTCGCTTCTGTTCTTCACTCAAAAAATCTGCTTTTAGTATTCTCTCAATTCCAATTCCAATAGATTCGGGCCATTCCATCTGGTCTGAACCATACATAATTCTTTTGCCAAGACCATTGTCCATCAATCCTTTTAAATATTTGTAAACGGTTTCTTCGGGTGCAAGCCAGACTATAGTGGAAAAATCAACATAGACATTTGGATATCTATACATTAAGGAAGTAACTTCTTCAAGAAATGGCCAAGCTGCATTTTCAATGTAAATTCGCATAGTTGGATGACGGACTAAAACTTCTTGTATTAATAGAGGATTCCCTGCTAAAAGATTAAACCTATGGTCTCCTCCACCAATTCCTTCACAATGAATTAATACCGGAACATCGAATTCTTCCGCCAAGGAAAAATAGGGCTCTAATTCTTTATTGTTTGGAGCCATACCGTCATACTGGACACCAATTTCACCCATTACCCCAATCTTTCCCTTTTCAAGTTCTTGTCTGAATATAATTGAATCTGCAGCTTGAATTGAAAAGAATCCACATCCTGCAATAAATTTTTCTGGAGCAGATGCTTTCCATCTGTAAACATCATCTAAGTTTTCATCTGATACAACTGCTTTTACAATATTATATTTTTCCATCTCCTCCAAAGCTATTCGCAAAATGTCTTCGTCTTCAGTGGCTTTGGCAGGTTCAGATTTACAAGGTACAGGAAAACACATTCTTGGGTAGGGATTTCCATCTCCATCTAGCCATACTTTGAATCGTGCATGCTGGTGCATATCAATAATTGGTTTCCCTTTTGATTGCGAAAACAACGAATTGACAATTAAAGATAAGATCAGTAATAAGGTTGTATTTTTCATTCATCTTGATTTTTACATTGCATTAAACTTTGTCATATCAATAACAAAAATAAATCAAATGTGCCTTTCTCCTTCTTCAATACTATGCAAATATTAAACGCACTTTCTTAAGACATTGCCTATTTAGATTGATGCAATCAAACTTAACAGCAAATTGTAAATGACGATTTTAAAAATAGCGAGTTCATAAGAATCAGTTTGAGCAAAGTTACCTATCTATTTGATTCAGGTCATTGACTGAGGAGATTAGACCACTTATTATTGAAGTAAAGACACACCTTAGCATGAGAACTATACAATTTCAGTTGGGATGGCTGATCATTTTGATTGGAACTTGGTCCCTGACCACAACGGCTCAAAATTGGCCGGTAGTAAACGGAAGTTTAAACCGGAACCATTATGTTGATGTAGATCTCCATCCTCCCTTTCAAATAGTCCAGACCTATGAATTGGGTGGCACTTGTGGAGGGATGAGCTTTTACAATGGTATTCTATATACAAGTGCTGGAAATGGTGCTGAAAGTTGGATCAAAGCATATCATGCGAAGAGCGCTGAACTCTTATGGACATTTACCATACCAGGCGCAAGGGCTTCAGTAAAATTCGTCCCTCCTGTACAAGACTCTATAATTTTAGCCGGCGCTCAATGGGGTAAAGCACTATATGCTTTAAATCGCTTCACTGGAGATTCCATTTGGTCATTCCCATTACTAGATTTACATGCTCGTATGCCCGTGATCGATGACAACAAAGTATATATAGTTGCAAATCAGTTGTATTGTATTGATCTCCAAACCGGCCAAGAAATTTGGACTTACCCACTTAAAAAAAGCATTGTTTCGCCTGCAGTAATTGATGGACAAAATGTTTATTTCCTGGAAAGGGATAGCCTTAAAGCATTGGATAAAACGAATGGCCAGATCATCTGGGGAAGCCCAGTTCGATTGAGTAGCTATCCATCATTAACCTACAACGATCATTCAGTTTTTATCGGCTCGCATGATAATTTGTATGCATTGGACAAACAAAATGGTTCGATAATATGGTCTCAATATTTTGATGGAATCTGGATATCTGATAATGCAGCAGGCGCTTTGGCTTTGGCTGATACAATACTTTTATTTAAACTATATCTTCCTCCAGATGGCCCATATTTTTATTCGGCCTTGCATGTTGATGATGGTCATATCATTTGGACTGAGAGTATACCCGACAAAACCTATCAATCCCCAACCATCTTAAAAGACATTTTTATCGATGCGCATTTTGGCGAAAAGGCCTTGTTAACTTATGATTTATATACAGGTAAGTTGATTGATCAGTTTGATCTGGGTGTTATGGAAGGTGCTGAACCTATTGTGGCAGACGGAAATATTTATGTAGGAGTGGATAATTTCATATATGCTTTAAGTGCGAAAACTACCAGTCTGATTAATCATGAAGAATCAGTATTTGAAATAAAGCTGCATCCCAATCCTGCTTCCAATCAACTTAATATAACCTTACAATCAACCGTATCTGGACAGCACCTGCTAGAAATCGTGGACCTGAGTGGCAAGATAATCATGAGCGAAATACTCATAATTTTTTCGAATGAACATCATCAATACTCATTTTACCTGAGCAATTTGGCTAGTGGCTTTTACTTCGTAAATATTCGTGCTGGACAATATATCAATACTCGCAAAATGATAAAACGGTAATAAACAAGCTGGATAAACGACTTTTTAACAAGTCATTAATTTGCATAAGAATTCTAAATTTAAACTTTTCAAACTGAATAAATGCGTGTTTTCATCATTGGTGCTACCGGGTTCATAGGACGCCATTTAGTCGAACAATTAAAAGATGATTATGAACTAATTTTACTTCACCGAGGCAATCAACCTTATCCCCCAAGGGAGACGATTAAATCGCTTATTGCCGACCGGAACCACTTACCTGATTTAAAGTCAACGATACAAGAAATAAAGCCGGATGTAGTCGTTGATTTAATTCCCTATCACGCACAGCATGCCTGGGATGTGGTCAATACCTTTCGACAGGTAAGTAAACGAATTATTGCTTTGAGTAGTGGAGATGTATATCGTTGCTATGAAGTTTTTAAGGATAACCTTAAAAATATAACTACAGAAGCTTCTAATGAAAATAGTCCTTTACGCCAAAAATTATTTCCCTATAGAAATCTTGCTTTTCGTGAATCGATGCTCAGAGATTATGACAAAATTTTGGTAGAGAGTATACTTAAAAATCAAAATGAAATGGAAACTACAATATTGAGATTGGGAGCAGTTTATGGTCCTCACGATTCACAGCGCAAACTGAAGGAGTACATTTGGCCAATGCTGAATCATGAAAACATGATACTGGACAAGGCTAAAGCATCTTGGAAATGGACCAGAGTTTATGTTAAAGAAGTAGCTCGGGCTATCCGGCTTGTTTTAGCAAAGCCAGCCGCTTCTCAAAACAAAATTTTCAATGTAGGAGAACCAGATGCACTTAGTCAAAAGCAATTAGTAATGGAGCTAAAAGAAATCACCTACTGGAAAGGAAAACTCGATATAATTGAAGGTTACAGTAAAGAAGGCTATAATTATGGGCAGGATGTGGTATTGGATACAAATAAGATCAGAAGCCAATTGGAGTTCGTTGAAGCTTACAATATGCAGGATGGACTCATGGAGACCATTGAATTTGAAAAAGTTAAATTAGGCCGATAGATCTATAATGCAATGATTTTGTTTGGATAGTGCAAACCATATAATGCTCTGAATTAAGGTTTTCACGTTCCTAAGGTTATCGGTAAGCTGAACGATAACCCCAATTGCAAAGCTGACAATCGTCTTGTTAAATACCGTATATAAATTAAACGTATATAAATAAAATAGATCTTAATCTGAAACCACAAATCAGTTTTGATCGTCTAATCTAAATACTAAGATGTGGTCCGTGCAAAATATTCGTTTTCTTTTGGTTTCCCTGATGTTGATCAGTTCATTTATTAAGTCCTCGGCTCAGCATGCAGTCAGTATCGAATCCTCCATAAATATAGACCTACAATTACTGATCGATTCATTAGTCCAGGAAGGGTATACTCAAAAAATGTTTCCTGGTCTTGCATCAGCTATTTTCTGGAATGATTCTGTTTATTATCAATCCATAGGAAATGCAAGCTTGGATACCAATGTCCCAGCTTCCGAAAATGTATTTTATCAGTTGGGTTCACTGGGAAAGCTTTTATCGGCCATTGCTGTTTTGCAGCAAGTTGATCAAGGAAAACTTGATTTAAGAACAGACATTTCAAAATATCTTGCTGTAAGCGAGGGGAATAAAAATACCTTTAATGAACCTATTACGTTGCATTGCCTATTAACCCATTCCTGTGGTTTTAATGATGTGAATATTGGTTACATGGCTAAAGATCTGGATCAGTTGATGCCTTTAGTTGATTATATCAATTCAGCCAACCCGGGCTTGTTCCAGGCACCCGAAAAAGACATTAACTACTCCAACTATTCTTATGCCCTGGCTGGCTTAATCATTGAAAAAATCACCGGTTCATCTTTTGAATCATATATTTCAGAAAACATTTTTAACGTATTGGGGATGGAAAACTCTACCCTAAATTTTCCTGCCGCCTACGAGCAAAGCGTTCAATATGCCAAGGGCTACCATAAACTTAACGATGAATTTACAGAAGTTCAGATCTATCCTCGACATGCCATTCCTGCCGGAAGCCTGGTTTCAAACACATCGGATATGGGTAGATTCATTCGGGCACTGTATAACCAAGACAACCGGTTACTATCTGAAAAGTCATGGGATCTGTTTTATACCCAACAATTCACCAACCACCCTTTACTCAACGGATACGCTTATGGAATGGAGCAACAGAACATCAACAATACCGCTACTTGGGCTAAAGGAGGTATGCTACCTGGCATGCTGTCCAATCTGTTAATTGTACCTGGCGAGTTTGCATTTTTCTCAGTAATCAACACGGACGATGATGCATTCGGTGAGTATTTTTTTAAGGCACTTTTTGATAGAATACATCCTAACAAGATTCTTAGTAAGCAGGCCGTGGATCTTGGGCCAGTCACAAAATATACAGGTGAATATAGAGACAAGCGCTACAATCATAATAATGTTGAAAAAATCGTGAGTCTATTCAGAGGTGCATTTTATGTGAATTCCAATGCAACTGCCGATTCCTTATTTGCTTTCCATAATGGTACATATCATGCGTATATACCCATAGGTGATGGGGTGTTTCAAAATACAAACCTACCCTATGAAAACATGGTATTCAAAGAATCCGAACATAAAACTATGACTTTGTATCGCAACCTGAATATTGGTGGACTGTCCATCCCGGTTAGTTATGAAAAGACCACTTGGTATAACAGTCCTACCTTCGTCAACGAGTATTACGCCATTATCCTATTGATTATATTATCAGGCGTTTTGTTTTTCCTTACCAGTGTCTCCATTCGAGTAATCCGGATTTGGCATAAAGAATTTCTTACTCGGTTTTTATTACCACTTCGTTTCAATCTGGCCTTTAATGCAGCGGTCATTTTTACGATTATCCATACCTTGGTAGGACCGATTCATCTATTCAAAAATTTACAAACCTACCTTTTTGGATATCCGACTTCTTTCAAAATTTCTATAATAATTGGATACTTGATTTGTTTCATGACGGTATGGTTGGGTTTTGAATTGGCTGAGATTTGGAAGAACAAACATAGCACCATGCTGACTAGAGTTTACGTTAGTATGGTTACATTAGCCTTGTTTATCCATATTATCAATCTGTTTTACTGGAAATTTATTTAATACCAAATAATTAGAGTGAAAGCTAAAATCGAAGAAATACAAGTGAAAAAATTGGTAGGCTTTTCCATAGAAATGTCATTGGCCAATAATAAAACAGCTCAAATATGGCAACACCTGATGCCTAGAAAAAAGGAAATAAAAAATACCGTAAGTTCAGATCTCTATGCGATGCAGGTCTATGACCAATCCGTCAGTTTTAAAAACTTCACTCCCAATACTCAATTTATTCAATGGGCAGCTGTAGAGGTTTCTACTTTTGATGACCTACTTCCGGATTTGGAAATGTTTACGCTACCAGGTGGTCTGTACGCCGTTTTCGTGCACAAAGGAACGGTAGCAGATTTTCCCAAAACCATGGATGCCATTTTAAGCGATTGGATGCCAAGCTCTGGTTATGCATTAGACGACAGACCGCATTTTCAGTTGATGGGTGACAAGTATAATAACAACGATCCAGCTTCAGAAGAAGAAGTTTGGATACCTATTCGCAAAAAGGGCTAGGATAATTTTATTTTAATACAGTCCAAGATTTCAAGGATAATATAGATTGAGCTTACCCGTCGCTAGTATTTGAAACAAGCAATAGCCGTTAATTTCTTTATTTCTACCTATTCTTTATTGTATTTCTGTAATCAATCATTTCCAGTGGCCCAATCCTTATTGGGCTCAGGGCCCATTTCGAATGCTAATATCCCTCCAGACATGATTTCTTCGTGCTTAATAAATGTTCGTTGTAACGATTCACCATTTAAAGCAACAGACTGAACATACTTGTTTACCGGTGAATTATTTTTCGCAATAATTACAAACTTAGCAGATTCGGAAATAGAAATTGTAGCTTTTTCAAATAGCGGACTGCCCAATTCATATTGACCAGATGCCGGGTTCATCGGATAGAAACCCAAAGAGCTGAACACATACCAGGCGGACATTTGACCGCAGTCTTCATTTCCGCTCAGTCCATTGGGTTTGGTGCTATACTGGGTAGACATGATTTCCCGTACCCAGTATTGGGTTTTCCATGGTTCCTGAGCTTTATTGAACATATAAGCAATATGATGGCTTGGTTCATTTCCATGGGCATATTGACCTATTAATCCTGAAATATCCACGGAAACATTATCTCCTGAAATCTCCGAACTTTCCGTGAAGAGTTGTTCCAGTTTTTCAGTGAAAGGCTTATTCCCACCATGTAATTCTATTAAACCCGGTACATCATGGAGTACAAACCAGCTATGTTGCCATGCATTTCCTTCGGTGTAATCTGTATGCGCTCGATGACTTGAAAATTTGGGATCAAAAGGTTCATTCCAACTTCCGCCATCCTCAGATTTGCCTTGCATAAAACCTGTTTCGGAATTGAAAAGATATTTGTATGCATTTGATCTTTTTAGAAAATAATCGTAGTCCCTGTCTTTGCCAAGTGCTTTGGCCATTTGGGCTACGCACCAATCATTATAGGCAAATTCCAAACTTATCGTAACGGATTCATCCAATGCTGTGTAGGGAATGTATCCATATTCCTTATAGGGCTTCAATCCCCGCATATCACCCATCATAGTTTCTCGTACCGCACGGTAAGCTTTATCAACATCATAGCCGTGTATACCTTTGAGATAGGCTTCGACGATTACTGAAACACCGTGATTGCCGGTCATCGTATTGGTTTCATTACCATACAAAGTCCAAACCGGAAGTCTTCCCTGCTCGTCATAATAAGAAAGCATAGATTCAATGATATCACGTACTCTTCCAGGCTGCAAAATATTCAACAAGGGATTTTGTGCTCTGAATGTATCCCAGAGTGAAAGCGTTGAATAAGCTTTTACACCTTGGTTGTTGGCAATACTATCATTTTGCAATCGAAACTCTCCATTGACATCACTAAAAAGTACCGGGGCAATTTGGGTATGATATAAAGCCGTATAGAAAATGGTTTTTAGTGAATCTAGCGGGGTTTCAATCTTGATCTTGGCTAATATAGATTCCCATTCATTTCTAGTATTATCTTTTACTGCTTGAAAAGAGTTGATTTTGCCATACTCTTTCAAATTCTCTTTAGCATTCTCTATGCTCACAGATGACAAAGCCAATTTCAAAACAACATCGTCCGTAGACTCCTGATCGAAGAAGAATTGCCCACCTGTTTTTTTCCCAGTAACAGATTTAATCGGCGCTGAAATTATTCCATTTGAGACCATCGAAAAATTGATCATAGGTGCCGAAGATTCAATGACAAAAAATACTTTTTGATTCTTTGCCCAGCCAGTACTAAAGCGATAACCAGCCAATAGATTTTCACTTTCCAATGACAGCTGACTTTCTATCGGTGCATCCCAATTAATCGCGTATCCTAAGTCGAGGATAAACGAAGGGCTATTACTTTTCTTATAAACGTATCTGTGATATGCGACGTATTTATTAGCCGTAAGCTCAACACCAACTTCAGGATCATTGAGATAAACTTTGTAGTATCCTGGAGAGGCTAGCTCATTGGCATGCGAAAAACGTGAAGTATAAGGCAGACTATCTTTGGGGGTACCAAATCGGGTCAATTCAACTTCTTTGTTGGTGGGCATCAACAATATATCTGCTAGATCACCTATTCCCGTTCCACTCAAGTGCAGCTGTGCAAAACCAGCAATCATTGAATCTGTATTATGGTATCCAGAACACCAATCCCAGCCAGGCGTTCCATTATCCGGGCTTGGTTGCACCATTCCAAAAGGTGCAGTAGCCCCAGGATAGGTATGACCATGCCCTCCTGTCCCTATGAAAGGGTCTACATAATCGACAAGGCTGTTGTAAGTAGAAGTTTGGGTTTCTTGATCACAGGATGAATAAGAAAATAAGAATATTAGAAGCAAGCCTAGAGAAAGTAAATTCGAAGTCCTGATTATTGCCTCTTTATTGTTCATTTTAATATAAATTAATATGCTTATTTAATATTAAAATATAAATCTAGTCTTTTATTCTCGCAATGATTTTTTCTGAAAACTCTAAAATACTAAGTATGGATGGTATTTATTCCTCCAAAATCCGGTGACCAACTATGCTCTATAACTGTCAATGAACAACGTTGCAGGATTTATGATTTATTTTTAAATTTTTGAATGTCTACCTGATCTTTTTAGCCATTAAAAAACTCACTGGAGCATATGATAAACCAAATAGAAATGGCTTAGGGTAGAGGATGCGTTCTGCTTACTTCTATATAATTCGTTCTGGTTAACCAAGGATAAGAAAAAATCCCTATTTTGATCTAAGTAATTGCTATGTCAGATATCAGAAAACTCAGGACGATCTTGTTCGCCGACATTGCTGGCTATACTTCCCTGATGCAAAATGATGAACCAAAAGCCCTGCAATTGCTGCAGAGAATTAAAAGTGTACATTGGATTATGGGGATATTTGGTATAGGCTGTAAAAAGTACTAAAGTCAATGATGCGCTTGATGCTAAAGGAAGTAACAACTTTTTCGGAAAAACTATTATCGACGTGACTAATCCACCTTAAAAAAGCTGTTTAATACTAATTACTGATCAGAACGGCCCGCTGATCGAGGATCTTTAGAAAGCGTATCCGAATGCCCGATTTGTTAAAATCTTTAATAGTGTGTGGATTGCTATCGTAGTAGACCCTCCTTTCTACACCAAACCATCGTATGTTATTTGTGGAAATCATGAACCAGCCAAGGCTGAAGTTGTTTATACCTTGACCAAAATTTTGATAGGACGTTGAAAGTATGGATATCGTAGTAGCCGTTAGAGCGATTCAACCTTAGTTTACGTTATTGTGCATACCTGGGTTCCTTTCCAATCAAGGAAGGCATTCAGTTTTTGAAAAAAATTAAAAAGAATTAACTATGAAATTATTTAGCAAGTATCAATTAGGAAATATTGAATTAAAAAATCGTATTGTCATGTCACCCATGACCAGATCACGAGCCATTGACAATATTCCCAATGAAATAATGACGCAATATTATAAGCAGCGAGCTGATGCCGGATTGATCATTACGGAGGGGACATCTCCCTCTCCTAATGGATTGGGGTACCCTCGAATTCCTGGTATATTTAATGATTTACAAATTGCAGGATGGAAAACCGTTACGGAGGCAGTACACAAAAAAGGTGGCAAGATCTTTTTACAGATCATGCACACTGGACGGACATCACATCCACTCAACCAGGGAAGTGATGCCGAAGTAGTCGCTCCATCCGCCATTACTTTGAGCGGTGAGATGTATACGGATAAAGAAGGGATGCAAGCTTATCCGGTTCCAAAGGCAATGACAGCCGAGGATATCGAACAGGCCCAACAAGAATATGTACAGGCAGCTATCAATGCCATAGCAGCTGGATTCGATGGCGTCGAGCTACATGGAGCCAACGGGTATCTGATTGATCAATTCATAAATCCAGCCTCCAATCAAAGGATTGATAATTACGGCGGGAGTATTGAAAATAGAGCTCGATTTGTTATTGAGGTTGCTGAAAAGGTAGTGTCCGCCATTGGAGCGGAGCGGACAAGTATTCGGCTTTCACCTTATGGAGTTTTTAATGATATGACCATTTTTGAGGATATTGAAGAAACCTTTGAATACCTAGCTAGCGAGCTGGGTAAACTTAGTTTAGTCTATCTACACATTGTTGATCATTCCTCCATGGGTGCACCAGAAGTCCCCAACAGTATAAAATTGAAAATGAAGGAAGCATTCGGTGGTACCTTCATCGCGAGTGGCGGATTAGACAAGGATAAAGCTGAAAGGATTTTGGAAAAGGGACAAGGGGACCTCGTAGCCTTCGGACGTCCTTTTATTTCCAATCCTGATTTAGTAACTCGGTTCAAAGAGGATATTGATTTGGCTGATCCTGATCCTAATACTTTTTATACACCCGGTGAAAAGGGATATACCAGCTATCCTTTTGCACAAAAAAATCAAATCGCCTAATCCTGAATAATATAAAAAAAGTCATTTTAGTAACCGGTGGTAACCGGGGCATAGGATTTGGCATTTGTAAAGAACTGGCAGCGCAAGGTCATTCAGTCATCATGGGATGTCGAGATACAGTTAAAACACAAGGACTGGTGGATGGCTTAAAGGGAAAAATCCTTCCCTTTAAGTTAGAGGTGACCAGTAAAAAGGATGCAAATAATGCCACCAGGTTTATTGAAAATGAATATGGTACGCTAGACGTATTGATCAATAATGCAGGCATTACCGTCAATAGTAAAGGATCATTAGAAGTAGATCTGGAGGATGTGCGTCAAGTCATGGAGACTAATTTCTATGGAGCGTGGCTGATTACACAAGTGATGCTTCCGCTCTTGAAAAAAAGTGCCGCTGGGCATATCATTAATATGAGCAGTGGCATGGGAGCATTAGGTGATTTGACCGGAGGGTACGCCGGTTATCGCATGTCAAAATTAGCTCTAAACGGGCTCACCATCCTCCTGGCCAATGAACTGAAAGGAAGCATTAAAGTGAATGCTATGTGCCCCGGATGGGTTCGCACGGATATGGGTGGTCCAGGAGCCACACGCTCTATTGAGCAAGGTGCTGACACGGCTGTCTGGCTTGCCACGAGCGCTCAAATACCAACCGGTAAGTTTTTCCGGGATCGACAACAAATTGATTGGTGAAGTAATTGATTATTGAAAGTGTGCATCCAACGAAATTGATCGAACAAATATCCATGCGAACAACTGGTTCCTATTTATTGCACTTCTGAAGAACTTTGCAGCTGTAATTTTAGTTATTAAATTAAGATAATTTATACTTCTTTTAGAAGTTAAGTTGGTCTAATTGGAGCACAAGGGTTTCAGAAATTAGTGAATATATCTAAGCCGTAAATTAATTTATCGTTATGACCATATCCAAACAAGAAGCAATCGCCGTCCAGTTCAATAATTTTATCAATAATGGCAATATTGAAGGACTCACCGAACTCATGACAGAGGATCATGCCTTTATTGATATGGACGGAAACCGAATTGAAGGTTTGCATGTATGTGTGGAAGCCTGGCTGCGATTTTTTACTCTTTTCCCCAAGTATAGAAATGTTTTTAATGCTATTGAAGAACATAATGATCTAATTATTATGCCGGGTTACTCCATTTGTAAAGATCCACGGTTAAATGGGCCGGCCATCTGGACTGCGAAGATAAGAGGAGATGAAGTGGCGGAGTGGAGAATATATGCTGATACAGTAGCCAATAGAGAATTGCTATCAATGGATGATTTAGAACCCATAGCAGCAGATCCTTCTGTTCAGTAAATATTCCAACTTTGGAAGTGTAAAACTTAACCGACAATCCATTTAACTGTCTATATGACACATAGAGAAGTTATCAACTGGTTGCTTACAGGCGATGTCTCTATTAAATATCAAACCTTCAGAGACTTACTCGATGAGGAAAGAAAAGACTTAAGAGACAAAATTGCCTGTGAAGGATGGGGATACCAATTCTTGTCCAAAAGAAAATCAGATGGTCACTGGGGCAAAAAGTTTTATGAACCAAAATGGACATCTACACACTATACGTTGCTTGATTTACGCAATCTTTGCATCCAACCCGATAGTCCACTGATTAAGGATTCGATAAAAATCATATTAAATAAAGAGAAAGGACCTGATGGCGGAGTAAGACCTATTGGCAAAGAACAAAAATGTGACGTGTGTCTCAATGGAATGTTTTTGAATTATGCTACTTACTTTAAAACAAAGCAAGAAAGACTGCACTCAATTGTTGATTTTATCTTGGATCAACTGATGCCTGATGGAGGATTTAACTGCCAGTTAAACCGATCCGGTGCCAAGCATAGTTCGTTGCACTCCACCCTATCTCTATTAGAAGGAATCACTGAATATGAAAAAAATGGTTACCAATATCGTCTACCTGAATTATTAAAAGCGAAACAATCTTCAGTTGAATTTTTACTTATTCATCAACTATATCTTTCAGACCGAACCGGAAAGATTATTAACAGAGATTTCCTAAAACTAACTTATCCTGGTCGATGGCGATATGATATTCTCAAAGCGTTAGATTATTGCCAATATGCAGGCTTACCTTGGGACCAACGAATGAAACCAGCTATGGATATGCTTCTTAAGAAAAGAAAGAAAGAGGCTACCTGGAATATGCAAGCCAAACATCCCGGACAAATGCATTTTGAAATGGAAAAAGCAGGTAAGCCTAGTCGATGGAACACCTTAAGAGCATTAAGAGTGCTTAAACATTATGGGCTAATGGGAGCCAATTCCTGAGCTGGCGTATGCTGATAATGCAGCGCCTATAGGATGGAAGCCATATCACGAGCCGCTGCAT
This sequence comes from Lewinellaceae bacterium, assembly GCA_024639065.1. GTDB lineage: Bacteria > Bacteroidota > Bacteroidia > Chitinophagales > Saprospiraceae > JAHEJC01. The sequence continues at coordinate 3,887 of JAHEJC010000058.1, read as the reverse complement.
ATAGATGCTGCGGTGCCTATCATCGGAAGTCAAAGGTTCTTTAACCTATATGTTGATGCAATACCGTACAAATGGAAGCCACAGGTTCTTTAACCTGTGGGTCAATGCGCAACCCTTATAAATGGAAGCCATAGGTTCTTTAACTTATGGAATAATTCAATCAAATGTTAATCATTTGCTAAAGCCTTGCTTTTCTCGATCTTTTGTTATAATATTGACGTACGATAATCTTCGTACATATGAAAAAGAAAATCAAACCCACTGAAGCAGAATTGGAAATCATGCAGATACTTTGGTCTGACGGACCATCTAGTGTGAGACATGTTCATCAACAATTGTCTAAGACAAAGGAGGTGTATTACACCACTACCTTAAAGACCATGCAAATTATGCTGGATAAAGGCCTATTGAGTAGAGACACCTCGGAAAGAGCGCATATTTACAAACCGGAAATTGATAAAAGTGCGATTGAAAAAACCATGATCGATAAGATTGTAAATACTGTTTTCAGGGGTTCTACTTCGAATATGATCATCAGTGCGATGGGTAATCGAACACCTAGTAAAGCAGAACTTCAGGAGATAAAAAAATTAATTGATCAGCTATCAAAAGATAAATAAAAATGACCTGGTTCAATCACGATTTCATGTATGGGATAGCCATGGCCTGTATTCATTCCTTATGGCAAGGAATGCTGATTCTGGGGATTGTTTCCCTAATTAAAAGTCAACTATCCAATAAAAAAACTCGACAGATTTATTGGATCTACTTCAGCGGATTAAGTGTTATGCTGTTCCTATGGGTTTTCACCCTCCTTTATTATTTAAATCCAGCTGTCCAGCCACTAAACCTTAACCTGACCAATACCTTGGTAGGAATTAAAACTTCTTCGATAGCTGATTCGGTATCCGAACGTTTTTTCTATTATTCTGTCTCATTTGCCTGGCTTATGGGTGCAATCTTATTTATGATAAAAGCGCTCCTGAATAGTATTAAAATTAATCGTATCAAGAGAAGTGGAACTACCACCAGCCCAGAGTGGCAGCTCAAGATCCAAGATCTTTGTACACAGTTAAATTATCGTGGAAGGGTATTCTTAAAACATACCTCGGATATAACCATCCCTTTTGTTGTCGGTTTAATTAAACCGGTTATCATGATACCGTCTATCTATTTGACCCAATTGACTCCAATACAACTGGAAGCAATCCTGGTGCACGAATTGTCCCATATCAAACACCAAGACTTTCTGTTCAATTCGATACAGGTTATTATTGAAAGCATTTTGTTTTATCATCCAGCAACTTGGTTAATGGGAAAGAAAATCCGTCAGTACCGTGAATACATTTGCGATGAGCAAGTACAATCCAAAGTGGATACCCTACCCTATTTGGAGGCTTTATATCGAATTGCCATCTTTTCAAAGCAAGATATTCAACCAACCGTAGCATTATATAACCAAAAAAATGAACTTATTATGAGAGTGAAACGCATGCTTAACGAACCTTTTGCTGACTTTCAACTTAAACCTTTGGTTTATGTATTCGTCATCTTGATTATTCCTTTCTCCCAATTTGCGTTCAGCAAAGCTGCCCTGGATAACAAAGATCAGGTCATATTAGAAAACCTGGATTTGCCTAAAATTGAACTTGCAGAAAATGTAACTCAACCTATAATGAACATAGATCCTTTGGCACCCTCTATTGAAATACTTCAAAAAATCGATAAAATCAAAGTAAGGCCAAATCGCTTACAGCAATTAGACACGGTGCCACCTCCAGAAAAAATCGAAACACTCCAAAAAAAGATTCAAGAAAAAAGCCTGGAATTGGAAAAACTCTCTGAACAGTTCTCAACTGAAATGAAGTCCATAATGGAGCCCAGAATAAAAGAGCTTGAATTCAAAAGCCAACTACTGGAAAAAGAATTAGCACCTAAAATGAAAGAGATGGAAAAAGTATTTGAGTCTCAAGAGTTTGCTGAAATAGAAAAGCGACAAGCTGTGCTAGAATTACGTTTGCATGAATCGATGGCAAAATTGGAAGAAAGAATGAATAGTAATGAGATGATGCAATTGGAAAAGCAAATGGAATTGAAATCCGAACAATTAGAAAAGATGGAGCATGATTTTCCAAATGAGGAGCAAAGAGCCAAGATGCAAAAGCTACAAAAGGAGATGCAAATAATGCAAGGAAAAATGCAATTTCAAATGCAGGATGTACAAAAAGAACATCAGCGCATCATGAATGATCCAGCAATGAAAAAAATGCAAGAAGAAATGAAGATGCAACATAAAAAGATGGAGGAAATTCACCAAAAACACCAGACCATATGGAATGAAGAGACCAAAGTTCTTCAGAAAGAAATTCATAAACTACAACAGCAAATCGAAATAGACATGCAATCGATTAATCAAGATCTGCACCAGAAAATGGAGCTAAAAAATAATGAGTTAAAACAGCTCCACCAGGAGTTGGAAAAAGCTATGCATGAAAAGCAGTAGCAATGATTATTTGGTATCAATTGCGAAATAATCGTTTTAAGTCTTTGTATTGTCCAAGGCTAGATATATTAGATTATTCTGCCTTTTGTTTATAACTACTAATCCCGCAGAGGGGATTGACATTCAAAAATTTGTCTTAAATCAGGTATTAGCAGATATGTTCTAGGTCATTGTATTATGTGATCTCCATCACAGCATATCACCCCTAACCACATTAATTTTGCAGAAACGGTTTAAAAGCCAAACTTCAAAAATATTTATTCTTAAATCAAAATTAATGCATATGAAAATTGAACAAATCTATACGGGTTGTCTTGCCGAAGCAGCTTACTACATCGAATCAGATGGAGAAGCAGCCATCATCGACCCTTTAAGAGAATCAAAGCCTTACCTCGATCGTCTGGAAGAAAATAATGCAAAAATTAAATACATCTTTGAGACGCACTTTCATGCAGATTTTGTTTCTGGTCATGTTGACTTAGCTAAAAAGACCGGAGCAGAAATCGTCTACGGGCCTACTACTATGGAAACTGGATTTAAAAAGACGGTAGCTAAAGATGGTCAGATCTTTAAGATTGGAAAAATCACTCTTGAAGTATTACATACGCCTGGGCATACTATGGAAAGTAGTTGTTTTCTATTAAGAGATGAAAACAAAAAGGAAGTTGGACTATTCACTGGTGATACACTATTTATTGGTGATGTAGGCAGACCTGATTTGGCTCAAAAAGTTATTGCAGATTTGACTCAGGATAAACTGGCTGGATACTTATTTGACTCATTGAGGAATAAAATTATGCCTTTAAATGATGATATTATAGTTTACCCAGCTCATGGCCAAGGCAGCGCATGTGGAAAAAATATGAGTAGTGATACCACGGACACGTTAGGAAATCAAAAAAGAACCAACTACGCATTAAGGCCTGACATGACCAAAGAAGAATTTAAAAAAGAAGTATTAACCGGGCTCATGCCGCCTCCTGGTTATTTCCCCCAAAATGTACTCATAAATATTCAAGGTTATGAAAGCCTGGACAAAGTAATTAAAAAAGGTACCAAAGGATTGACACCAGAGGAATTTGAGTTGGTGGCTAATAATACCGACGCGATTATTCTGGATACTCGCGACAAAGATGAATTTCGGAAAGGTTTTATTCCAAATTCTACTTTCATCGGCATTGATGGGAGCTTTGCTTCCTGGGTCGGGACCTTGGTTCCAGATGTAAAACAAGAAATCTTGGTGGTGGCCGATGAAAACCGAGTAGAAGAAGTTATTACCCGATTGGCACGTGTGGGCTACGATAATGCGCAGGGATACTTGAAAGGAGGATTCAAAGCTTGGAAAAAAGCAGGTAAAGAAATAGATAAAATCAAATCCATTGAT
>JAHEJC010000377.1 GCA_024639065.1 Lewinellaceae bacterium | reverse complement strand
AAGTACACCACTACAAGCATTAAGCCTCTTGAATGATCCGCAATTTGTGGAAGCTTCTAGAGTATTAGCTGAACATCTAATTAAGGCTGAAGAAGACCTTTCAATTAGACTTCAAAAAGTATTTAGAATTTTGATAGGGAGGTCCCCGGATGATATTGAGCAAAGTATGATGGAAGATTTTTACCAGGAAGAACTCGGTAATTTTAGTAAGGATAAATCCTTAGCTACCGCTTTCATGACCAATGGTGTGAAGGATTGGGACCACGAATTAAACTCCGCTGAAGTAGCCGCATTAGGCGTAGTGGTAAATTCTATTATGAACACAAGTGAAGCGTACACCAAGAAATAGTAACAGAAATGAAAGATCTGATAGATAAAGAAATTGGTTTTCAACAAACTCGTAGAGAATTCTTAAAGAGGTCTGGATTAGGATTAGGTGCAATGGCTCTTTCAAGTATGTTAGGCACAGATCTTGATGCCAGTACTATCGTTTCCAATCATTCCAATGGCGGTATACTCGGCAAAGGACATTTTCCTGCAAAAGCTAAGCGGGTCATTTATTTGTTTCAAAGTGGTGCTCCTTCTCAAATAGAGACCTTTGATTTTAAACCTGCTTTAAAAAAATGGCACGGACAAGAGATGCCGGATTCGGTGCGAGGCACTCAACGCAATTCCGGCATGGTGGCAAGTCAATCCACTTTTCCAATCGTCCAGTCGATATATGATTTTAAACAGCATGGCGAATCAGGTGCCTGGGTAAGTGAGTTATTTCCTTATACCTCTGAGATTGTCGATGACCTTTGCATAGTAAAATCCATGTATACGGAGGCAATCAATCATGAACCAGCGGTTATGTTTATGCAGACTGGTTCTATGATAAGTGGTAGACCCTCAATAGGTTCATGGTTAAGCTATGGCTTGGGCACTGACAACCAGAATTTACCAAACTTCGTAGTCATGATATCTCACGGTGGAGGTGGACAACCGCTAAATTCACTTTCTTGGGGAAGTGGCTTTTTACCTTCTCATCATCAAGGAGTTCAGTTTAGATCAGGCAACCATCCGGTTTTATTCCTGAACAATCCTTATGGAATACATCACCATGATCGGAAAAGAGCATTAGACAGAATTAAAGCATTCAACGAACATCAATATGACATTTGGGGAGATCCTGAAATTCATTCTAAGATCACCCAATATGAGATGGCGTTTCGTATGCAAACCTCTGTACCAGAAACAATAGATATATCAAATGAGCCAGACCATATCTATGAGCTGTATGGAGATGATGTAAAAAAGCCTGGAACCTATGCTAGAAATTGTCTATTAGCACGAAAATTAGCTGAGCAAGATGTCAAATTCATTCAACTTTATCACACGGGTTGGGATCATCATGGTGGACTACCCAAAGGTATAAAGAATCAGGCGAAGGATACCGATCAGGCCAGTGCAGCCTTGATCAAAGACTTAAAGCAAAGAGGATTACTCGAGGATACCCTGGTAATATGGGGAGGAGAGTTTGGTCGAACTAGTTTTTCGCAGGGAAAATTGTCAAAGAATGATTATGGAAGAGATCATCACCCTGGCTGTTTCACGATGTGGTTAGCAGGTGCTGGAGTGAAGCCAGGCCTCGTATATGGAGAGACAGATGAGTTCAGCTATAACGTAGTTAAGAATCCCGTACATGTACATGATTTTCAGGCTACAATCATGAACTTGCTGGGTATAGATCATGAGCGACTGACTTTTAAGTATCAGGGAAGAAGGTTCCGGTTGACCGATGTGCATGGTCATTTAGCCAAAGATCTACTTATCTAAACAAAAAATAATCATGGACGTTTTATCAAATTTGAAATGAGCAATCAATGGATTAATTGATGCCTCCAACTTAAAAATTCAATCATCCGGGATCGAAGGTCAGGTGGAAATCTTTAGAATTTAATATGCGAATGATTGAGGAGTCTACAGTAAGGCTGGTTGTTAAGGAGTGAGATCGAGAACCGTTAATTATTGAACTATCAATTTATATAGTAAATCCAAGCAGCAAGCCAAAAATCGCGTCTGGACATAACGAATTAATCAATTATTAAATCAAAAAAATATGTTTCCACAAAATACTTATATCCAGAGACGCCAAATCCTACAGGCTAAGATCGGTTCAGGATTAATACTACTTTTTGGTAACGAAGAATCACCGATGAACTACACCGACAATACTTATCCCTTCAGACAGGACAGCACCTTTCTATATTACTTTGGAATTCAGCGGCCTGGTTTGGTTGCTGTGATTGATGTCGATGAAGGTCGTGAGCTTATTTTCGGAGACGAATATTCCGTTGAAGATATAGTCTGGAGAGGGCCGCAAACCAACATTGGGGAGATGGCCGAAGCCAGTGGAGTAAAGCTGGTAAGACCTTATTCGGAAATTAGAAACCTGCTGGATGAAATAAAGGCTGGAAGTAGAATTATCCACTTCCTGCCTCCTTATCGCCCGGAAAACAAAATTAAGCTCCTCGAGTTTCTGGACATTGCCCCAAAAGGTTTGAAAAACAGTTTCTCCCTGAATCTTTTGAAAGCAGTGATTAGTCAACGTGAATTTAAGTCCAGTGAAGAGATTAGGGAATTGGACAAGTCGGTGGACATTTCGGTAGATATGCATATAGCTGCTATGCAGTATACCCGGCCAGGAATAACTGAGGCACAAGTCACTGCAGAAATACATAGGGTGGCTTTGGCAGCCGGTGGGAATGTTTCTTTTCCAATCATTGCCACTATAAATGGCCAAACCTTACATAATCATGATCATGGGAATTTGATTAAAGCGAATGACTTATTCTTAGTTGATGCTGGTTATGAAAATACGATGTGTTATGCTGGAGATCTTTCCAGCACTTTTCCGGTGAGTAAAAGATTCACACCTGCTCAAAAAGAAATCTATGAGCTGACTCTAGAAGCTCACCAGGCAGCAATAAATACATTGAAATTAGGGGTTCCTTTCATGCAGGTACATCTCATGGCATGCCTAACTATATTCGATGGACTAAAAGAGTTAGGTTTGACCAAGGGAAATACCCAGGACGCAGTTCAAGCTGGTGCCCACGCTTTATTTTTTCCTTGTGGGACTGGTCATATGATGGGCCTGGATGTACATGACATGGAAGATCTGGGTGAAGAATGGGTCGGGTATGATGGGATACCCAAAAGCACGCAATTCGGATTAAAATCGTTGCGCTTGGCCAAACCATTACAAGAAGGACATGTTTTTACTATTGAACCAGGTATTTATTTCATTCCTGAATTAATCGATTTGTGGAGGTCACAAAATAGGTTTAGTGAATTCATCAATTGGGAAAAGGTAGAATCCTATCGTAACTTTGGCGGTATACGTAATGAAGAAGACTTCGTGATGACCAAAAACGGAGCTCAGTTATTGGGTAAACCAAAACCTAAATCGATTGATGAGATTGAAGCGATCAGAGAAAAAGCATTTTAGTGAATAATAATAACTTGCTACATGTCTATAGGAAAACCATCCAAAAGTAAGCCGTACCAGATCATAATTGGATTCATGATTGTTTGTTTTGGTGCTTGTCAAAACAGGGTCCAAGAAGATCAAGAAATCAATTTTTTTAGTGGTGCCAAGGCGGAATGGATCACCGACCGCCAAGAACTCCCTCAATACGATTCTCTGTTTTATCTTAACCAACCCGCTGCACATTTTCGTAAAACGTTTAGCGTTGGAAAGCAGATAGCTCAAGCCAAATTATTGATTACTGCGGCGGGATACTATCTCGCTTCCATCAATGGCAACTTGGTAGGCAAAAATGTACTTGATCCGGCTTGGACAGATTATGACAAACGGGTTTATTACACGGAATATGATGTTACCAATTTGCTTACAGAAGGAGAAAATTGCCTAGGTGCTATATTGGGTAATGGTTTTTATAACCCGCTGCCCTTGCGAAAATGGGGACGAAGGAATTTGCGTGAAGACTTAGCTTCACTGGGTAAGCCTACTCTGTTAGTCAAATTAGTTATCGACTATCAGCATGGTATATCCGAAGAAATTGTCAGTGACCCCACGTGGAAATATGCTCCCGGTCCCATCATGAAAAACAGTGTTTACATTGGCGTCGATTATGATGCGCGCAGGGAATTGATCGGATGGAATAAACCAGCATTTGATGATAGCACTTGGGAAACTGCAATCATTCAGGAAGGACCCGAGGGGAACCTGGAAAAATCTTTTTTCCCTCCAGTCCAGATTACGGAAGAAATAATGCCTATAGAAATTTATGCTCTACCCGAGGAAATTTTCATCGTTGATATGGGCGTAAATTTTACGGGTACCTACAAAATTAAAATTAACGGAAATAGAGATGACACGATTACTTTTCGATTTGGTGAAAGGATCTATGAGGATGGAACACTTAATCCTATGACCAGTGTCATTGGTCAGATCAAGCGTAAAGGAGTTGGAGGACCTGGCGCGCCTGAGGTAGCCTGGCAAACGGACAATTACGTTATCGGAAGCAGTACCCCGGCCTGGTTCCAACCAGCATTTACCTACCACACCTACCGCTATATGGAAATTAGTGGCCTGGAAAACCAACCAAAAATCTCAGATATCAGGGGACTCTTTTTGCACTCCAATGTATCTAAACCAAATCATTTTTCATGTTCTTCAGAATTGTTGAATGACATCCAGCAGGCCACAGAAAGAACTTTCCTGGCCAATCTGGTTAGCGTCCAGTCTGACTGCCCGGCCCGAGAAAAGTTTGGCTACGGTGGAGACATTAATGCCACCAGTGAATCCTATATTTACAATTTTGACATGCAAGCCATTTATCACAAAACAGTCTATGATTGGCTGGACGCCATGAAGGATACCTGCTTTGTGGATACGGCTCCTTTTGCGGGCATTCAATACTGCGGAATCAGCTGGGAATCTGCATACCTCATTACTCAGTATTATTTGTACCTGTACTATAATGATACTCGCATTGTGGAAGAGCTTTATGAACAAAATAAGCAATGGATGGATAAAGTAGCCCGGATTCATCCAGATGGCATGATCGATCAGGGGCTGAGTGATCATGAATCCTTACAGCCCGTACCGGTTGAGTTAACTGGCACCAGTCATTATCTGCAATGCGCTCGCATTATGGTAAGGTTTGCACGGGTAATGGATGATCCTATCCATGAAGAAAAATACCAACGACTTGCTGATCATCTAAGGAGTCTAATTAAAACAAAATTTTGGGATCAATCCGTCACTGGTGATATCAATCGTCAGACCTTGTTCGCAACCTTACTTTACCACGATATCATACCGGCCGAAGCAATTGCTGCTGCCAAAGATTCATTGTTGCAGGCAGTGAGCAATGGCCCTTCTGGACATTTTAATACGGGCATATTCGGTACCAAGTATATCCTGGAAGCACTTTCCAAATATGTTTCTCCTCAAGCTGTTTTTAATATCGTAAACAGCACTGCCTATCCGGGTTGGGGATATATGATTGACCGGGGAGCAACTACGATTTGGGAAACCTGGAAGGAAAGCGACAATGTTTATTCCAATTGTCATCCCATGTTTGGTACCGTAACCGAATGGTATTATCGTTGGTTGGGAGGCATTCGACCTGATCCGGAATTTCCCGGATTCGAAGAATTCATTTTGGAGCCTACAATTCCTGAAGGACTTAATGCTGTCAACTGCACTTACCATACTCCTTGGGGCCCTATTGTCTCGAATTGGATTAAGGAATCAAGCGGAGATTGCAGTTATGAAATAACGGTCCCAAATGGCAGCACGGCCAAAGTCCATCTTCCTTTGACTGCTTCACAAAAGATTACTATATCCAAAAATAAAAACGAAATCACACCAACAGAGATTGAGGGTTTGGAAAATGGGCAGTTTGAATTGGGGGGAGGCGACTATATCATAACCGTTTCAGCTGCAAAATAGATAGATGAAAATAAGCCATTTTTTTTGCCTTTAGTTTCTTTGTATCAATCCATGACAGCTACAGGATACAAAGCCAAACTTAGATTAAACCCACAGAATCGTACGATAGGGTTTCAATCGATTTGATTTAAGTTTGCAAGGAAGAAAGGAAGGAATAATTTTGCCTGATAAAACCCATTTTCAGATTATGAAAACATTGACTGCTATTTATTTGCCATCAATTCGTGAAGAATCGCTGCTTTTTTTTCAGCTTGGCTATCTCTAAAATCATTTCCGCTTTCAAATCATATCTGAAAAAGGCTAGTTTCTATATTACTTCATTAACACGCTTGGTTAGGTATTTTAGGTTTAGTATTTTAGAATTTCTTGTCTATCCCAAATTCCCCAATACGCTCCAACATCCCCTTCAGCTCCAACTTTCCAGGATTCATCAAAAGAGGAGAAAT
>JAHEJC010000376.1 GCA_024639065.1 Lewinellaceae bacterium | reverse complement strand
TTTGCCAGGTTGTCCAGGACTACTTAGCGGGACAGTTATGGTCTCTTGTTGTTGAGCTAAGCACATTACGGTAATAAAATTAAGGATGACGAAAAAAGTATTTTTTGTGTTCATGATTGCGCATTTTTCATTTTAGTTATTTAATAGGTAAATGTCTCCATGGTGTGTTTTGAAATCTAATGCCGGGCCCCCTTTACCAATTCGTACCACTGTATCTTTTCCAATCTTATATTTAGTGCCCTTTTGATTGGAATTTATGCTCGTTTTACTTGGTTGATAGTTCCAGTCAAAATCCGAATAGAACGCTCCATGGTGCGATTTAAGACTGACTTCCGCACCTAGTCCATTTTGAAATGTCACCTTAATATTTCCATGATGGGTGTGATAATAGGAGTCTACACGAGGATTTGAAGAATGAGTTACTTCTATATCTCCGTGATGTGTATTTGCTGATACTTGACTTCCAACATTTTTAAGAATAAGGCCTTTGTGATGGTTGTTCGCAATCAGTGGTCCCTTCATTCCAGTTACTGTCAAGCCACTATGATGATTAGATACCTTTAATTTTGTATCAGCTGGTAATTCTAATTCAAAAGTGAATTCGTATTCAACTTTATATCGACTGCGCTTGTTCCAGTTATCCCCTTGATGATTGTAGTGCCCTTCACCATCCGCATCTATTTCAAATATCCGATTTGGAGCGCTGACAAAATAGAATAATTCACTATTATGATGGATTGAATCCAGAAATATTTCATTTTTAGCCTCTTCTAATTTTTGTGTAGAAGCTGATTTAAGTTTTCGAACATATTTGATAGTTCCTTGACTCTTATTGCCAGCGGTGACTTTAATATCACCATTGTGATTATAAAGTGCAAGGGATTTGATTTGGCTCATGTCCAATTTAATGGTTCCTGAATCTACAAACTGTTGGCCTTGCAGGCCAATAGACATTCCGATGATTAAAGCCAGGTTTAGTATGAATTTCATAATTATTAGATTTAGTTATTACAGAAGTAATTTTACTGTATTTGCCAGGTACCTTTTTACATCCAATTCTAATTGTTGTTTCTGCATAAGCTCTTGAATCGGCTCGATCGATCTTTTTTCATTTAGGGTAATCATAGCATCGGCCAGAGCTACTTGAACAATGGGTGATTCTTGAAAAGGTATCGCAGCAATCAAGAATTCTCTGATAATAGGGTGTTCTCCAAAATGTAACATGGCTTCGATGGCACTTAAGCGCACATTAATATTTGGATCGTGTAAAAGGGTTTGATTGAGTGCTTCAAAAATTTTATTATTAGGATTACTCAGTTGCTTAGTGCTTTGAATACCTTTTAATCGGGTAATAGCAGAATGCGTATCATTTATGGCAATTAGTCGGGAATCTGTTTCTGCTCCATTGACTTGTTGATTGGCAATTAAAGTGGGAGTATTTTTATAACCTATTTCTCGCCCAATATATACACCGGTTACCAATAGGAGAATTGCGGCAGCATATTTATATAAATGGCGAATTTGGAATTTTGGGGAGGTGATTCTATGCTTGACAGTGTTTTGATCAGTGATTTGATTTTGGGTTAATTGATTAAGCGATTTGTAAAATTCTAGATGCATGCGCTCTGGAGCTTTTGGAGTCTCGATTAATTCCAATTCTTTCCATGAATTAAAAGTTGCCTGGATTTCTTGATGGCAATCAGGATAAATCTGCATCAATTCTTCAAGAATCAGTGGATTTTGATCATAGTTGTCTAATTCAGCAATCAAATGATCGATAGCCATTTGGCAGGTATATTTTTTATTTTCCATATTAATTTGCTTCTAACTGTTGAACAATTTGTTGGAGTTCGACAATGCCTCTTTTAATTCTGGATTTGATGGTGTTTTCAGTGCAATTAGACAGTATGGCAATATCTTTATATTTCATTTCGTGGAACCTACTTAAAACAATCGCTTCTTTTTTTTCAGGGCCGATTTGATCCAAGGCATATTTCAAGATGGTTTTACGCTCTTTGTATTCCAGGCTGTCAGCAACGTTATTTGCTCCAATATTTAGTTGGTGATCAATTTGATCCAAGGTCTTTACATTTCGTAAAGGATTGGCTTTGCGGTAGTCATCGATCCAAATATTTCTGGCTATTGAAAACATCCAATAAACAAATTTTCCATCCCCTTTGAAATTATGAGCATATTTTATCATTCTAAAAAACACATTGTGAACCAAATCTTCACTTTTGGACCTGTCATTTGTCATTCTAAAGAAATAGGCGTAAAGGTCCTGGTTGTATTTTTCATAAAGGATACCCATTTTACTGGTATCGCCGGCCTTAATTGCTGCTATCAATTCTTTGTCGCTATGCTCCAATGTAGTCGAGTTTCAAGAGGGAAAACTTACCGTTTTTAGAAAGGTTGCAAAAGTCATGAAAAATATTTCTTGTTTCAATCAATAAATGTTTCCTATAGTCATTGTTTATGAGGCATTTAAGTTAAATGTAATAAAATTGAGTAGGATCAATTTTGCCATTTGAAAAATTAGATAAAGATTGTATCTTTGCCCGCGCAAAAGGCCAAAATTTGCTAGATTTTACGGAAAATGATCCGTGAGAAGAAAAATTGAGCGAATAAATTAACTTAAAACTATTAGGCTTCGTAGCTTAATTGGATACCTGCCTGCGGCAGGCAGGGAGCACCTGATTACGGATAATGATGCGTAAAAGAGAATTGAGAGAATAAATTAATTTAAAACTATTAGGCTTCGTAGCTTAATTGGATAGAGCACCTGATTACGGATCAGGAGGTTGCAGGTTCGAGTCCTGCCGAGGTCACGAATGAAAAGATTTTATGTATACGTTCTCAAAAGTGAAAAGAACGGATATTATTATAAAGGGTTGACGGAAGATTTGAAGAAAAGAGTGAACAAACATAACAGAGGATATGTCAAATCAACAAAAGCCCATAGACCATGGAATCTTGTTTATGTTGAAGAGTTTGAAAATAGAGAACTAGCAAGAGGCGTGAGAAATGGTTAAAAAGTGGTCAAGTAAGAGATTTTTTGCGCAATCATACTTTTTTAATTCTATCATTATTAATTATTAATTATTTTTTATGTCTAGAGTATGTGAATTAACTGGGAAAAGACCAATGTCTGGAAATTATGTTTCCCATTCAAATCATAAAACCAAGAGAAGATTTTTACCAAATCTTCATAAGAAGCGGTTTTTTGTTCCTGAGACAGGAAAATGGATCACATTGAAAGTGAGTTCCAAAGCACTTCGAAATATTAACAAGCTTGGTATTTATGCTTATATTAAAAAATTAGAGAAAAAAGGAATTCACACCGGAGTTAAGTTTTAATTCCTAATGGATTTATACTAAAATTTGTAGCAATGGCTAAGAAACAAAAAGGAAATAGAATACAAATCATTTTGGAATGTACTGAACATAAAACCAGTGGAATGCCAGGTACATCTCGGTATGTAACTCAAAAAAATAGGAAAAATACGCCAGATAGGATGGAACTAAAAAAGTATAATCCTATTTTAAAGAAATATACCGTTCACAAAGAAATCAAATAATAATGGCTAAAGTAAGTAAAAACGCAAGGTTAGCACAAAGAGCAGCAAATGTTGGCTCAGGCAAAGATTTTGTCAAAGTTGTTAAAAGTATTAAAAATCCTGATACCGGGAAATACAGTTTCAAGGAACTTTTTATCCACAAAGACGAGGTTAAAGATTTCTTTGCAAATAATTAATACGAGCTCCCATAACAAACTTAAAGAGAGCTTTTTTATCGTACATCGATAAGAAAGCTTTTTTTATATACCTTAAATCAAATATGAGTTTTTTTAAAAAGTTTTTTACCAAAGAAAAGAAAGAAGACCTGGATAAAGGTCTTGAGAAAACGAAGTCATCTATTTTTACTAAAATTACCAAGGCAGTCGCCGGTAAAGCCACCGTTGATGAAGAGGTTTTGGACGAGTTGGAAAGTATATTAATTAGTGCTGATGTAGGTCTGGATACAACCATAAAAATAATTGAACGCATTGAAGAGCGGGTTGCCAAAGATAAGTATGTCAACACCAAGGAGCTCAATGAAATACTACGAGATGAAATCGTGGAGTTATTAGGTGATAATAATACAGAGGACATTGAGGACTATATTTACCCTGAAGAATTTAATCCTTATATTATGTTGGTCGTGGGTGTAAATGGTGTGGGAAAAACCACGACAATTGGTAAAATTGCCCACCAATACCACCTAAAAGGGAAGCGAGTTGTGCTTGGGGCAGGTGATACTTTTCGGGCCGCAGCGGTAGATCAACTGAAAATATGGGCTGACCGGGTAGGGTGTGATTTCTTTTCGAAAGGGATGAAAACGGATCCAGCCGCAGTAGCTTATGAAACAGTCCAATATGCCAAAGATCATAAATGCGATGTAGCGATTATCGATACGGCTGGTCGATTACATACCAAAACAGGCCTAATGCGAGAATTGACAAAAATAAGCAAGTCTATGAGCAAATGTTTGCCGGGAGCTCCCCACGAAGTACTCTTAGTGCTGGATGCTACAACCGGACAAAATGCAATCGAACAAGCCAAACATTTTACGGCAGCAACAGAAGTAACGGCACTGGCCCTCACCAAATTGGATGGCACGGCCAAAGGAGGGGTTGTTTTGGGTATTTCTGATCAATTTAAAATACCAATAAAATACATTGGGGTAGGAGAGCAAATTGATAAGTTGCAGATTTTCAATAAAAGAGCTTTTGTGGAATCCTTATTTGAAAAAGTTGAGAGTTGAGCCCTCTTATTAAGGTTGAATAAATACAAACTTTTTGGTTACAATCTCTTGTCCAGACCTAATCGAAATGTAATAAGTTCCTGATGATGAAATCAACTCACTTAATACTAATATTTTAAGAGAAGGCCCTAAAGGGTACAGATCAATTTTTTCCAATACTTGTCCCAGTCCATTAAGAATGAGCATTTCTGCCTTTTCCATCGGATTTTCATACTCTACGATCATTTCATTTGAAGTAATAGATGGTCGCAGCGATATAATTTTCAAGGCATCAGAACCATTTGTTCCACTGCAAAACTCGTTTTCAAGACGCAACATACTCTTATATACGTTCAGTCTTCCACCTGACTTAGAGAATTCTTTAAGACTATTAATCTTGTCCACACCTTCAATGAGATAATTTTTGATAAGTAATGCTCCCTCTTTAGGATTGTTAAATACATAAGAATCAAAAGTTTCACAAGGGTAACTATATAGCAAACCAATCGCCCCAGATACATGTGGGCTACTCGCAGAGGTACCTGAAAACGTTCCATATTGATTATTCGGACGGATGGAGAAGGTTTTCTCTCCAGGGGCAGCTAAGTCAATTGAATTGATTCCATAGCCTGCATCAAAAGGTTTTTGGTCATTTTGATCTGAATTCGTTACACCAATAATGTAAGGCGAACTACAACTTATGGGCATATCGTATTCAGTATCAACATTCCAGTTTTCATTAGTAGTAGAACCCACATAGACTATGCCTAGTTCACCAAAACGATCCATGTAATTGCACCAGATCGGGAAAGAGTCAGGATGAGCACCCTGAACTCCCAGTGATGCGTTGACGCATACGATATAGGCGCCTTCTAACCCTTCTGTTTGATTGAACAATTGCCTTTGTTTAATTACATATTCATACATTTCGTAGATATCAGCTGTAAATAAACCATCCGGTCCACCTTTACTAACTGGTAAAATTTTGATATTCCAATTAACCCCGGTTGTACCATTTTCATTATCTCCCACACTTCCTATTAAACCTGCAACAGCGGTCCCGTGATAGTGGGGATCGTGCTCATCATTCTGACTATAGATATTATAGCCTCTAAAGTCATCAACATAACCATTTCCATCATTGTCTTTTTTATCACCTGCTATTTCATGCGAATTGGTCCAGATATTTGGCTCAATATCCTGGTGATTTATGTCAAAGCCTTTGTCAACCACCGCAATTACAATTTCTCTTCCAGTGGCAGTGGTACCTCCGGTCGTGTGCTCCCAAGCTTCTGGGGCTGCAATTTTTGACATGGACCATTGGTCCGAGTAGTAAAAATCATTCGGTGTCTTTCTGGTTTTTACTGGTGTAGAAACTTCATAGTTCAATACCTGATAATGTTCAAGCATAGCAGAAAATTGATCGGTCTGTAGGTTTAAGCGATATATATTTGCTGGTTCAGAAATGCACTTGATCGAATTATTTCTTAGAAAGTTCAAACCTCGAAGTGATTGCGCTGGCATCGGTTCTGCCAGCTGAACAATATACGATTTGGATTGACTATTTAGAGGATGCAGATTGACTACAACGATTAAATAAATAAGGATTAATAATCTATCCATTTTCAATATTCTAT
>JAHEJC010000375.1 GCA_024639065.1 Lewinellaceae bacterium | reverse complement strand
TGCTTCCGATGCCGTCTATTGTGCCGGAGCTATTCAAAGTGCCACTCAAATAGAATCCGACTTATCCTTAAGAATTGGTATCCACACTGGTGATGTTGTTTTCAAAGGTGGTGATGTATTCGGAAATGGAGTGAATATTGCCTGCCTTCGCCTGGAACCACTAGCTCCCATTGGAGGGATATTAGTTTCTGAATTGTATTCTGGAATATTGAGAACAGTAGACCTTACCAAGATGAGTGCGCGATCTCTGCAAGAGTCGAGCATGACAATGCTCGAAGCGAATGAACCGCGAAAGTAGGTGGGTTTTGGTGATAGAGAGAATCCGAGACAGAGGTACGCAAGAGTGCCAAAGAGAAGACTCACTATCAGAAGTCAGCCGATGCCATAGTAGGTAGTGGTATGAGAAGACCACAGACGGAAGGGCTGAATGTAAGACAGACTAATATAATAGTAGAAAAATACGCATGGTGTGCAGATTTTCAGGTTGCTGTATTATATCAACTATGGTACCAAATCGGGTTTTCAAGTATATTCTGCATGCCTGCTGAGGTTAATGATTTCTTCAGCGGACGCCGTACCTGTGGTATACAATTTCTGAATGCTAACACCCGCAGCCAAATTACCAAATTTTGCAGCTTGGATGGGCGAATACCCCGCTCCTAAACCTAGAGTAAGCGCGCTAAGGAACGTATCTCCAGCACCTACCGGATCGATTTTAGATGTAATCTGAATGCCCGGGATCTTATGAACTCCGTTTTTATCTACCACCACCACACCCCGGTTACCACAAGTAATATACATTGGTTTCTTTCTTTTTTTAAACACTTCAACACCATGTCGTTCCACTTCTGTATTAGAGATATGATCCTGATATGAAATGGTAGCTCCGTTTAACCTAGCTACTTCAATTTCATTAAGTTTCAGGGAGACATATTTGAATTTAGGTAAATAATGACGGGAATCCAATACGATAACTTTGTCCTCAAATTTTTTGAAAAGATTATTTGCATTTTGAATAAAAGCTGGGTTGTTCAGACTCCTTGGGATTTGCTGGTTAAAGATGAAGGCATCGTAATTTTCCAACGCATGTTGGATGCTTTCAATAAGTTGTTGGTCTGATTCTATAGTTCGTTGATTGCAGATACCAAAATCCGTACGGGAGATCTCTCTTTCCTGAAGGTACCTTTTTGTAAATGTATAGGTATCAAAATCTTGGGGTTGAGTGATCAATGCAGATGTATCCACTTTGAGTCCCTGCAATTGAGATATCAATTCCCTGCCGTGTAGATCATTTCCTATTACCCCGATTGCTTTCACCGTTTTAGGTTCAAGTGCTGCAGCATTCGCCGCAACATTGGCCGCTCCTCCGGGAGAATAATAATGTTTTTCCACCGCCTCCGCCTGTCTGCCAGTCTCAACTGATATTTCAGAACCCAGGGGATTTAGAATCCAGTACGCATCCAAACAAAATTCTCCATAGACTGCGATTTTAACTTGTTTTATTTTTGCTAAAATGTCCTCAACTCTGGCTTTCATATTCTAAATTGTAATTTCTTTGGTGTAATTCGATTGGTCTAGGGAATGAATTCAGATTTAACATCATAGTTCTAATTAAGTGAGAAAAACCAAAAAAATAATTAGGAATCATTTCAACGGGTACCTATAATTCCCCATATTCAAGTCTAGAGCTGTAGAATATTATGAAATAGAGCCACCGAATATTATGAAAGTGAACCACTCTAAATAGGTGTAAAAAAATTCACTGGTATTTCAAAAATAAGAATAAATATTTTGATCACTTTTGACCAAACGTATAGTTAAGATAATTTATTAAACTAGTTTAGATTTCTTTCTTAATGACTCTCCATTAGTAATTGATTTTGTGGAGTCTATTCATATGTTTAATATATGTCCCATCAATTTTAGCAAATTTTAATACAGCTAAGAATCTAGCGGTATTAGCATATTGTACTTTATATCCTGATGAAGGGAGCCTCGAAGCT
This sequence comes from Lewinellaceae bacterium, assembly GCA_024639065.1. GTDB lineage: Bacteria > Bacteroidota > Bacteroidia > Chitinophagales > Saprospiraceae > JAHEJC01. The sequence continues at coordinate 4,416 of JAHEJC010000375.1, read as the reverse complement.
ATAGATAACCTTCACTTCGTTTTGCTCTCTATTGTTTTCAGAATAGAGTAATCAATTATTCCCTCAGCATATTTCTTCATGAACCTGATTTTTCGATCTTGGGAGAGGTTCTTCAACTTGAATTCCAGGGCTTCTGCTTGTCGAAGGAATCCTTCGGTGTTTTCCAAAGGAGCGCCCAATGCATACCCGGAGAAGTATATGGGGATTCTCCACTATTGTGTTCTTTTAATCTGTTTTCAACATTGGATGAGTGGCCGATGTAGAAACGATTGAGTTTATTCGAGTAGAGGATGTAGACGTGATATTTCATAAGTTTGATGAGTACTGACGATGCTCGCTTCGCTCACATGTCAGCACAACTGACGCGGTCAGCATTACAAGATTCAGATTAGTTGTTGCTTCTTTTTAAATAAATAATGTTTCTTTTTTGCGGGTTGCGGGTGGGCCATGCTGACCAAAAAAAAGAGATCTCCAAGGATCTCTCTTTTTTTGCATCATGAGTACTGACGATCGCTTCGCGATGTCAGCACCACTTCCGCTATTCCCGTGCGGGCCGGCCATACGTGACGAGCCCTTACGGGCTGTCAGTACCAAGTACTGACCGACCGCAGGGAACCTGCCTGCCGGCAGGCGTCAGTGGGGTAGAAGAGGGTACTATTTTGGAACCGCTTTAAGAGATCTTGAGTTGCTTTCTTATCTTTACTGAATGCTCACCTTCCTAAGGAAAATAAGAAAGTCATTAATTGAATCTGGTAGTACCAGGAAGTATATCCTGTATGCAATTGGTGAGATACTACTTGTGATGATTGGCATTCTGCTTGCTTTGCAAGTCAACAATTGGAATGAGGGCAGAAAAGCAAGACAACAATTCAAACAGGGTATGCTAGGCTTGGCGGAAGATATTCGTAAGGATACATCTATTATTCAGAATTACATATCATTCCTTAAAGACCAAGAAGAAGCAGCGATTTATATCATTCCTATACTTGAATCTAAGGAAAAGAAGATCATGGATTCCCTTAAGTTCAACACTGCATTTGGTTATATGTCAAGGGCATTGACAATGGATTATAACACAGAAATATGGGATGAAATCAGAAAGTCAGGAATGCATAAGAAATATGGGGCCCCGTACTTGAATGAAAAGATTCAGACTTACTATCATGGATATTCGCGATACGCTCAGAATTGGGAAAGTGCTAGAGATATACGTATAGAAAGTCGTTGGTTGAAGTATGAACTGTTGACTCAAAAGGATTTAGATAACTGGAGTTCTGACAATCCAAGACCTTTCAGTAAAAATGGCTATGAAGCTATATTCAATAAAAAACGAGTCGTGGAATTAACAAAGGCTATATATTATTCATCCACTATTTTCATAGAATATTTTGAAACGAGTAAAGCACAGGCTGTTGATGTACTCAAAAGAATTGAAGCGATCTATGATCCCCTGAAAGGTGATTTCCAATAGGCAGAATTCACAAACATTAAATTATTATTAGTATGCTCACCTTTTTAAGAAAAATACGAAAGTCATTGATTGATTCTGGATCGACTCGGAAGTACCTGATTTATGCAGTTGGAGAAATTGCGTTAGTGGTGCTGGGTATCCTCATTGCGCTACACCTGCCTGCCAAGTCACGCAGGCAGGGATTAATAACTGGAATCAGAACAGACTGGATAAAATTTTGGCCAAAGAATACTTGCTCCGAATCAAAACAGATATACAAAAGGATACGAGCCTTTTTCAGGAAGAAATAAGAAGAAACATGGAGAATAGGTTACTTATCAAAAGCACCCTCAAAAAGATGTATCAAGGATTCGAACACATCGGCCAAGTTATTGAAGTCGCCACCTTATATGATGATGCACTCAATCAAGTATTTAATTCAAATACGAATACCTATACGGATATGCTCAGTACCGGCAATCTCCGGCTTATTAGAAATATTGAATTAAAAGATTTGATTGTAAATCTATATAGTCAGTACGAAGAAAAGCGCAAATTAATGGAGTCGGATAAAAATTGGATGGATGGTCTTGCGGTTATTTTGGATTCGAATGTCGATTTTATTAAGTTTTCTAAGGTAATTGTCGATTTATTTGCTGAATCGGAGCTGCTTCTAGACAGTGATTGGGCTTTTCTAAATGATCCACAAAGTGATGAGTTTAAATTATTAATGAGAGCCATCTCCTCGGTTGCTTGGAGCCTCACGGTTAATAGTGAATATTATTACGAATTGAATACAGCTTGCCAGGAAGTATTAAAGATTATCGATAGAGAACTGAACCATCTTATGTAGTAAATGATCATGTCATGTTTGCATTTTTAAGGAAAATTCGAAAATCACTCATTCGGTCAGGATCCGCTCAAAAATACCTGCTTTATGCCATTGGTGAAATCATACTGGTGGTGATCGGAATATTAATCGCCTTGCAAATAAATAACTGGAATGAGGATCGAAAAGAAAGTATAATGGAAACGAAAGTTCTTGAAGACCTAAGTGAAAACCTTACTTTAAACTTGGGTATTCTTGAATCTCGACTGACTTACTACAAAGCATGCAACCATTCATCCAAAATAGTCCTGGCATTTCTGGATGGCAAACTATCCTACTCGGATACTTTGCACGAGCATTTTCATCAGGCTCGAATTCGAAACTTAGGTTCATTTCTTTCTCAATCGGGATTTGAAAACTTTAAAAACGCTGGATTCAATTTGTTGTCTTCAGATTTGTTAAAAAAGGAACTATTAAACTTATTTGAAAACACTTACCTCTCAATGGAATCTACTTTGAGAGGATTAGAACTAGAATTTAATCCCGATTGGCAGACATACATAGCTGAGAATTTCTATTTCGAAGATATAAAAGACGGCCCTGGTTTTTTAATTCCCAAGAATATTAATGGCATAATTGATAATGATTTTTACCACCATCTAATTAAGTATGATCTGGGTACCAGGGAATTTGAAATGTCATTTCAAGATGAGTGCCTGAAAGAAACCCAAAGAGTCTTGCAACTCATCGAGGATGAATTGGGCGAATAGATTTAGTAGTTGACCAAATAAGAGTCCAAGGCATACCTTGGGAAGTATACAATGATTGCCCAGAATTGTGTTCTACTATTCGAATATCAAGATTGGAGGTATCATAAGCGGTTATTTAGGTATTGAAGGCCTAGTACTATTTTGATAAGTTAAAATTTAATTAATTGCTTCCAAATTGTTCAACTGACGCGGTCAGCATTACAAGATTCAGATTAGTTGTTGCTTCTTTTTGAATAAATATTGTTTCTTTTTTGCGGGTTGCGGGTGGGCCATGCTGACCAAAAAAAAGAGATCTCCAAGGATCTCTCTTTTTTGCGTAAGTAGGGTAGAAGACGGGATTTACTTTCAGTGAATCCTCGCGAGGTGGAACCTCGAAGCTCAAACAATAGCTTATTTAGTCTTAGATCTCGGTCATTTTGACCGAATGAAGGAAGCGTAAGAAAGAGTGGAAGAAGAGGCTACTTTCGAACTGTTTATTTCTATCTACAGCTTTTCAGTAGAGGATCTCGTCTAACTATTGCTTACGTTGACCTGCTTCATACCTTAGAATTCTTTGATGGATCGACTCAATACTATCTTTGAATTCTTTTTGCACAAGAAGCATATCATCCGGTGGTATTTTCAATGGAGTCCGGTTATGGTGATGGCCTAATCCATCGTGGTGATAGTGAAAACCCGGAACCTCAACTAGGTTATGGCCCCAGTCCTTGAGTTCTGATTCAAACTTCGATCGCATTGTATCATTAGCAGGCAGTTTTTCCCAAATATCAAAAGATTTAGCAGCAATCCCTACCGATTTTTTGTGTATTTCAAATGCTTCCAGAAGTATAGGATCTTTTTTTGATAGGCCGTTACACCCAAGAAGCATCATGATAAGTAAAAAGGTCAATTGGTATATACGCTTTTTCATCTGTAGTCATTCAATTCATTAAAAGCTACATAAAATAGTATAAATATTCATAGTCAGTAAATATATAAAACCAAAAAGACCCTGAATCCGGTTCAGTTTATTCTTAGTTAGAGTCAATTAGCCTGTTGCCATTCAGACCAAATAAAAAACCCTGCCGTTTGGCAGGGTCTATTTAAACTTCGGGTAGAAGACGGGATTTAGCTTCACTGAATCCTCGCGAGGGGTAGTCTCGTAGTTTAAGAAAGCCTTCACTGCGTTCGGAGTTTTATTTCCCTCCATCTTCGTTGAAATTCATTTCACTCAGATTCCAGAAAACAAAAAACCCCACCTTACAGGTGAGGTTTTCTTGAGCTTCGGGTAGAAGACGGGATTTGAACCCGCGACCTCTGGAACCACAATCCAGCGCTCTAACCAACTGAGCTACAACTACCATGAAAGAACTTTAAATTCTTTATTA
>JAHEJC010000057.1 GCA_024639065.1 Lewinellaceae bacterium | reverse complement strand
CTATCCCTACTATCCGTCAAGAGAGCATTTTTTAAAACCGGCACAAGGCAAAGAGGATTTTATAGATTGCGTGAATCTTGATGGGTGGACAGTAGATTTTCTTAACGCTCAATATCCCGGAGCAAGAATAATTGACAATGTACGATGCGGCAGTCGGCAGGGCGTAGGCCCAATTGAGACCGTCATCAGATTAGGAACCGACCTGGGAACAAAAGAAATGCTTGCAACTACAGCCGCTCATTTCGACAAAGGATTTGAGCTCAATAATTTTGCATGGGTCACTTGCAATTGGGAGATGTCGTTGGTAGAATCTAGGAAAATATATGGTTATAAGGGGCGAAATGGGTTGGATGGATTGGTCATCTGGTTCAGCGAAATGCGAAAACGATGGCCAGATGCAAAGTGCATCACCCAGGGAGAATTTGGGTTGCTGTGGCGGGAGCACTTTACCAGTAATGATAGTATCGACTATCAATTTGTCCAACGAGGATCAGGTATATGCGGTTCAGACCCGGACCTAGAGATTCGATGGTTCTTTAACAAGGATTTCAGACTTGCTCTTTTAAAAAACTGGAGAAATAATACCCCAGAAAAACTAATCGATTTCACGCGTTATGATCTCAAGGCAGAAGAACCTGCCAACCCAAAACCAGGTGAGCCAACAAGAAATTGGAGTTTGATGAACCGGATAAACCAGAAAGGAACTCGGCCACAGGATGAACCAATTTTAATTGATAAGCTAAATGCTGAAGAGCTTACAATAATCAATCGAAGATATCCAAAGTTGGCAAAAAACGAATTCAATGATAAAGAGTAAGTTGAAATTTAAAGTACTTTAGAACATTAATTTTTTAGGTAAAATGTTTGGATCTACCCGCCCACGATGTTAAGATTTCGTGGCCGCAGAATTGTTGAACTGACTGCCTCTGAATCTGGGGCAATGAGGAATTGGTATAGGATTAAATTACCTTTAAATCCTCAAGAAACACTAAATTTAGAATAGATACAAAATAATAATTGCAGAAGTAGCTTTAAAGGTTTAATCTGCGACAACACCGCTTAAATATCTAAAAAAATATTAGGAAAACTGGAAAGGCAAATCAAGTGCGATCTGTTGCGAATCATTTTGCAATGAAGCGATCAACCTATCTATGCTGTCAGTTGGATGAATACGCAAAATAATGTTCCCCTTGTGGGTCCTTGGTACAACTACCATCTATTCATAACAAGAAGTTTCTACCAAAGGGATGGTTTATTTGGGAATAGTCGTTTAAATCCGGTTTTTTTCATTCAGCTATTCTTCCATTTTTAAAAAAAACCTTATCTTGAAGGAATGGAGCATTGGCCCTGCAAAATACAATTTAGTACGCTAAAGAAGGCTGATATGGATCCCATTTCCGTGCTATTTCTCCGTCATTATAATACACTAATTCACTATGGTCTGCGGATCAAAGAGGGATCCTTGATTTTCAAATATACTCCCTTACTGAACGCATTATTTGAAATAGAAGACATTTACGGAATACCGTTTATCATCCGGACCGATGCATTAAAAAAGGAAACGATTTCCGGAGGAGTACCTATCAAGGATCTTTATATCACGTTAAAGTACCCTCACTGAAGTTTATGGTTTGCAAATGGAAGTCACAGGTAAAAGAAATTTTATTAGCGGAAGAGATTAAATTAAAAGGCTGGAGCAGATCTACACGATCTAATCCAGTAGGATTAAATAACTCAATTAAATTCAAATTCATGGAACTAAAAGACATTTTAAAACAGTCCAGCCTGATTGTCCTAATGGTTATGGGTTTTTTATCGGTGTCAGCCAATAAATTGGCTCCTCTGGATCAACCTCTAAGTAGCCTATTGGAACTAATCAGTGAAGAATATGAAGTAATCATTACTTACAACGAAAGACTGCTATCCAACATTAACGTCCAGTTTGAACTTAATGCTGAAGAGCGGTTGGAGTCTGCTGTAAACCGGGTTTTACGTACTACTGATCTTCAGTATAAACAGTTAACTGGAAAATATTATGTCGTTTATAAAGAAGATCTGACCAACAAAAAGAATCTGAAAGAAATCAAGCAAAAGTTTGAACAGATTGAAAAGCTGAAGAAGGAAGAAAATCTTAGTATTCAATCCGGCATTAAACAGGATAAGCGTCAATTGATCGGTTCTATCTTCGAAAGTGCTCGTAAAATCCTGTACGAAAAAACCATTACAGGTACTGTCACAGATCCGGAAGGTACTCCTTTAATTGGGGCCACCATACTGGTTAAAAACTCTAATGTCGGAACGACCACAGATATCGACGGTACTTATTCCATTTCTGTACCTGACGATGCTACCACCTTGGTGATTTCTTTTATAGGGTATGGTACACAGGAAGTGGAAATTGCGGGGAGGAGTGTTATTGATGTGCAAATGGCAGAAGATTTAACTCAACTGGATGAGATTGTGGTGGTAGGATATGGCTCTAAAAAGAAAGTTAACTTGATTGGAGCAGTAAGTACGGTAACAAGTGAAGATATTGCAAGTCAGTCATTGACTTCTGCTGGTCAAGCCCTAGCTGGTAGAGTGCCAGGGGTTCAAATCATACAAGGTTCAGCACAACCTGGACAAGATAACCCCATAATGCAAATTCGAGGTGTCAGTACGATTCGTACCAGTGTAGGTGCTCAGAATGATGATACCTCTCCCCTGGTAATCGTTGATGGAATACAGAGCACCATGAATGATGTGCATCCGCAGGATATTGAAAGTATTTCGGTGATCAAGGATGCTTCATCAGCTGCAATTTACGGTGCAAGAGCAGGCAATGGAGTTATATTGATCACAACCAAACGGGGAAAAAATGCAAAACCCAAGATTTCGATTAATTCTTACTTAGGATGGCAGAGTCCTACTTTTATTCCCGAGACACTAAATCCTTACGAATATGCATTGTTGAGAAATGAAAGTCGGACCAATGTAGGTCGCGAACCTGACTATGATGCCGCGACGCTGGATTGGTTTAAAAACTATAAACACGAAAGTTGGGCTGATTTTATTTATAAAGAAGGAGCCCCATTGATGAATCATCATATATCGGTATCGGGAGGTAATAATAGTGTACGGTATATGGTATCTGGAGGATTTCAGGATCATGAAGGCGTGCTCATCAATACCGATTCAAAGCGATATAATATCAGGTCGAATCTTGATGTAACCGTTTCTGATAAGGTAAGAGCAGGACTCAATCTGGCAGCGAGTTTTATCAATAGCAATCAACCCACGGTGGGTTTCCCGAATTTTGGGGCAACTATGTTGGTTCGTAATGCGATCAGGCACCCGCCTTTTGCTTTAGTAGATGGGGTAATAAAACCAGATGGGTTTTATTCATCGGGAACCAGGGGTTTTGCAACCCATACGGGAATTACCGTGGCGGATGCAGTGGTGGGTGGTATGGACAATGAAAAGATTTACCGCGCTACACCAAGTCTGTATTTTGAATATGAACCCATCGAAAATTTGGTTATGAAAGCTGCGGGGTCAGTCTTTGTCCAAAGTGGCAGGACATCTGCTTTTGCAGCACCTTATTTTGTTTCGGATGGAGAACAATTGTTTCCGAGAAATGGACTGGGACAGTTGACAGAAAGTAACGACTTTGAGATTACCACGCTGTTTGAGGCCACCGCAATTTACAACAAACAGTTGGGCAATTCGGAAATTTCAGCATTGGTCGGTTTTAGTGACCAAACTTTCGAAAGCGATTTTTTGCAAGCGAGAAACCAGGGATATCCCAGTGATGCCGTACAAAAATTAGATGCAGGTTCTATCTCTCCAACGGTATGGGGTAGTGGACAAGAATGGGCTTTGCGGTCCGGTTTTGCACGAGTAGGGTATACTTACAATGATAAATATTTAGCGGAATTCAATATTAGGTATGATGGATCTTCCCGATTTGGTTCTAGCAACCGATGGGGAGTTTTCCCTTCTTTATCCTTAGGATGGAGAGTGAGTCAAGAAGCTTTTATGCAAGATGTTGATTTTATTGATAATCTTAAGCTTCGCGCCAATTGGGGTCAATTGGGAAATCAAAATATTGGAAATTATCGCCACGTATCCACCATTGCATTGGATCAGGCTTATATATTCAATAATGCCGTTGCGCCAGGAGCAGCCGCAACCTCCATCCCCAATCCGGATATCCAGTGGGAAACTACGACTATGACTGACGTTGGAGTTGATGTAGGCTTATTTGACAACCGCTTTTCAATTGAAGCAGACTATTATGTCAAGATAACGGATAATATCCTATTAACCCCACCAGTCCCTAAAACCCTCGGTAACTTGTCACCCCCGGCACAAAATCAGGGGAAAGTAGAAAACCGGGGATTTGAAATCTTGGTCAATTATTTTGGGAATATTGGCCGTGATTTTAATTATAGTGTTTCGGCCAACTGGGGACATAACGACAATGAAGTCCTGGAGCTTGATAAGGAATTTATTTCTGCCAATAAGATCATAACCCGAGTAGGTGAACCCATCAGTTCGTATTATGGCCATCGCATCCTGGGTATTTTCTCCACCGATGCCGAAGCGCAGGATGTGGATACCTACGGACAGCAGCCTGGTGGTGCTACCCATGCTGCTGGAGACTATATCTTTGCGGATGAGAACGGTGATGGTGTTGTAAATGCGGATGATCGAGTAATCATCGGTAATACCAATATCCGGAATACGGTAGGTGGAACCATTTCAATGAGCTACAAAGGTTTTGATTTCAGGGCCATGTTTCAGGGTGTGATTGGTAGGGATATTGAAGACGGTGTTTTTGGTACCGATGGACTGCGCGGTGGTAGCAACCTGTTAAAAAGATTTCTGAACCGGTGGACTCCGGATAACCAGGATACCAGGATCCCCCGAGTTGCTGCTGGGGTGAGGTATAACAATTCACTTTTTGTTGGGCCCTCGCTTAGCTATCATGTAAACGATGCTTCATATGTACGTATGAAGCATATCGAATTAGGTTATGTGCTTCCAGCGGACTGGATCAAAAAGGCTGGATTTTCCAATGTCAGGTTATACGTGTCAGGGCAAAACCTGCTAACCTTTACCAATTTTGTGGAAGGATTTGATCCGGAAGATAAATTGGCGTTCAATGATGTCAACGATAGTTATCCGCAAGCAAAGACGATTTCAGTGGGTATTAATTTAGGTTTTTAACTGATTAAAGTCGATAAAGATGAAAAATATATATATAGTTTTTTTGATATTATTTATGCTTTTCGGTTGTGAGGATCTGGATAGATTTCCACTTTCAACCTTAAGCGAAGCTACTTTTTGGCAGACTGCGGATGATGCGACCTCGGGGGTCAACGGAGTGTACAACGTACTTGCCGACAATTTGATGTACAGGGATTTCTTCATTCAAACTGATGGTGTGTCTAATAATATGTTATCAGCTTATTCTTTTGATGGATTCCTGGAAATAAGCGAAAATAGAGCTTGGGACGCTTCGAGCCCCGTGCCTAGAGATTTTTGGGCTAAAGCATATGAGGGTATCGTAAGAGCCAATCAGGTCCTGACTCAGGTTCCGGATATCGAAATGGATACGGAATTACAAAGTCGATTGCTTGGAGAAGCTCGTTTTTTAAGAGCTTTGTTTTATTTTCATTTAAGCAATTTATGGGGGGATGTGCCTTTGATTCTCGAATTACAGACTGTAGGGGAAGAGGCTTTGGTACCTAGAGATCCCAGGTCTTCGGTCATTTCAGCTGTTTTCAGCGATCTAGAATTTGCCATCAACAATTTACCGGATTCCTACGCATCAGTCGATTTAGGCCGGGTTACTAAAGGAGCAGCGTTGGCTCTTAAATCCAGAGTTCACCTTTACGAAAAGGAATGGGCCGACGTCATAAACGCCGTTAATGCGGTTACTCAATTAGGATATGATTTAGTTCCTATGGAAGAATGGCCCGACCAATTCCTTCCAGAAGGGGAGAATAACGAAATGGAGTCCATATTTGAGGTACAGTTTACCGGTAATACGGGTAGTGGAACGGGGAGTAATTTTAATGGCAATGCGGGAATACCTACAATCACCGGTGGTGGTTTATATCCAACCCAAAATTTGGTGGAAGCGTATGAAGAGGGTGACCCGAGAAAATCCTGGACAATCTTGTTGCCAGGTGAGGAATTTGCCGGTGTAGTATTCAGTCCGGATGGACAAGATTCCAACTTTGGCCAAACCGGGTTCGCTCGTAAGAAGGGGGTGATTCCACAGGCCAATATAGGGGGAGAAGGAGACCAAAATGCGGTGGTCATAAGGTATGCGGAGATGTTGTTGAACTTGGCTGAAGCAGAAAACGAATTAAACGGTCCTGCAGGAGCTTATGATCCAATCAATAAAATACGCAACCGGGTAGGATTAGAAGACCTGCCTGAGGGGATGTCAAAAGATGAGATGCGTGCCGCTATCAAGCAGGAAAGAAGAGTAGAATTGGCTTTTGAAGGCTTATATTATTTTGATTTACTGCGCTGGGGACCAGCTGATATGCAAGCAGCTATGGAAAGTGTGGTCAATGTTCCAGGACATGCCCGCTTCTATGATCCCAGGGTTATGTTGTGGCCGGTACCTCAGACTGAGATAGATGTAAATCCAAATTTGTTACCACAAAATCCCGGTTGGTAGGAATGTTTTAAGGAATATTGTGGGCTGGTTCAATTTTTTATTGAGCCAGTCCCTTTTTTGAAAGATGACCTAGATCAAGGATCCCAAACTAGTAATCTAATAAGCTATTCTATGATTTTCGATAGTTGACTGTAAATGAATTCTGGTTATTCTCTAATATGATTTTCTTTAAAATTTAGGATGCTCAATGAATGGATGTTAAATTGGGTTAGGATATTATTTAATTAATTGTTGTACAAATAAATTTGGAAACAAAATGATTAATAGGATCAAAGCAAATATCCTGATAGCTATTTCAATTATTTTTTTGATTGTTTCATGTCAAACACTCAAAGAAAAAAAACCTCCCAAAAGACCAAACATTTTGTTTATCATGTCAGATGATCATGCCTATCAGGCGATTAGCGCTTATTCCGATCATCTGATTCAAACCCCCAATATTGATCGAATCGGTAATGAAGGGATTTTGTTTACCAATGCATGTGTAACCAATTCTATTTGTGCGCCTTCCAGAGCTACTATACTTACTGGAAAACACGCTCATATTCATGGTAAGATAGACAACCGAATGCCGTTTGACACTACCCAAATCACCTTTCCACAGTTATTTCAAGCAGCGGGATATGAAACCGCCATGTATGGCAAATTGCATTTCGGAAACAATCCCAAAGGTGTGGACGATTTTATGATCTTGCCTGGCCAGGGAAGCTACATCAACCCCAGTTTTATCACTCCAGAAGGAGACACGACCATAACCGGATATGTCACCGATATAATTACTGATTTAACCCTTACTTGGTTAGATAGAAAAAGAGATAATAGCAAACCTTTTCTTCTGATGTATCTGCATAAAGCTCCACACCGTGCATGGTGGCCTAGTACCGAAAAATTTAAGACATTTAGCAAGCGAGAATTTCCAGAACCCGAATCTTTATTTGATGAATATACAAACCGGGAGACTGCCGCGAAAGTAGCTGAAATGACCATTGCAGATGAAATGCTCCTCAGCTATGACAATAAGGTCCTTCCTGAAGCTATTGCAGAATTAGGCATTTCGGATGATCCTAGAAATAAGAGATATTTTGATGGAAGTGAATTTGCCCGGATAAACGAAACCCAAATGCCATTTTATAAATCTATTCTAGACTCGATATCCGATGAGTTCAAAACGTTATGGCCAACAATGTCTGATAATGAAAAGCGGAGCTGGAAATATCAACGCTATATGCAGGATTACCTGGGTTGCATTTCATCTGTGGATGACAATGTCGGCAGGGTGCTGGACTACTTGGATGAAAGCGGATTGGCTGAAAATACAATAGTTATTTATACTTCTGATCAAGGATTTTATTTGGGAGAACACGGATGGTTTGACAAACGATTTATCTATGATGAATCATTTAAAACACCGCTCCTGATTCGTTGGCCCAATGTGATTAAACCTGGATCAACAAATGATGAGATGGTTCAAAATCTGGATTTCGCTCAAACCTTTTTGGAAGCAGCGCAAATTGCAGTTCCAGGCGATATGCAGGGGGTGAGTTTAATTCCCCTTCTAAAAGGAGATGCGACCCAATGGAATCGTGATGCGGTTTACTATCATTATTATGAATATCCGGGGCCACACATGGTTAAGCGGCATTATGGTATTGTGACAAAGAACTATAAGCTGGCTCACTTTTATTACGATGTAGACGAATGGGAATTATATGATCGTAAAAAAGACCTACAAGAAATGACCAATGTATTAAGCGATCCTGATTATGCGGATATAGTTAATGAGCTGAAACAGCAGTTAAAAGAATTGAGAATAAAATACGTGGATTCTCCTGAGCTGGATCAAAAGTATATCGATATGTTTATAAATAAAAATTAAAATAAGATTGGTTATTTCCAAAGACAAATGGAATTAAATAAGAAGTTGATTGAGAACCAAAATAATCCATGAGGTATGTAATCAGTTTTTCAGAATTACGATAAGCCTAATGTTTGAAGAAATGGAATGCGGGACCTGTGATTCAAAGGTCAAATAGGTATCTCAATATCTGAATAAAATAAACGAGGTTGACCAATTTGAGAATGTATTCAATTTGCTTTCGTAACTAAATCCATAGCTGCCAATTTAACGAAGGTGTTGTCCCACTTCTCATTCCTATGGGATCGGTGAGAATTGTGGACTTGATATAAGAATCAATAACAAATAAATTTCATACAAATGAAAATTCCCCTTTTATTTAGTAAGCCGTACGGTATAATTCTCCTTTCGGTTTTATTTTGTTCTACATCGATTCAGACCATTTCTGGTCAGGTGAAAGCCTGGGAAGGAAGCATAACCATCCCTACCTATGGATGGGAAGATGATGTGAACCCCAAATTTTGGGCTATGGAAGCCGGCGCCAAAGGAGCAACCACGGTAAAGGCGTCTATTACCTACCCGTACAATATGCAGGATCATCTTTCCAGAAAGCTGGAGGATGTTACCTATAAGGCCATCTTTCTGGAAAATGAATATCTGAAAATAACTTGTTTGCCTGAACTGGGAGGCAGGCTTCATTCGATATTTGATAAAACCACCGGTCAGGAAGCTTTCCATTTAAACGATGTAATAAAACCCAGTATGATTGCCATGCGAGGTGGTTTTATAAGCGGAGGAATAGAATGGAATGCAGGTCCGCAGGTCCACACAGTCACCATCCTATCTCCGGTTGACGTACTTTTCGGTGAGAATGATGATGGCTCTGCGTATATTGAAATCTGCAACCTGGAAAAAAGCCTTAGAACTAAATGGACAGTTCGAGTGACCCTTCATCCGGGGAAAGCCCTGCTCGACGAAGACATCCGTATTTACAATCCTACGGATGCCATGAGTCCATACTATTTCTGGAACTGTACGGCTTTTCCTCAACTTGAGGGAACCCGCTTTATATATCCCATGAGCCGGGGAACGGACCATTTTGGAGTGAGCTTTTTTGACTGGCCGGTCCACGAAGGGAAAGACCTTTCCTGGACGATAAACTATGACGATGCCGCATCCATATTTGCAGTTGACTGCGCCTATGACTTTTTTGGGGCTTATGATGTGGATCTGGACCGGGGTATCGTTCAGGTGGCTGATCACAACGAACACCCCGGCAAAAAAGCCTGGACCTGGGGACAGGGAGAATATGGTCGTATCAGTATGAAAAACCTGGGAGATACGGATCCGGCATATATTGAAGTGCAAAGTGGCCCTTTGCAAACACAATCCGATTATGGATTATTAGCTCCCGGAGCTTCCGTTTCGTGGAAAGAGTATTGGTATCCGGTGCATGGTTTGCAAACCGGATTTGAATTTGCCAATGAAAAAGTGGCCATACAAACCGGCCATGAGGAAAATGAGATCGAAATCGCCCTGATTCCGACCGAGATCCTTAAGGGGGTAAGTTGCGTTGTCATGGCAGGTGGCAAAGAGTTTCAAGGACCAAAAATGGATCTTTCTCCAGAAGAGAATGTTGTTTGGAGAATGTCTAAAAACAACCAGGATACGGTCACTGTGTTAGTAAAAATGGATGATGGCGATGTACTGGCTAAATTTAAATCACCGCTTCCCTTACCCGAGGTTCGTCCTATTCAACCCGCTTCCTATGTAAACAAAAAGGATGATGCACTTAATGTGGAGGAGAATTATCTCAATGCCCAGAAGTTTGACCGGGCTTTGGATCGAATCAAGGCCAGGAAATACTATAACGCAGCACTTAGGGGTGATTCCTTGCATTTAGCTTCGCTTCGTGATCTGGCCATTCTTGATTTTGAACAGGGTTTGTATGAAAATGCTGAATCAGGGTTAACAAAGGCTCTGAAGCAGATCCCCAATGATGATGGCCTGGCCTGGTACTTTCTGGGATTATGCCATTTAAAGAAAAATGACATCGAGGGTGCCTTAAAATCTGGCTTTAAAGCTTCGAGGTGCGTGGGTACTGTGGCGAGAGGTTTTGATCTGGTGGGTAGGAGCTTGATGTCGGAAATGAAATATTCTGAGGCACAAAAGTATTTTCTAAAAGCATACCGGTCTGATCTGAATGATCCGTTATTATATCATCATTTCATGCTGGCGACCTATGCATCTGGTGATAAAGAAAAGGCTGTCGAACTGGCCACAAAACGGATTGCAGCGTATCCTACTGAGCTGACTCCGCGATTTCTACTGGTTGTTTCTGATAAAAACAGCGTCTCCAATGTGAATGCGATCAGGGATTTTATAGGAGAAGATGATTTCGAAATACTGGAAACCAGTCTGGTTTTTTCTAGCTTGGGTCTGGTTAATGAGGCCATACATATTTTGGAATCTGCATGCATCAATCCTTTGCCCGCTGAGGACCACAATCACCTTGTCCAGTATCTGCTTGCTTACCTGAATCACTTGAATAACGACGATAAAAATGCCGTTGAATATCTCAGTAATGCATCCGGCAATTACCGGGATTTTATCAATGCATCCAGACCGGAAATGGAAGAAGTGCTCATTTATGCCTTGAAAATGGATCCGAATGACGCTGTGGCTTCCTACCAATTGGGAAATCTTTATGCCAATTTTGGCCGCCTGGCCGAAGCTGAAAAGCTTTGGAACAAAGCGGTGATTACGGATCCTTCGATGAGTATTCCATGGCGAAATCTAGGACTTTATTACTGGGTTGTTGAAAACGATCATAAAAAATCAGAATCTTGTTACCTGAATGCCATTGAAGCCAGACCCTTTGACCAGACCCTCTATCGCGATCTGTCCCAAGTACTGGTTGATAATAACCAAAGAAAAGAAGCAATCGCCCTTCTTGAAAAGATGAAATATAAAGGAACAAGAAGATCGGATGTGATCATTGATATGGCCCAATACTACCTCGATGAGGACAGGTATGATGACTGTATTAACCTGCTAATTTCAGTACCTTATTTTGTGAATTGGGAAGGATCTAGCATCACCTGGGATATCTATAATATGGCAAATGTGAAAAAGGGGATTTCACTTTATGGAAAAGGTGATTACCGGTCAGCCCTCAGCGCTTTTGAAAAAGCACTTACTTTTCCGGAGAACCTTGGAGTAGGACAATCGATGCGGACAGAAGAGGCGATGGCCTGGTTCTGGAAAGGAAAAACTTTGCTGGCGATGGGCAGTAATAAGGAAGCCCTGATGGCCTGGAAGTCGGGCGCCACTACATTTGATGGATCAGAAGTGCAAAATAGCTACAAAAAACTTTGTGCTGATTTGCAAAAATAAGGGGTAGGCATCTTATGTGACTTACTATCACTTATTAGGATAAATAATTGCAAGAATGAATAAGAAAATAAAAATCGGTGTTTCCTTTTTTTTAAGCTTAATCAGTGTAGTTGCTTATACTCAAAAGGACTTTTCTTCCTATAACCAAGCAAGAAAACACGCAATAGTCAGAAATAGTCCTGCACCTGATTTTTTTGAAGGAGCATTGATAGGGAATGGAGGTATGGGCGTAGTGGTTTGCACACGCCCTGATGCTGTGATGATTCGTTTCGGTCATAATGACGTATGGGATATTCGAATTGCAGAAGATAACCGGGAGAAGATCGGTACTTTTCAGGAAGTTTTTGAAAAAGTAACGGCTATTGATCCAAACCTAAACCAATTGGAAGATGATCCCTGGTATGCAGAATACAAAAGAATAACCAGAGAAAATTACAGGAAACCATACCCCCGGCCATTTCCCTGTGGCAGTGTGATCCTGGGATTTGACCGGAGAGCAGTGGAATTAATTGGACATACACTTGACATATCCAACGGATTAGTAAGTATCGAACTTCTTTTGCATAAAAAAGACTATGCTTTTCTGAAGGTATTTGCCGACAGGGAAAATGACCGGGTGTGGATGAAGTTAGTGGACAGCTCAGGAATGCCTTTGCCCAACTGCTTCAATAGAATTAATGTAATACCGGATATAACCACCCCAAAAGAATTTCCCGGATTCACATTGCAAGATATTAAGGGTGGAATTTCTTTTAAACAAATTATGCCTTATCTGGAACCAGAGGAATACAATAAGGAGGTAGGTCATGAAAAAGATCGGGCTTTTAGTTTGAGTGTAATAACGTCTAATACCATTGAAAAAAGAGAACGTATTGACTGGAATGGAAACGTGGTAAAAATGGCTGCTATGGAATATGCTTTGGAACCGGATAAGCCATTTTGGTTGTGTGCTGAATTGCGAAATGGCCTGGCTAGAGAACTCAATGAAGACTTTGCTGAATTTGAATTGCTGGAAGTTTCCAATTATGATCATGCCTATGTTTCTACGGATGGAGCCTGGAGGGAATTTTGGTCTAAATCAGGTGTTAATCTTGAAGATAAAGAACTGGAGTCCATATGGTACAGAAATCTTTATTTCTTGAATTGTGCTGCCAAAGCAGGTGTTAATTGTCCCGGATTATTTGCCAACTGGAGTTTCAATAATATTGGAACAGCATGGCATGGCGACTACCATATGAACTACAATACCCAGCAGCCATTCTGGGCAACTTTCTCTTCAAACCATCTCGAACTAAATGAACCATATGTTGAGTTAATAGAGTTTATTGCTGAAGTATCGAGAATATGGGCAAAAGACTATTACCAAATGCGAGGAACCTTTTATCCTCATTCGGCCTATCCTGTCGATATGACGATGAATCCTTATCCGGTACCTGACTGGGGATGGGAGATCTTTGAAACGCCTTGGTCAGTGCAGGGGTTATGGTGGCATTATTTGTATGCTCCCGACAGAAAATTCCTTGAAGAACGAGCTTTCCCGTTAATTAAGGAAGCCACAGAGTTTATCATTGATTATATGACTCGTCCAGCAGCTCATGGACCTCAGTGGGCTGATGACAAGTATCATGTTTTTCCTACGGTACCACCGGAATTATATAGACTTCGTCCCGGATTTAGATTTAATAGCGATTGTTTGGTTGACCTTACTTTAATCAAATTCTTATTCAATGCTTACCTGAAATCAGTCGATATTCTGGGTGTACAAAGTCAGGAGAAAAAAAACGTCGATGATATAAAAAAAATACTGAACAATTATCCTGATTATCCTAAGGCAATATCTGAAAAATACGGAGAAGTATTTGTTTCAGTAGACGGTGAATCTACCGAAACCGTTTATAATGTTCCCAATAACTTAATGACCGTATTCCCAGGAGAAGATCATGGATTACACTCCGATAAGAAAACAAAGCAGGTACTTGAAAACTCAAAAAGAAATAATCAAAACGAAGGAGGAAATGAATTGGTTTTTCATCATCTGCAAGCTGCAAGAATTGGTTTGCTCGATCTCGATTTTTTTAAAAGAGCCGTCCGCTATTGTACCCTGCCTAATGCGACGAGTACCAATTATACCTTGCAGATAAATGGTAGATACAATGATAACACCAATCCTCAGTTTATGGGAAAGATGGGTATTTGGTTTGAAAACTTTGGATTACCGGTCGTGATCAATGAATGTATGATGCAGAGCTACAACGGTATAATAAGGCTGTTCCCGAATTGGCCGGATGATAAAGAGGCAGCATTTAAAACCCTGAGGGCAGCGGGAGGATTTTTGGTCAGCAGCTCGATCGAGCATGGCGTGATTCAGACAATATCCATTTTTAGCGAAGATGACAATGAATTACGGATGTATAATCCCTGGGGTTCAGATGCCGAAGTGATCGTGGTGGGAGCCGATGAAGAACGGATCCTGAAAGGTGATATCATCCGGATGAAGGTACAAAAAGGGCTTTCATTAAATTTTTCCAACAACAATGAAAAATAAGCTGTGATATAATCATAAGAATTAGAATATCAACTTGATATGAAGCGGAGAGATTTTGCTAAAAGTACTATGCTTTCTACATCCGGAACATTTTTTTTGCATTCATTTTTGGGATGTATGAACCCTGCTATAAAAACTGATTCGATTGATGAAATTTTCCAGGGATTTCAAAATCCTCCGGCTGATGCACAAGTATTTGTCCGTTGGTGGTGGAATGGCAACAGGCTTACAGAACCAGAGATTTTGCGTGAACTGGATGTGATGAAGGCTGCCGGAATCGGAGGCGTTGAGATCAATCCAATAGCATTTCCCCATAATGCAGATCCTGCCGGTTATAAAGCGATGACCATTTTTGAAGACGAGTGGTTGGATGTGTTACAGGTAGCCCTTCAGGGGGCAAAAGAGCGTGGCATGGTTTGCGATATGATCGTTGGATCAGGCTGGCCGTTTGGTGGTGAATTCCTTAAAAAAGAGGAGCAAACACAAATGGTTACCATTGAGACCATTGACCTTAAGGGAGGGGAAACTCATCACTTTAAAATAAAGGATCTGCTGGATAAAGTAGATCCCAAAATCCATTCAAAGAATAAAACCGTTTACAAAGATCTGTTAATGGCTCGCTTGGTCCCCAAACAATCAGGGCAATTTATAGAGGGGAAAGAACTGATGAGCAGTATCCAAAATGAGGAGTTGACCATTGAGATACCCAATGAGGAGCATGTACTTTACTACGTGGTGAAACTCACCGGCTATATGGCGGTGATAAACGGTGCTCCGGGTGCTGCCGGGCCCGTACTGAATCATTATAGTAAAGCAGCTACCCAAGCTTATCTGAACCGGATATCCGGATTTATCAATGGCAAAATTGGAAATATGGGGGGCTACATCAGGGCCATGTTTTGCGATAGCATGGAGCTGGAAGGAGCCAACTGGAATGATGACCTGCCCGATGAATTTGAAAAAAGAAGAGGCTATTCATTGTTGCCGTATCTTCCTTTTGTTTTAAAGAAGGTCGGGCATATGGGTAATCCGCTCGAAGAAGAATATGGGACACAATTCTCAGATAAAGTGGAAGAAGAGATCAAACGGGTAAATCTTGATTTCTACCAAACGCGAATTGAACTTTTTAAAGAACGCTTTATTGACACTTTTAATGACTGGTGCCATCAAAACGATGTTAAATCCAGAATGCAGGCATATGGACGGGGGATGCATCCGCTCGAAGCAAGTATGGAGATTGATATTCCGGAATGTGAAACCTGGTTGTTTAATGATGTGGGAAGAGAATACCCGGAAACTGGTTTAAGGGGAAGGGCTCCGCGGATGTGCAATAAGTACGTAGCCTCAGGCGCTGCGCTTGCTGGAAGAAAAATTGTGAGCTGTGAAGAAATTACCAATACAGCAATGGCCTTTATGGCATCGCTGGAGCATATTAAAATTGCCGGTGATCAAAGTAATATTTCTGGGGTAAATCATTCCATTCTGCATGGTTTTAATTACTCTCCGCCTGAAGCAGCTTTCCCCGGGTGGGTACGCTACGGCACTTATTTTAACGAGCAAAACACCTGGTGGCCCTATTTTAGGAAGTGGGCAGATTACAAAGCACGCATTTCATATCTTCTTCAAAACGCTAAACCGCAGGCCAATGTAGCTGTACTTCAACCGCTCATCGATTTGTGGTTGAAACATGGTCCTCAACGTGATCCCTTCCCTCAGAAATGGTATCCCGAATATCAAAATAACCTCTGGGAGGCCATTCATCAGAATGGAGGCGGCTGTGATTATGTAAGTGAAAACATTATCAAAAAAGCCACTTTCGAAAATGGGAGAATGATCTATAAGGAACGCAGTTATTCTACCCTGTTGTTGCCTGAAATAGAAACGCTGGATCTGAAGACTGCACGGTCATTGACTGGTTTTGTAGATAACGGAGGAAAGATTGCCTTCATCGAAAAAGGCCGTTCAAATCGCCTGCCTATAAAAATGGGGAGAACAAAGACGCGGCTGTGAAAAGATTAGTGGATGAATTATTGATAAGCGAAAATGCAGTTCTATATCCTGCACCTGGTGGCGATGTAATTCAATGGTACGCAGGATTGCAAGATGAATTGGGGCTCAAGCCCTATGTGAAATTTGATAAAACACATAAATATTTGAGTCAGGCGAGTTACAGCATGGGTGATGACAGTCTCCTTTTTTTTATAGCCAATACCAGCTTGTCGAAACATATCTCGGTTAATGCCGAATTCCTGGTTGAAAAGAAACTTCGTCCCTGGTTATGGAATCCGGAAACGGGAGAAAGATCGCTTTATCCGACAAATGGAAGCAACAACCGGATTCGGTTGGAACTTCCGCGTGCAACATCAGTACTACTTATCTTTGGATCCGATACGGAAGGAAAACAATTTCAACCTGTGGATTTTAACAGACCGGGGAAAAAATTGACTGGGCCATGGCAACTGCAGCTCAATCACATGAACGGGGAGAAGAAGCAAATGGTATTAAATACATTATCAGACTTGATGGAAAATAAACAGGCAAAAACTTTTGCCGGAGACATGATTTATGAAAAAACGATAAAATTAGATTCCGATAAATACCAATATATTGATCTGGGAGATGTTCAGGGAATTTCAGAACTGACCATAAATGGAAAGCATGTCGGTACAAAATGGTATGGTGCCCATATTTATGACATTAGCAAAGTCCTGGAAATAGGTGAAAATAGCCTTACTATCAAATTGACCACCATTCTTGGAAATTACCTTAAAAGCCTGAAGGATAACCCAGTTGCCTGGGAGTGGACCAGGCGTCAGGATTATTATCCAATGGGGATATTGGGACCTGTCAGCATTTTGTAACCATTAAAAGGAAGAGGGATGTTTGCTCGAGAATAGCTATTGAATTTGGCAGGATGTATAAAACAGTGAGGTTTGGATAAATGGCCACTATTTAGGAAAAAGGCCTTTTGGCTAAATCAACTTTCAGTATGACCTGACACCGCACATCGACTAAAAAGTTAGTTGCCTCCGGTAGGACAACTGAAATCGGTCAGCATCAGAATAAACAGAAGAAAAAATGCATTGGAAAGAAATAAGTAATAAAACGGTTTATGAAAATCCTTGGATAAAGGTAACCGAGTCTGAGGTTTTAAATCCAAATGGGAAAAAAGGAATTTATGGCAAGGTTCACTACAAAAAGGTTACTGTAGGAATTATTCCAATTTTAAAGGGTGACCAAACTATATTGATTGGTCAGCATAGATTTCCAACACAAACATTCAGTTGGGAAATCCCAATGGGTGGAGTTGAAATTGGTGAAGACCCATTAAGTGCTGCAAAACGTGAATTAAAAGAAGAAACAGGAATTGTTGCTGAGAAATGGATTGAATTATTGAAATTAGAAACCTCTAATAGTGTAACAGATGAAAAAGTAGTTG
This sequence comes from Lewinellaceae bacterium, assembly GCA_024639065.1. Taxonomy (GTDB): domain Bacteria; phylum Bacteroidota; class Bacteroidia; order Chitinophagales; family Saprospiraceae; genus JAHEJC01. Next base: position 5,170 of record JAHEJC010000057.1, on the reverse strand, counting down.
TTTTCTATTGTGAGGCAATTCATTTTGAAGAATCAAAACCTGAAAAATCTGAAATGCTTAAAATGCAAACTTTAGAATTCAAAGAAGTTTTGAGTAAGCTACTTAAAGGAGAAATTAAAGATGCCATTAGTGTTGCGTCAATATTGAAAATGAAATTAATATTTGATAAAAGCCGAACCGATAACAAGCGACGATGACAGCATACCCTATCGGGTACGCGGCATGTCGCAAAACTGAAATCAGTGAAAAAATATCTGTTAAGCACTATATTTTGTTAACGTTAGAATGAAAAATTTCAGATTAACATGAATAAGGAACTTACGAATCAAATTATATCGGCTTACTGTGCCATAATTATTTTTGTCGGCTTACCTATACCAGCATCTTGTAGTCCATATGATTCATTGGACGATAGAGAACAAGTGATTAGCTGGTGGTCCTTTAATGAAGAAAGCAATCATTTTGTATTTGACGAAATTCAGCAGAAAAAAGACTCTTTATATGGAAATTTTGAGTACGTCCCGGGCATTGATGGGCATGCTATTAAATTGGATGGATTTCGTACTTACATTAAAAGGAATTCAAATAATTCAGACAGACTGGTAAATAATTTTACGGTTGAATCATGGATTGCACTGGCAAGCTATCCATGGTCATGGTCTCCGGTAGTCGATTGTTCCTATCCGAAAATTAAAGGTTTCTTTTTCGGCATTGATCAAGTAGGACATATAGGTTTTAAGATTGCCACCGGCAGTTCCTGGTATGAGGTCACCACGGAAAGGAAGGTTTCATTAAAAGAGTGGACACATGTGGCGGCAGTTTTTGAAGCAGACCAGAAAATTACACTCTTTATAAACGGGAAAGAGGCTGCAGTAGCAACTATTAGTGGCAGTTACGTCCCTCCACGAAGTGGCTCTCTGACGATTGGAAGGAATAATGTGTCCCAGACATGGAATGAATTTCAACTGACTACTACCAATACTTATTTCTTCCTGGACGGTATGTTGGATGAAATTAAAATATCCGACGAAGCAAAAACTGAAGAGGAGATCAATAGAGAATATATTACCATAAAAAACCTGCCTGATCCGGCATTAAGTAACCGGGAACATTTACCCACAGGGCCAGCCGGATCAGGAAACTTTGGGGCATATTATACCAAACTCAATTATTACAAAGAATGGGATGACTTATGGCGAGTAAGTGATGTGCCGGATTTATTTGTGCGTTTTGATCAATCCCCGGTACAGTTGATATTCTGGCGAGGAACAAGCTTTGTCCCATGTTGGGTCACCGAAAACGGAATATGGTATACGAACGAGTGGCTGGAAACTTGGGGAAGCGATGTTGCCAGTTGTGCAGAACCTATTATGGACCGGCAATGCAGGTATTCACACGTGCGGCTAATTGAAAACACAGAAGCCCGGGTAGTTATTCACTGGCGTTATGCCTTATCCGATGCGTTTTATGACATTGCCGCTCTAGGCGATGATGGCAGAGGTGAATGGTGCGACGAATTCCACATCATATATCCTGATCAGGTGGGTGTAAGGAAAATGGAATTGCATTACTCAAAGCCTGAACGCAAGCACGATTGGGTCGAACAGATCGTAGTCCTTCCTCCCGGTAAATATCCTGACGATGTTATAGAAAAAGAAGGAGTCTCTCTGGTTAATATGTCAGGTGATGTTCATAAATATTCATGGCATGATGAAGACCTAAAAGTAGAAATGCCCGAACCTAAGATGGCTAATATGTCTTTTGTAAATCTAAAATCTACGTACCGGCCTTTTTTTATATTACCTCCTGATCCTGTAGAAACAGTTGAAGGAAAATGGGATTCCCCTTTTTTCAGAACCTACGCGGCAAAAATGGCCAGGGGGTATCGACAAGATCCAGTACCTTCTGTATATGGATGGTGGAACCATTGGCCGGTGGCACAGATTGCAGGAGATGGCCGATGGGTAACCACACCGGATCGTCCAAGCCATTTTAACCTCACAACATTTGTCCAGTGGGAGGACTATGAATTCACTAAGCACAAACGTACGAGGATCATGTTGCAGGGAATGACGGACAAAAAGGCGGATGAGTTAGTACCGCTGGCAAGATCATGGTTGCAGGCTCCAAAAATGAGAATCACCTCTGCTGCATACAACGGGGGGCTCTATGATCAGTCAGAAAGGGCCTACCTTGTTGAAAATATGGAACCGCATAAACGCACTTCCTGTTCGTTGGTTGTGGAAGCTTCCGAAAATTCACCCATGTTAAATCCGGCAATAATCATTAAGAACTGGGGAAACCAACAGTCTACTCTTTCAGTAGACGGTCAATACATCATGCAAGGTAAGGATTTCAGGCAGGGAATCCGCAAAGGGCCAAGAGGGGAAGATTTAATCATTTGGATTAGACTAGATAGTCAAAAACCTGTGAAAATTACCTTGGAACGAGCGGGAGATAATTAGTTATGGAAAAGAAAGAAACCATGAATAGATCACTAAATATGGCTAATATTTCTATGAAGGTCTTAGCAAAGATGTTTGTGATAACCCTTGCTATTATCAACCTGAGTGGTTGTTTGACACAAACAGAAAATCATAAAAGTAAAAGACCCAATATCATTGTCCTGATTTCTGATGATCAAAGGTGGGATCAGTTGAGCTATGCCGATAATCCCTTGATCCCTGAGTTGAAAACTCCACATATGGACAGGCTGGCCCGGCAGGGTGTTTACTTCAGAAATGCATTTGTTACCACTCCCATTTGTGCGGTTTCCAGAGCAAGTATTATGACAGGAAGGTATGCCAGTACACATGGTATGAACCATTTTAACACCTCACTGGCTACGGACGTATTAAGTAAAAGTTATCCGGCCTTATTAAAACAACACGGCTATAAAACGGGGATTCTGGGAAAGTGGGGTATGGGAATTGACGGTACAGAAGATATATTTGATCTATTTAATGCATGGACCAAGCAAGGAAATTATTTTCATGAAACTGAAAGCGGAAAGATTCACAATGCAGAATGGTTGGCGAATAGAGCCGAGGAATTCCTTGAATCCTGTACACCTGAAAAGCCGTTTTGCCTTACAGTATGCTATAAATCACCACACCACCCTTACCAAGCGGACGAGCGGGATAAAGGTTTGTTCGAAGAAGTACTTATTCCGAAAAGAAAGACTGATACCCCAGAAGGCTATCAGGCCATGTCGTCTCACGTAATGGAAAAATCGTTGAACAGGTGGTGCTACTTTGATGAGAGAAAAGACGAAGCTACGAAAAACAAGTTCGAAAGAGATTTCCTACGCTGTGTAAAAAGTTTAGACCGATCAGTGGGAAAGATCATGCAGACTCTACAAGACCTAAACCAGTATGAGAACACAGTAATTATTTATCTCTCGGACCACGGTTATTTGTGGGGTGAGCATGGTCTTGGCGGGAAATGGCTTCTATATGAAGAATCGATTCGGATCCCAATCATTATTACGGGCCCCAGCATATCGGACATGATGCAAGGCATGAAGCTCGAGAATCTGGCATTGAATATTGATATAGCGCCGACTATCTTGGATATTGCTGGTGTCCCTATTCCTTCTGAAATGGATGGGATGAGCTTATTTCCTCTTCTCCAAGGCAGTACTGAACCATCAAGGGAAGATTTTTTTATGGAACATGTTGATGTTATCGATGTGGAAAATCCAATTCCAGATAGCAGGGGTGTACGATCAGGTGAATGGAAATATATACGCTATGTAAATGTAGAGCCTGAGGTTGAAGAAATATATCACGTAAGTGCAGATCCTCTGGAATCACAGAATCTGGCTAATGACATGAAGTATTTTGAAATCAAAAAACAACTGCAGGAAAGGTATAATTACTGGCTTAATTCTTTACAAAATGAGTCTGACTAAATCATTGATCCGTAACCATAAATCATCTCTGGAATATCAATCAAACATTGACCAATACAATCAGATAAAGACTGTAACCCGAAGAAGTAAAAACATAGAACTTAAGCAATGAAAAAATACCTGTTCATAAAAATATCTATCCTGGGTCTGGTGATGACAAGTTGCCAAAAAGTGGGTTCAAAAAGCGCTTCGGCTGAGGAGCCACTTCCTAATATTCTCATAGTTTCGGCTGATGATCTAGCTTATAACTCCATCGGCGTCTATGGGAATAAGATGTCCGATATTACTCCAAACATTGATAAACTGGCCGGACAGGGAATCAGGTTTACGCATGCGCATGTCAATACGGCCGTTTGCCAACCCTGCAGGCAGTCGTGGCTTACGGGCCGGTTTCCCCATAACACTGACTCTGAAGGATTTGAACCCATCGATTACGACGTCCCCACTTTGCCCGAGCAACTAAAAAGTCTGGGATATTTGAATGGCATTTTGGGAAAAGAGATTCACCACCAGCCTTTGGAGCGGTTTTTTTGGGATTATATTCCATTCAAAACAGAAAAGGACTCCGTTTGGCGTAAAGGACATTCACGTGATCCGAAGTTGTTTTACGATTATTCAGTCAAATTTTTTGAAATGGCCAAGGAAGAAAAAAAACCATTCTTTTTTAGTGCCAATTCGCACGATCCGCACAGGCCTTTCGTGGGGAGCCGAAATGATACGCTTACCTGGGGAGAAAACATGCCACCTGTTTCCCGGCAATTTGCTCCGCACGAGGTTGAAATGTTAGAATACCTGCCCGATATTGAGAAAGTCCGTAAAGAGGTGGCTCAATATTATGGCAATGTTTACCGTTGCGACCAAAACATAGGGGCGGTATTAAGGGCACTTCAAGAGAGTGGTTTGTCAGAAAACACGCTAGTAATTTTTTTGAGTGACCATGGTGCAGCTTTTCCATTTTCAAAGTCACAATGCTATCTGAACAGTACCAAAACACCATTAATCGTTAAGTGGCCTGGTAAAATCAAACCAGGAGATATGGATTCTACGCATTTTATCACCGGTATCGACCTCATGCCGACCATTTTGGAAATAACCGGGCTTCCACTAATTCCAAAACTTGATGGTCGAAGTTTCTTGCCTGTGCTTCAGCATAACATGCAGAAGAATAGGGATTACGCCTATTCCACTTTTTACCAGATTTTCGCAAAGAAGCGTTATCCCATGCGTTGTGTTCAAAATAAAGACTTCGGATACATT
>JAHEJC010000374.1 GCA_024639065.1 Lewinellaceae bacterium | reverse complement strand
CAGAAAATCCACCCGGAAACGTGTGGATTTTTTTATTCCGGTAAACGCCAAACGTATGTTTGGGAGTTTATAAGGAATAAAAACAGATAAAGCGCTAGTGCGCTTTATGATTTTCTATTTGTAGGAGTGGTAATGATCTGTATCACAGCGTAGCTGTAATCCATCAAATTCCAGGTGTCAAACTCGCTTGAGCTTTTGTAAGGAAATAAAAAAATAAACACGGCGTATTTGCGCCTTATGATTTCAATTTCGACAAACAAAAAGGCTTCCGTAGAAGCCTGTCTCATAAACACTAAAGAAGAAAATTGAATGATGAATTAGGACACTTTCTTGGCGAACTAAAACAAAATTAAAAGTTCAAATAAACGATTGTATCTATTCGGATATTTGATTAATAATTATAGATCAATGTCAACAGATAAGCTAAAAAGAAGACCTGAATGACAAAATATACATTTACTAAATGGACCAGTTGGGAAAATAGAAATAATCTTATTGATATAAGATTCCCTGGAATATATTGTATAGCAATTTCAGATATTGACTTATCGGGGCAGAATTTCAAATGGATTTCAGAAATCAATTATGTGGGTATGTCAAATGCTCAAAATGGATTAAAAGGTCGTTTGAAACAATTTGACAATACCATTAATGGAAAAACTGGACATGGCGGAGCCGATAGATTTAGATATAAATATGAAAAATATCAAGACCTTATTGGTAAATTGTTTGTTTCTGTTTGCCCATTTAATTGTGACGTCAAATCAAATTCCCCAAAAGATTTAAGAATCATGGGAGAAGTAGCCAAATTTGAATACGAATGTTTTGCAAATTATGTGGATAAATTTGGGCAATTGCCTGAATTTAATAACAAAAAGGAATCACCAAAATATAGTTTAGCACATAGATAATCAGTTAAAACTAATAATTGAATAATCAAGAAGGTGATGCTGCGCCCTATGAAAAGACTTAGGCCAGTTTTCTAAAAGTTCAAATAAAGGATCAATAAACTAAATACACACGCAAGAAAATATGACCATTTCAATAAACATTTTGGACTTCCTAATTACCAAGATGATGAAAATGAGAGGAATTATATAGTAGCAACATAAAATGATATAATTAGAGCGCAAGACAGAAGCGAAGTTTTTAGTGTTGTTCTCCCAATAATTCTTAATAACCGTGCATTATATTCATAAACATGAACCAATATGAATTCAAATATTAAGTTTTGTTCTCGATATATTTTACTATGTGTTGCTCTATGGCCATTAATATTTATGACCTGCAAGCAAAAATCTACTGAAACCATTGAAATCAGGGGTGTTTATGGTAACCCCAAGCCTTTGTGGGATAAAGGATTCAATCTTAATAAGCTTGGGGTCAATGCTATTTTTGTCCATAGTGGATCGATCAACCATGATATGGTCAACAGGGCTAGATCTGAGGAGGTAATGGTATATGCTGAATTTGCGACCTTGAACGGTAAAAATTATGTAGAAATGCACCCTGAAGCCTGGGCAATCAATGAAAAAGGTGAAAAAGTGCAAGCTGCGTCATGGTTTATGGGGGTTTGTCCTACCGAACCCGGTTTCCGTCAGTATCGTTTTGGCCAGTTGCGGGATTTACTTTTGGAGTATGACCTGGATGGTGTTTGGATGGACTATGTACATTGGCATGCCCAGTTTGAAGAGCCTGAACCTATCTTGCCCGAAACCTGTTTTTGTGATAATTGTCTTGATGGTTTTTCAAAAGATTCCCGAATCGAAATCCCGGAAGGTATTACCTCAGAGAAGTCACTATGGATACTCAATCACCATGATGAATCATGGCGTAATTGGCGATGTAAGGTGATTTATGATTGGACCTATGAAATAAAAAGCATTATTAAGGAAATCAGACCAAATGCGCTCCTTGGACTCTATCATTGTCCATGGGATGATCAAGAATTCAATAGTGCAAGACGTCGTATACTGGGACTCGACTATAATCTATTAAAAGAAACCATTGATGTATTTTCCCCTATGGTATACCATGGGAGAATGGGAAGAGAGCCCGACTGGGTAAAAGAGAATATTCAATGGTTCAGTAATCGACTAAATATCAAAAAGGATTCTTATCCAAAATTATGGCCTATCGTTCAAGCATATAACAACCCTGGGGTCATTTCCAATGAGGAATTTGAAATTGTTCTGAAGGGTGGACTGGCAGGTCACTCTAGCGGAGTGATGATGTTCACAACTTCTGCAGTAGCTGACGACAAAGGTAAAACAGAAGTGATGAAGAAAGTGTATACTAACCTAATGGAAAAATCTCGTAACTAGACTATACAGGTTTTCATTCAAACCAACAATTAATTTACATCATTATTTTCTTGGTAAGATGATAGAGTGTCTACCTAGAAAGTTCAAATAAGCGATTAATTTATGCCTAATTACCGATGTCTTAGATTTTAATAGAATTGTCCATGCCCTGCCAGAAGTATAGATTCCAAAAAACATTAAGCCTCAACATGTTCGTATTTTCATAGGAAGTACACTGCAGGTAAGTTTCTACGTCCCGTAACTACTACCGATTATACGTTATTCGATACTAACGATACAACCACCCACTACGTATATACAATTCTTACATAAAACAAAGGAAATATCTTTATATTTATGTAGCTAAATACAGATAAGGTTTGAGAATCCCGTAATCTTTAGGACAGGTTTTGGTTTAAATTAAGTTCTGATTCTTTTAGCCCTAACCTAATCGAAGATGCCTTTCATCCTAAAGATTCTTGATATTGGCTCCCCCGAATACGTCATCATTCCCCATAATCAGTTATCAATTTAATTTTTATATCATGGAACATTTAGATTTAGAAACACGATTCAAGCAAATGCATTTGCTTGGCAGGGATGAAAGAGCAGCACTTATCAAAGAGCTTACCATCCAAAAACCCGATTTTTTAAAGCCTTTTACTCCTAAGTATTGGTGGTGGAGACGTTGTAAGACAAAAGTACTTATTGTGGCCGATAGCAGTCTCAACTTCGGAATGACCGGATTCGGACTGTCTGAATTTTTGACCACTTTCAATGAGTTGGAGGCCTTATCAGGCACTAATTACGAAGTGACGCTGGCCCATAGGGGTGGTATTATCAATAGTCCCAACCCGGTGGTAGTCGACCATATTAGCAGTTTTAATTTTGAAACTAGTGTTGACCTAAATGACTTTGACCAAGTGTGGTTGTTCGCCTTTTCAAGTGGTGGCAGTATCACGGCCAACGAAATCAATGCCATTGAAGACTATATGAATAAAGGAGGAGGTCTATTTGCTACAGGGGATCACGGGAGTATAGGACGGACCATGTGCAGTAGCATTCCAAGAGTTCAAGATATGCGCTACTGGACTAATACTCCAACAGGTTCGACTAACGCTACGAATGAGGTTAGTATGACCGGACGTAGAAGGAACGACACCAACCAACCGCGCCCTGGCAATTCTGTAGCCGACACTTTTGACCATCAGTCGGACAGTATTCCGCAGACCATTGCGGTACGAACCTTTCAAAATGGCATACCACATCCGTTACTGTCCATCAAAAAAACGCTGAGACCCTCAGGCATCATCGATATTATGCCAGATCATCCTCATGAAGGAGAAGCTGCACCGGAAACTAGTTTTACGGTCAATGGTATTAATGTGCCCACCCAAATCATCGCCACATCATTTGTTAATGGTGGTAACACTTCCGGCACAAAAGATGAGACCGACCCCCATTGTTTTCCATCTATTGCGGTATGGGATGGTAGACAGGCAAAAGTTGGCCGTATCGTAATTGATTCTACTTGGCACCATTTTGTAAATATAAACTTGAATGGTGCGGGATCGGCACAGGGTGGTCTCACAGCAGCCGACTTTGAAGTCGTAAGGAATTATTATATGAACATTGCCAAATGGATGACACGTAGGAAATTCATTATTTGCTGGAGGAAGTATGTCATGGTGGATTTACTCAATAACTCACAGATTGTTGAAGCGAGCCTCGACAACCCTAATGAGGATCTTAAGGATATTTCACTCGCTGATTTAAACAGTATTGGAAAACTTGCGGAAGAAGAACTGGCCTCTAAGTTCAATCCTAGCTTTGGCAGGTATTTTCTGTTGGATTTGGTGCAGGACCTTAAAGCTGAACTTGCAGAAACTTTGGACGTATGGAAGCCAAAGTCTAAAAAGGAGAAAACTGCATCATACTACCAAAGTTGGGTGAATATCGACCTTATTCTACATACTGCGGTTGGCGCCGGATTTCTTGCCTTACATGCTGATGGGCGCCTTGCCCATGACGATTTTTCCGAAAAAGCATTGGATATTGTTGAAAAGGTCTTTGCAGAAGGTTTTGAATTTGGGTACAAAAGCTCACTTAAAGACCTAAAAACCAGTTATAATAGTGTGTTGAAAGACTTATAGCCAAGAAATAGCCCACTAGGTGGAATAGCATAGGTACGATAAAAACCCTTGCTTCTTTATAAGAGGTAAGGGTAATTTAATTCAAATTGAGTTGTAGTCTTCCTTTTTTTTAGACCATTATTAATACTCATATTTTGCGTATAATTAAAGTTCAAAAAAAGGATCTTATTTCTATTTATTCCAAGTATTAACCCCCCTTTATAAAAAATCACCCTGAGTATAATTTTGACTAGATGGCGATGTTAAGACATTGATTGTTAGGATGTTTTGACCCCATATGCTTCATTTTTATTACAATTCTCTATATTTCTTGACATTTTGCACTTTCGGGATATTGGAATACCATTTACTTAAATATGATTCGAACATCTTTATGGAAACTTTTAGGTATGCCATGAACTTATGATTAAATTGATCAATACACCTTTTTAATTCCTCTTTATCCATCTTGTATTTTCGTATTAAATCAGAAATCTCATTGGGGTAATTAATTTTTAATATTTCAAAATGAGCGAGATTATTACTCACTTCTTTATTTAATTCTTTTTTATAATCTTTATTATGTTTGAACGATGGTGACTGAGGACTTTGAACTCTTGTTTTACCAATAGGTGAACAGCTGTTCAATAGAGATTTGATTTGACGTTTATTTCCATGGAATCTATCAATGTAAATAAAAACGTAAGACAGTCTTTTTAGCTTGGAAATACTTCTTGAAACATAAGTCGTACTGCACCCTAAAAGATTGGCAAAATATCTATTGTTTGCATAACAATTCCTCTTGGAATTATCCAGGCTGACAATCTTGGCCAGAAGAATTTTATCAAAATAATTTAACCCAGGCAGATTAAGTATTTCATCCTTTAAGGCGATGAAACTTTCCTTGTTCATTGGATTCTTCATTTTATTACTAATTTAGAATTAAACTTTAAAGCACGATCATACTTGAAATGAAGTTCTTTTTGGATACGCTAGGCTTTCCAAAATATCGATATAATAGTCGCATTTAATACGAAAATACAAGATGGATAAAGTTGAAATTTAATAATCAACTGGTGAATTTCATTATCAAGGAGTTACATTAAATTTATAGTAGCTCCTTTTTTATTTGCACAGGACAGTACTTCTGTTATGTCAGTAAGCCCAAGTGAAGGTCTTAAAAGAGGCTGTCATTCCTTTAATATTGGAATGGACACTGGTCAATACACCGCTAAAAATGAGGATGCATTTAGTTATTATATTCATAACCTAAAAAACATAAAATATAATGTTAAACCTGGGTTTGGTTATAATAGCAAAAATAACAGAACTGCAGGAGATGCTTTTGTATAAATCACTCAAAATCCAGATACAAATCAAAGAATGGTAACACCTGTTGGGGTATGCGGCCTTCCTTCGTATAAATACCACTCACGTGGGTACCTATGTATTCCTCGGAAAAATGCGTGATTCCAACATTTTCTAGCTGTTGGCTGAATATTTTGCATTGTATTGTGAACCGTTCGCCAGCATTACGACCCCAATCCAATTTTATGGCCTTCAGTTTCTTTAGGTTATCTATATAATCAGGAATCATATAAAAAAGCATGTTTTCATGCCACTTTTTTAGTGCCTCCTGGTTCACTTTTATTTCATCACTAACGTATTCAAAAGGCACATCGCAGTAAAAAGGAGGCTTTTTTGGATTGGGAGACCAAGACCGCCCAAAGGCAACTACGACCTTTCCAAAGTATGACTTGGCAAGGTCTTCCAGGGTTTTTAACTCTGCGAACTCAAGATAGGTATTACTGTTAGGTCCATATTCTCGTACAATGCCCAATGCCCCGGGACTTATGGCATAAACGGCACCAAAGACATCAGGATGTTTCATGGCGAGTTTCATGGCGCCATAACCACCCATACTGTGTCCGGTAATACCGCGACTTTCTTTTTTAGACAGGGTCTGATAATTGGAATCCATGTAGGAAACTAAATCAAAAACAGTGAAATCTTCCCAATTGC
>JAHEJC010000373.1 GCA_024639065.1 Lewinellaceae bacterium | reverse complement strand
AGTGTATCTGCGGCAATTTTGATCATGTATTCCGCCCTTTCTTTCAAACCGCCTTTGATCTCAAAAGGAGCATATTGGATCGGACGTCCCATTTGCATAGTGATTTCTTCCGAAAATAAATCGATGTTGTTTTGAAAGTGCTGAATCATTTTCAGGCAAATTTCGGCTCTTTGCTCTAGCGAGGTACGTCTCCACTCTTTAAAAGCCGCGGTCGCTTTAGCAAGTGTTTTTTCAATTGCATTGCCGTCCGAATAGTCCCGATGCGCTAAAATTTCGTTTGTTGACGGACTAATTATATCAAAAGAGCTCATCATTCAGGAGTTACGTACGCAGCTGTGATCCCACCGTCAACTACAAAATCAGATCCCGTTATGTAAGAAGAATCTTCTGAGGCTAAGAATAGAGCTGCCTTTGCCATTTCCTTCGCTTCACCAAACCTTCCCATTGGAATGTGTACCAATCTGCGTTGTTTCTTCTCTTCAGTATCCAAAAATTTCATCAATAATTCCGTGCGTAGGGGACCCGGACAGAGTGCATTTACACGAATTCCTTCACGAGCATGAATAACGGCTAGCTCTCGGCTCAGTGACAAAACAGCTCCTTTGCTGGCCGTATAGGCTATTTGAGGAGTTGCAGCACCTAAAAGCGATACAAATGAAGCCGTATTTATGATGCTCCCACCCCCTGCTCTCTTCAATGCAGGTATTCCATATTTACATCCCAGAAATACTCCCTTGGCATTTATATTCATCGTCAGATCCCAGGTATCTTCATTAGTGACTTCGGCATTGTCATCTCGCGAGTCCATGATGCCTGCATTGTTAAAAAGGATATCGAGTTGTCCATATGTAGATTCTGCAAACTCGATCATCTTTCTGCAATCTTCTGATCTTGAAACATCCGAGTGGACATATGCAGCTGAGTATCCCATTTCTAATATTTCCTTAATGGTCTCATTTCCTCCATCATCATTCACATCAGCGATGACTACTTTTGCTCCTTCTTTAGCAAATAATAATGCTGATGCCTTTCCAATTCCACTGCTTCCACCCGTGATCAATGCGACTTTATCTTTCAATTTCATTAAAAAAAATTTTTTTAGATCCTTTCAAAATATCTCTTTCTTTCCCAATCCGACACCTGGGATTCGTATGCCTTTATCTCTTGCTTATAAAAATGAGTATAGTGATCAATGACCTCCTTACCGAATGCGTCTCTGGCAAATTTACTAGAAGAAAAAATGTCGCTGGCTTCTTTCAATGTTTTGGGTACATGGGGAAGGTGTTCTGCCGCATACACATCTCCTACAAAACATTCAGGTGGTGACAGCTTTTCTACTATTCCTCTTAATCCACTAGCAAGAGAAGCAGCAATTGCCAGATAAGGATTGCAATCTGCTCCGGGAATCCTACATTCGATCCGAAAGCTCTTTCCAGAACCAACAACCCGAAAACCTGCAGTTCTATTGTCTCTACTCCACGCAAGCCTAGTGGGTGCCCATGAACCATCAACAAATCTTTTGTAAGAGTTGATCGTTGGAGCATAAAATACCATAACATCAGGTGCATATTTGATCCACCCCGCCAAGAAGGAGCCGAATTCTTTTGATCCTTTTACCGGGCCGTAATCCTCAGTACCGTTAAATATATTATCCTCGCCTTTGAATAAGCTTATATGAGTATGACAGCTTGAACCTGCACCACCTTCCTGAAGTTTGGCCATAAAAGTGACAGAAATACCCATCTCATCTGCCAATTCTTTCAAACATTGTTTATAGATAATGTGTCTGTCGGCCATCTCCTTTGGCTCGGCATATTGTACGTTCAATTCATGCTGTCCTAATCCCCATTCTCCTTTGGAATTTTCCACGGGAACTCCTGAATTCTTCAAGAACTTTCTGGCACTAGCCGTAAAGTCCTCCACCCTGGTTCCTTGAAGAATATGATAATCTTCTATATACCATCCTGCAGGTTTGAGCGAGCCATAATTACTCTCATTCAGCGATCTGTAGTCATTTTCAAGCATGTAATACTCTAGCTCTGTGGCAGCGAATGCGCTAAAACCAGACTGCTTCAGTTTGGAGATCTGCTCATTTAGAATGCTCCTGGGGGCAACCTTCACTTGGCTGTGGTTCTTTTCGTTATGAATATCACAAAGAACTATTGCAGTTTTGTCTAACCAGGCCGCAATTCTTAGAGAACTCATATCAGGGATCAGATGAAAATCTCCATATCCCAGCTCCCAATTTGCAAAGGAATATCCCTGAACAGGTTCCATCTCCATATCAGTCGTTAGCAGATAATCACAGGCATGAGAACCAGAATCCACTACGGACTCAAGAAAAAAATCTCCATCATACCTCTTGCCCATTGATCTGCCATAGTGATCTGTAAAGGCAACTATTATGGTTTCAATTTCTTCTGATCTTACCTTTGTTTTGAGCTCGTCTATGTTCAACTTTCCTTTTACTTTCAATGTGATCGGTCTTTATGGGTTAACTTAAACCAAATATAACTAACGAGAAGAATGCCAAAGTAAATCAAAGCAAGGATCGGGTTATAAATAGTAACTGCTATGAAGGCAATGGTAGCTATGATCAAAGCAATAATTGGGGTGATCGGATACAAGGGTACTCTAAATGGTCTTTCCATCTCAGGAAAATTACGTCTCAACCTGATGACAGATATCATTGAGAGAATATATAGACTGAGTGCACCAAAACAAGCGATGGTAATGATCTCTCCTGTTTTTCCGGTAAATAATGCAACAATACCAATTAGAGAATTTACGATAAGTGCATTGGCAGGTGTTTTAAAACGAGGGCTTATTTTCCCCAGGAATGCCGGAGCAAATCTCACTCTACCGAACTCATAAGTAGCTCTACCAGAGGCTAAAATAATACCATGAAAAGAAGCAATTAGACCAAATAATCCGATGAAGCCAATGATCTTGAACATGATAGTATTTTCTCCCAAAAAATGGCTCAGGGCCAATGAAAGAGGAGAGTCAGAGGATTCACCAGATCCTGCCTGATATACTACTGTTTCCCATCCATCAACACCTACTGAAAAGGTGAAAGTAAGGATACAAAGCGTTATTAAAGTCAATAATGCTGATCCGAATCCCACCAGGATATTCTTTTGGGGATTTATAGTTTCTTCAGCAACATTGGCTACTCCCTCTATTGCCAGAAAAAACCAGATGGCAAATGGAATTGCCGCAAAAGCTCCTTGCCATCCATTTGGAAGTGCATTTTTACTTAGATTCTCGACCTTAAATTCTGGTGCTGCTGTGAAGAAAAATAACACCAAGCCTAGCACGGCCAAAATAGTCACAAATAATTCAAATTTAGCGGCTGCCTCAATACCATAAATATTAATTGTTGTGAATATGACATATGCCACAATAGCAATTGACATGATGGACAATGATGGTATTAGAAAGTTAAGGTACGCTCCAATAGCAAATGCAATGGCCGGAGGTGCGAATATAAACTCGATATTCTGAGCCAATCCAGCAAAAAATCCAAGATCTTTTCCACCAGCTTTATGGGCATAGTCAAAGGCTCCTCCCGCCCTTGGAATAGCACATGCCATTTCGGTATAGCTGAAAGTGAAGGCCAAATACATAATGATGATAAAAGTTGTGGCAACTGCCAGGCCCAATGTTCCGCCTTGTTCCAGGCCAAGATTCCATCCAAAGTACATTCCTGAAATAACATAGCCTACACCCAGACCCCACAGCATCAAGGGGCCGAGTTTACGTTCAAGTTTTGGATTTGAGTTATGGTCCGACATAGGTTTTTACTTGAAACACTCTAAACTAATCAATTATCAATCTAAATTCTATTTTAAAAAGTCCAAAGTATCTTACATCGTAGATTATGACTGGTTAGTTTCCTCTCAGCTTGCCAAGAGAATAGCATTATCAGAAAGCAAATCAAAGTTGTTTTATTAGAGAGTATGACCAGGAATTTTATCAAGTCTTAGACGCGGGAATTCTTTTTTCCCTCGAGTAATTTTTGTTCTTAGTAATTACTAACATCAACAACGACTATAAAATTAAGCGAAGCTTGGTAAAATCCAAGTACCACATTCCAAATTCCACTACGTATATTTTCTTAGGTAGGAATTAGAATTTGCCATTTGTCATTTGTCATTTGCTCACGCAGTGAGGCAGCTAAGGCTTGCACTAAATCCCTATCTTAGTTATTAGTAATTCGATATGGTTTGGCTGCTCGCAAAATGACACACTACTGCCACATGATTTGATCCAACACGATGAGAAGTAATTCTAAATCCGTTTTGTCCTTCTATTTGCAGATGATACTGGCTTGGATCATCGCCATCATGCTCTACATATTTTTACGAAGTTACGGAGTGGGTAGCGAGGGAATTGACAGTCCTATCAGAGAACTTGAACCCCGGCAGTTATTATTGATGATCATACTGATAGGTGCTTTTGCAGGAGTCGTCTACGGAAGCATTGAACTACTTTTTGATCGCCCTTTTTTTCAGCGGCGTTCCTACATTCGGATCATTATGGGTAAGTTGATCCTTTTCTTCATTGCGGTCAAGATCATGATGGCTATTGCCATACTGGTTACTCAGGCTTTTACGAATGCTGCTCTGGAGCCTGGTGAGATCACCCAGATCCTGAGGAGTAAGATCTATTGGGTCGTTTTTGTGTATTTTCTAGTGGTAGCCGGGATCATCTCTTTCGTAAGAATGGTAAGCCAAAAGTTCGGACCAGGTATCCTGTGGAAAATGTTTATTGGCAAGTACCGGAATCCACGGGAAGAATTACGTGTATTTATGTTTCTCGACCTCAGATCTTCAACGACCATTGCGGAAAAACTTGGGCATATTAAATTCAGCCGCCTGATCCAGGATTGCTTTGCCGATCTCACACCGGTTATTAAAAAACATGCTGTGGAAATTTACCAGTATGTAGGGGATGAAGCGGTAATGAGTTGGCCCTTAGAAAGCGGACTTGAAGACAATAATTGTATACACTGCTACTTCGATTATATGGAAATATTAGCCAGCAAATCCGATCACTATGAAAAAACATACGGCTTACGTCCATTTTTCAAGGCAGGTGTCCACCTTGGAAAAGTGATCGTGGCTGAAGTAGGCCTTATCAAACGGGAAATTGCCTACCATGGGGATGTGCTTAATACAACAGCCCGCATTCAGGGTATGTGCAATGCGTATGAAGAGCAATTATTGGTTTCAGACCATCTCGTTCAAAGTCTGTATCCTGATGATCTTTTACAAAGTAAACGTATGGGAGAAGAGTTGCTCAAAGGAAAAAAAACGGCGGTTACTGTTCACGCGGTAAGCAGAACCTGAATACGTCAGTGTGCAACAAATCCTAAAACCACCTTTCGCTTGATAAACTCCAAGCACCAAATTCCAAATTCCAATCTGGATATTCAGTTCGTAGGTTTTGGGATTTCCACCGACGTACTTTTCTAAAAGTACTTTGGCGGACGGGGTGGAATTTGTATTTTGGGACCTGCCTGTCCCAATAGCATTGCGCTATCGGACTCGTGGCAGGCGGGTTTCTCGGCCGTGCCGGCTTATGGCCAAGGCCGAGGCCGTTGTGTGTTATTAATTAAGGAATGAGCATAATTTTTAAAGTTGAAACATGAAAATACTAACATCCATATGCATGCTATGCCTTTTACTTTCCTGCTCTGAAAACAAATTATTGAGAGTAGATTTTATAATAGGTACTTGGAAAATGGAAGGAAAAGAACAATATGAATATTGGGAATTATCCAATAGCAAAGAACTAATGGGATATTCGTATCAGGTAAAGGATAATCAAAAAATAATTACAGAAACTCTTTCTATAAAAATATTGGATAATACAATCATTTTTGAAGCTACAGTTCCAGACCAAAATGAGGGAAAAACAATTCCATTTACTTTAAACAATGAAATTAAAGACTATTTGTCATTTGAAAATATTGACCATGATTTTCCAAAAAAAATTCAATATAAAAGAATAAATGAAAATGAAATTGAGGTTACTGTATTAGGTGATGAGGGCAAAGGATTTTCTTATAAGCAGCTAAAACAAAAAACAAAGTAACAGAACACAACGATGTTGTGCTTTATTAAAAATCAGTTATGAAAAGACGAAACTTCCTTGCAACTTCAAGTGCAGCAACCACTGCTCTTTTATTATTTCCGAGCTTGGCACCAAGTAGTGCTCATAAAAATCTTAAGACAATTGGAGTACAGCTTTTTTCCCTGCCTAAAATTCTTGAGAAAGATTTTAGAGGCGGCATAAAGGCCCTTGCAGAAATGGGGTATAAAGAAATTGAGATGTACGGTCCTTATCCCTTTAGTGTCGATTCTGTGAAAGAGAGATGGAATTCCTTAGCACCCCGATTAGGGTTTAGTGGAAGTGGCTATTTTGGCCACACACCGAAGGAAGTCAGTACTATTTTAAAAGAATAT
>JAHEJC010000056.1 GCA_024639065.1 Lewinellaceae bacterium | reverse complement strand
TTTTATGTAATGCACCAACATTCTTTAATATGGCTAAGCGTGTTGAAATTTGTGGTTGGGTATAAGGCAATAAAGTAATGGCCAACATCGAGCCAAGCAAAAATTGGAAATCAAACAATCCCTTAGGGCCAGGCACTGACAATAAAGCCTCATTGACATTTGCTACCTCTTCAAACATGGCCTTTACACCTCCAAAGTGATTGACACAATTAGCACCTACAATCCAGATAGCAATTAATAACAATATCCCTTGTAAGACATCACTATACATGATGGCTTTTAAACCACCTACCTCTGAATAAACCAGCATAATGATTACTAGCCCAACAGCCCAAAACCACATAGGCACGGCATCTGGAAATGTAGCATGTAGAAAAATAACCACACCTCTTATTTGGATAGCTACGTAGGGAATAAGGAAAATAAACATGCCAACAAAAGCTACAATCCCTGCAAAGCGGGAACTGTAATGTTTTTCCAAAAATCCAGACATCCCATAATAGGTATCCGAACGTGCTTTCTTGCGAAAGGCATAACCGATCCAGATTAATCCAAAGACCATAATCGCATCAGAAAACATGAGGAAGATCCAGGCACCTACGCCATGTACCCTAAAAAAGTCAGGCATACCTAATAAAGTAAAAGTACTGAACAACGTGGCGGCAAACGTAAAGAAGCCTATTACGGCTCCTAAATTTGCTCCACCCATCAAATAAGCAGTAGAAGTTTTGTCAGCGGTCTTGGATCTAAGTGCCAGGAAAATTAAAATTCCAACATAAATAATTCCCAGTATAGTTAATGTCTTCAGCATGGTTCTTCTATTCTACTATCAATCAAAATATTAATCATTTCGTCCTGGGTGTACCTGGGTTCCCAGCCAGGTAATTCCTACCAAAATAATCGCTTGTATCATGCCGACCCACAAGGTATAAGGCAGCCCCATTAATGAGGGTTCGTATTTACCTGATGGTGTAATCAGAGGAGTAAACGTCAGCACTAGTAAAATTAATACGGCTATTTTACAGAAAGCCCATCCAGTCGGGTACTTAAGTTTATCGTTTTGCATAGTCCAAAATAAAATGAAAAAATCGATTTTCTATTTCATTGACGAAAAAAGGTATCATAAATGTCAAGACCGCCAAATACTTGTTGCAAGCTGGATACTACTTCCTGCATGGACTAGAAAAGAATTTATTTATAAACGCTGCATCGTCAACCCTCCGTCCACCATGATGACCTGCCCAGTTGAATAAGGAAAGTCTCCCTTTACCAATGAAGCGACCGCTTTCCCAACATCTTCTGGTTGACCCCAAATTGGTTGCACAGTTAATCCTTCTCCTATCAATTTATTGTATTTACCTTTTACCCTAGCCGTCATATCGGTCTCAATTAGCCCCGGTCGAACCTCATAAACGGGGATCTTGTAGGCCCCTAGCCTCGCTGCAAATAATTGAGTAACCATGCTCATCCCTGCTTTTGAAATGCAATACTGACCTCTATTAGGAGAAACTACCGTGGCTGATATTGACGAAATATTAATGATGGCTGCGGGATAATCCGGGTCTAATTGTTTTTCATCAATTATATGTTTTGCTACTATCTGGGAAAGGAAAAAAGTGCCTTTCAAATTAATATCGAGCACCCGGTCATAACTGGCCTCGCTCATATTTAATAAGTCATTACGCTCTAAGGGAGCGACACCAGCATTATTAATTAGTACATTGATATGATCGAAATACTGTTGAGTTCGTTTAACTATATGTTCTCGATCTGCTGATATACCTATATCACCTTGGCAATAAATCACTTTAGGACTCAGGCCCTTGAGTTCTGTGATTACATCGACCACATCGTCTTCATCCCTAACTCCATTAATGGATAAACAATACCCAAGTTTTGCCAAGGCCTTGGCAATACCTAGACCAATGCCGCGACTCCCACCCGTAATTAATGCCACTTTCTGACTCATATGTTTTATCTCAACCGTTGACTAATTCAGTGTATCTAAATTTACCCAAGCTCTTTTTCTCCAGCTTTCAATACCTTTTTCAGCCAATTGGATCCCTTTTGCCCCTTCTAATAATCCATATGGAAATGGTGCGTCCACGACTACATGCTTCAAAAACAATTCCCACTGGGCTTTGAATGCATTCTCATATTCTTCCTGCTCAGGTACAAGGCTCCAGTCCTCATAAAAATTTATTGGTTGCTTTACATCAGGATTCCATACTGGCTTGGGGGTATTTCCATAGTGTTGAATGTAACACTCCCTCAAACCAGCTACCGCGGAGCCCTTGGTACCATCTACTTGTATAGTCAATAAATCATCCCTCCGCACTCGTACTGTCCAGGATGAATTGAAATGTGCAATAATCCCATTTTCAAGTTCGAAAGTTGCATAAGCAGCATCATCGGCTGTTGCTTCATATTTATCACCTTGTTCATCCACTCGCTCCTTAATGTGCGTTGCACCTAAACAGGATACTGCTTTGACTTTACCAAAAATATTATCCAGCACATACCGCCAATGACATAACATGTCTACAATAATGCCCCCATCATCTTCCTTTCGATAATTCCATGAAGGCCGATTAGGCGGAATCGAATGTCCTTCAAATACCCAATAACCAAATTCTCCTCTCACCGACATGATCCTTCCAAAGAAACCATTTTGGATTAAGCGTTTGATTTTCAAAAGGCCTGGGAGCCATAATTTGTCCTGAACTACACCATGCTTTACGCCATGTTTTTCAGCCAACTTGTACATATCCAGCCCTTCTCTCAAGCTAGCACCGGAGGGTTTCTCGCAATAAACATGTTTACCAGCTTGAATAGCTTTTTTTACTGCTTCGTAGCGTCTACCGGTAACCTGAGCATCGAAATAGATTTGATACCCGGGCCTGGTTAACGCATCGTCCAAATCAGTAGTACAATTTTCAAAACCGGAAAGGGTACACAGCTTTTTAAGTTTAGTAGCATTCCTTCCAACCAATAATGCATCTGGCATGATACATTCATCTGGACCTATCATTACTCCACCCTGGTCCCGAATAGAGGTTATGGACCGCAATAAATGCTGGTTGGTACCCATTCGACCCGTGACCCCGTTCATAATTATTCCAATTCGATGTTCCTTCATAGACTCGTCAGATTAAATTCAGATTTTCAAGTTAGTAAAGCTTTTCGTAGCACTCCAATATTTTATTCAAAAATTTAGATTGGTCCATTGACCAATATTTGTTTGAAAATATTTCAACTTCATGGAAACCTTGGAAGCCAGCAGCCTTAACCCAGGTATTAATAGATTTCAAATTTATACAGCCATCACCCATCAAACCACGATCATTTAAAAAATCCGATTGAGGACTTTTCCAATCACAAATATGGTAAGCGAATAATTTGTCATTGGCTCCACAACGCAATATTTCATTTTCTAAATCCGGTTCCCACCAAATATGGTACACATCCAGCACTACGCCTACATGTGAATCCTGGATTTTTTCGGCCAAATCATTTGCTTGTTTTAGCGTATTAATGGCAGATCGGGAATGCGCATACATGGGATGTAAGGGTTCGATCCCTAACTTGATATTTAAAGATTTAGCCAAAGGCAATATTACCTCAATCCCTTTTAGAATTTGTTGCCTGGAAACTTCTAAAGACTGTTCCGGATGTGCACCGCAGACTAACACAATTAATGGTGCTCCAATAATGGCAGCTTCTTCCAGGAGTCGTTTATTCTCCGCTATAGCTTTTTGCTGCTCACTTTTCTCTGGGTGGGCAAAAAAACCCCCTCGGACATAAGAGACCACTTTAATAGGATATTGCTTAAGTATTTTAGCTGTTTCGTTTGCGCCTTTTTTATCTACAATATTTTGCCAAACACTGATTCCCCCAATTCCTCGTGAGCAATAGTTTTCCAATGCTTCTTCCAGTCGCCACGGTCTATTGGTTATGGTGTGTATGCACAACTGACTATAATCTGCATTTCGAGCTTGCATAGGTTTATTTGACACAACTAAAGAAAGAATAATATCGCTCCTCTTTGATGATTCGCTGAAGATAAAGGGCTACTTCACGTGCATGGTAATCACCCCACATGCTCGATTCACTGTGTGGGATTTTACTACCGCGGGGTATATAATCCCATCCATTGGGTCGATGATAGATAGAATGTAAAATCAGGCCTTGATGCTTGTTTGATTTGCTTAAGTAAGGTTCATCAAAGAGTCCATTTAACACGGTTAAACCGGCTTGCCAGTATCTTTTCCATTTTCGATTCTTCTTAGCTTTTAGATATTGTCCTAGTCGGAGTAATCCTTGTGCTCCAATAGCAGCCGCAGAACTGTCAATTGGTTCATACTTGTTAATCGGCTTGGAGGGGAGCGATAAATAATCACCCATATCTGCCAATCCCGGTGCCCCCGTGTCCCAATAAGGAATTCCATCCACTGGAGTATTATGAATATAAAAATCACAAGTGGCCATGGCTGCTTTGCTGAATATCTCCTCCAATACATTAGCCCCTCCAAATGGTTTCAAATTCGATTGGGGGATTGTTTGAAAGTATTCAAGCTGCTCAGCAAATCCAGTCATGGCCCAAGCCAATCCCCTGGTCCAGGTAGAGAAACCTGAATAGCCTTGTTGGGCATTGGGGCATCGATAATTCCCATCATTAATATTAAAGATACTTTCATGGGCAGTTCTTCCCCTAACATCATAAGCATCTCTGCCCTCCCCATAATAAATAGCGTATTTAGCCGTCGCTTTAGCATGATCAACCACTCGACTTAATAAATTTATTCTCTCATCATGTTCAGCCCATTGTGCATATCCTAATTCGTGGCTCACTACTAAAGATCTCAGCGAACGAATCGTATCCACAAACAATGAATGCGGTCCATTAAAAGAATAAATAAATCCGCCTTCAGGAATGTTTGTCCAACGTTTAGCTTGCACGGCTCCGGATATTTTCAAGGCTAATTCATAAAAATCTTTCTCCCAATCATTTTGTACAATTTTGCCTTCGCGTATTAATCGCAATAAATTTCCGTAGGTGCTTACATTGTTAAATCCATGATCATGAACTCCAAAATGACCGACATGCGAGGCCATTTTCTTTAGCGTTGCTTGTTTGCCCAAATCCAAAAATTCGGTATCGCCCGTTGCATCGTATTGAAGTATAGCTGATCCCACTTGAAATCCTTGGGTCCACTCGGTCCATCCCCGGGTGGTGTATTTTCCCTTAACCGTAAATACCGGTGAGCCGTTTCGATCGTCGTATTCTTTTTCAATACTTCTGATCTTGTTTCCAGACAATTCCCAAAATTTGTCCAATAATAATTGCAAATCTTTAGCGCTAATCTTCGTATTAATAACCATAAATCACATTGCTTTTTTCAATAAACCGATGAAAGGATCAATCCCTCTGAAATAAGGTAAAAGAAAGTCAATTTGATGCCTTGCGTTGACCAGATCATTCACAGGTAGTTCCGCCATCGCATAAAATTGTTTATTCATTAAATAAGGACAACGACTAACGGCATCTGTCCATTCTTTAGGTACCCTTTTGTTGCGTTCACCTTGAATCTCACCAAACATATTTTTAAATATAGTCTGCTCATAAATTGCTATAAACTCATCCAGATTAGACGCCAGATGAGCTCTTACTTTCTGCAATCTGTCTGCGCTCAGATTATAAAGACCTCCACCTAAATGAACAGATTCTGCAGAGATACCTAAGTAGAATCCAGGTAATTCTGATTTTTTACCTTCCGGAGAAAGACCGGCTTTCATCAAAACATGGTAAGGCGTTTTATCTTTAGAAAACCGAATGTCCCGATTAATTCTAAAGACTGCTTTTTGGGCATCAGGTAAAATAGCTGGATGTATTTTTTGAATTTCAGGAATGAGGCCATCTAATAAATCTAAAAACGGTTGTTTTACAAATTGCTCATAACGTTTCTTGTTATCGTGAAACCAATCTCGTTGATTGTGGCGAGCCAAGTCTTTGAAGAATTGGATATAATCATTCGTAATAAACTGCATGATCAAAGTTAATTTACTTTTTTAGAATTAAAACCCAAGGTAGTTCATCCGGTGCTTTGAAGATATTTGTTTTTATTGATTCAAAACGGGCTGATCGATTGTACAGTCCTTTATCGTGTTGATCTGATGCATTGCTGAACCAAGTCCATCTTTCGTCGTAATCCGGCGGGGTAAACCGTACCTTCCAGGTATTACCTCCATTCCAAAAACCTGGTCGCCAATCAAGAGCCAGATTAATCCTACATATAGATGCTGATTGTTGTCTTTCTTGAAAATAAAACTCATAGATTAACAAACTGATTTAAGTAATTTCTACTCGTCAAAATTGCTGAGATTATATCTTGATCTGATCGTTCGTATGCTTTATCTTCTACTTCAATACAAACAGGTCCTTGATAGCCGATGGATGTAAGTGCAGAGAAAAAATCCCGCCAACGAACATCTCCTAGACCAGGAATTTTAGGAGAATGATATTCTAAAGGGTGAGCCAGGATGCCCACTTGATTTAATTTATCCCGATAAACTTTCACATCCTTAAGATGAATGTGAAACAATTTATGGGCATAATCATAAATGGGTTGGACTTCGTCCATCTGCATCCAGACCAGATGAGATGGATCATAGTTCAGTCCAAAATGATCACTGGGAATCGTTTCGAATAGTTGATCCCAAATAGCCGGTGAAAACGCCAGGTTTTTACCGCCAGGCCATTCATCCTTAGTAAAAAGCATGGGACAATTTTCAATGGCAATTTTAATATTTTTTTCTTCAGCCAATGAGATAATCTCTGGCCAAACTTCTTTAAACCGATCTAAATTGTAATCTATTGATTTTAATGGATCTCTACCAATAAATGTATTGACCACAGGAATCTCCAGCCGGGAAGCTGCCGTAATAATCTTTTTAATATGTTGTACATAATAATCGGCTTGTTCACGATCCGGATCCAATGGATTGGGATAATAACCAAGTCCTGATATATAGATGTCCCGTTCCTCGCAATAATTCTTAAGGGTTAGCACCTGTCGATCATCCAACTCATTTACATCAATATGAGTAACGCCAGCATATCTTCTCTCCGCTTTTCCTTTGGGCCAACACATCATTTCAACACAATTGAAATGGTGCGTTGCCGCAAAGTCAACCACTTGTTCAAAGGTGTTATCAGCCAGGATGGCGCTTACAAAACCTAGATCCAGCATAATTGTATTTGTTTCCTAAAGATAACTAGAAACCCAATCACAAAATAAAATTGACTAAAAAGATTACTATTTCGAAAACTTTTCTGTAGCTATGAATGCAACAATAAGATGCTCCTGAAATTCGTATTGTTATTATTGCATGCCAATAATTCCATTTATATCCAGCCGTCTATATTTTTTGTTTTAAATTCTTTTATGAATTACTCTTCACTTTTTAGCTTGTTGATTACTCTTTTTTCCATTCAATTACATGGTTTTGCCACCAATTACTATGTCTCTAATACGGGAATAGATACTCAAAATGGACTATCGGCTGATTCAGCCTTTCAAACGCTGCAAAAAGCAGCGGATGCAGTTACTACAGGAGATACAGTTTTTGTTGAAAACGGTACTTATGCTGGATTTGACATAAGGGATGTAAATGGAACTGCTTCACAACCAATTGTTTTCATTTCCTTAGGAAGCGATGCTACTATTACCAGCAAAGGACCTATTCGGGAAGACGGCATTAACATAGAAAATGCAGATCATATTGAAGTGAATGGCTTTAAGGTAATCGGAATGGTCAATGGAGGAAACGGTATCCGGGTAGTTCTTTCCGATCACTGCATTATACGTAATTGCTTTTGTGATCAGAATGATGAGCGGGGTATCTTTACAGGATTTACCGATGATATCCTGATCGAGCATAACATTTGTACCAATTCTGTGGATGAGCACGGCATCTATGTCTCGAATAGTTCGGACCGACCGATCATCCGTTACAATGAATGTTATAATAACAACAATATAGGGATACATATGAATGGTGACCTATCGGCCGGAGGCGACGGAATCATCTCCAATGCTCAGGTCTATGGTAATATCCTTCATGATAATAATCAGGCAGCCGGTATTAATATGGACGGTTGTGAAAATCCGTTGGTCTATAATAACTTGATTTATAACAACCACAATGCACAAGGGATAGCTTTGTTTCAGGGCGATGGGGCAATTCCCACTCAAGGCGCCAAAATATATAATAATACCATCATAGTACCTGGCGATGGACGATGGGGTATTCTGGTTACCTCAGGATCCAATATTAATACTAAAATCTATAACAACATTATTATCAATGAACATGCCTGGAGAGGTTGCATAACCGTTGAAGACACCACCAACTTCAAAAGTGATTTTAATATTCTTGAAGATAAAATGAGTAATAATGGAGATGGGAGTACTATTTCTTTGGTCAATTGGCAGGCACTGGGATTAGATATTCATTCGTTGCTAGCCGATCCTTTGTCAACTATTTTTGTAGATGTAGCAGAAAATGACTATCACCTATCTGCAAGCTCACAAGCTGTAAATATGGGAACATCGATGGTAAACCCTGAAGTAGTCACTGATATTAGTGGTGATATCCGACCACAAGGTACTGAATATGATATCGGCTGTTATGAATTTAGTGAAGCAACTACTAATGTCGATGTATTTCTTCAATCCGAAGTCATCACCTTCTACCCAAACCCAACCCCAAATTTTTTCAAAATTAGAGGCATACTCGGATCGTACTCAATAGACATATTAAATGCTAATGGGTCCGTTTATCAGACGCTCACGTCCAATACAGATTCTATTGAGATTGATCTCTCCACTGTACCAGCTGGAATCTATTTTATCCGGATTCAACGAATTGGGACGAGTGAATTATCCTTAGAAAAGATTTTGAAGATGAATTAAACTACCATAAAGGATATTATAGGTCCATGTGATCTTTAATTAGGTGTGAAAAGTACTAGAATAACAAATCAAACTTGATCCTGTCCTTTTTTGGTCCCCTTTAAGAGTTACTTATCAAAAAAATAAGCAGGCCCTTGCAACTATTTGCAAATAGACGCGTCTTACAGGTAAGGATTACACAGTCTGAACTGCCTGTATTATTTTTAAATCATACTAAATCTGAAACCATGAAACAAGGTTTTACACTTTGTGCTGTCCTATTATTTTGTCACCTGGGCTGGAGTCAGGACAATATTGTCAAAGGCAAGCTCTTAGCTGAAGAAAGTAGTCCATTATCTTACGCCAATATTGTATTGTATCAATTAGCTGATAGTGTTATATCAAAAGTTGAAGTGTCAGATGACCAAGGGCAATTTGCTTTTCATAGCGTGCCGGATGGTTCTTATTATTTAGAGGCTTCGTTTATGGGATATGAAGATCTGGTTATTAATGATATTGAATTGTCTGATGGGCAAGAGAAAGATCTTGGCAATCAAAGGTTGTCCACCGAATCACTTGATCTGGAAACGGCTGTGGTGTCCGCTCAACGCTCGTTGGTAGAAATTAAACCTGATCGGATGGTGTTCAATGTGCAGGGAACTATAAACAGTTCAGGAGAAAATGCTATTGAACTTCTGCGAAAGGCACCAGGTGTTTTGGTAGATAATAACAATAATATCTCGGTCTTGAGTCGGTCCGGCGTATTAGTCTATGTTGATGGAAAGCGATTGCCATTGGGTGGAGAAGACTTAAGTAATTATTTGCAAAATCTAACCGCTGAGCAGATTGATCGAATCGATATTATCACCAATCCTGGTGCAAAATATGAGGCAGAAGGTAATGCTGGCATTATAGACATCCGGCTCAAAAAAGATGAAAATTTCGGAGCTAATGGATCGGTTAGTGGCAATTATAGCCAGGGAACTTATGCTCGAGGTAATCTGAACGCCAGTGGAAATTATCGCAACCAATCGTTTAATGTATTTGGTAATGCAGGCATGTATGATCAGACTGGATTTTTTAATATGAAATTTAACAGTTTACAAAATGGTCTCAACCTAATCCAAAATTTCAGGAACAAAAATATAGCTGATGGAATAAATTTCAGATTAGGCACCGATTGGTTTGTTGGCAAAAATCACACCATTGGATTTTTGGTAAGTAATCGTAATTATAATGGAATCAATCGTTCTACTGATCGAATATCTATTGCCCCTTCATCCGCAGCCCTACAAATCGATAGCCTACTATCTGCATCTAACTTTGGGGAAAATAACCGGGATCAAAACACTTATAACATCAATTATACTTTCAATAAGGACCATCAAACCCTCAATGTAGATTTAGATTACGGACGATTTAGAAATACCAGTGAGCGTTTCCAGCCAAATGAATACTACGACGCATCAGGAACTACCCTGCTCAGTAGTCGTACGAATACTTTTGACACCCCTCAGGATATCGATATTTACACGGCAAAGATTGATTATGAAACCAAGTTGGGAGATCTTAAATTGGGCATGGGAGGTAAACTTAGTAAAGTCTCTACCGATAATACTTTTCTATTCTATGATTTAGTAGATCAAATTGAACTGTTAAATAATTATCGCTCCAACCATTTTGTCTATGATGAAAGTGTATACGCCGGATACCTAAGTTTGAATGGTCAATTAACTGATAAATTGAGTTTCACCACTGGTTTGAGAGCCGAACAAACTGATGCCACCGGAGACCTGCAAGCTTTCCTGGAAGAATTACAAGAACCACCTGTTGAGTTCAAGTACTTACAATGGTTTCCTTCTGCTGGCTTGACTTATCAAGTTACTGCCAAACATGTATTGGCCTTAAATTATTCTCGTCGTATCAATCGGCCAGACTACAATGTGCTTAATCCATTTAACAATAAGCAAAGTGAATTATCTTTTGAAAAAGGCAATCCATTTCTTCAGCCGGAAATTGTAAATAATATTGAATTGGGGTATACCTTGGCTTATCGGTATAACTTCAAATTGGCTTATAGTTATACTACTGATCAAATTACCCGATTAATTGCACCAAGCGAAGAGGACCCTCGAGCTAGTTTTATTACCTGGGAAAATCTTGCTACACAGAAGGTATATAGTGCAAATGTGAGTGCCCCCGTCCAAATGACCAAATGGTGGAATGCCTACATGAATCTGAATGGCTCCTATATAAATAATCAAGCTGATTATGGAGGTGAAGCTACCGTGGATGTTCAGGTGTGGAATTATAATATTTATCAGCAACATACATTTGATCTATTTAAAGGACTTAAGGGTGAAGTTTCTGGATGGTTTGCCGGGCCTGGTGTTTGGGGTGGTGTGTTTAGATATGATGTACAATGGAGTTTGAATTTAGGATTACAAAAGAAATTTTTAGACGAAAAACTAAATATTAAGCTCAGTTTGCAGGATATATTTTATGAAAGTGGTTGGAGTGGTGTAAGTGAATTTAATGGGCTCATTTCAGCAGGGGCGGGTAGATGGGATAGTCGTAGAGTCGCGTTGAGTGCAAGCTATAATTTTGGAAATCAAAAAGTTAAATCCAGAAAACGTAAATCTGGATTGGAAGAAGAACGCAACCGGGTAGAACAAGAATAATCGGGTTTACAAGACAAAACCTGGATTATATTAAGTAAATGTGTAATGTTTATGTACTTTTAAAAAGTACATAAACTTGATAAATAAATGTAATATGTGCCATCTGATCGCTAAATTCATTCAATTTCGAATACCATCCGAATAAGTCCCCTAAACTCATCCTTAAAATCGGTTATTTCTAATTTTGTTCGACCATGATGCTTAAATCCAAATTTTTTATAAAATTGGATAGCCAGTTTATTGGTGTCCACTACATTTAGAAATATAAGCTGGTTATTCCGTTCATGAGCCATCTCGATCACACGATTTAACGCATTCGAACCAATCCCCTTTCCTACATAGTCAGGATGCAAATAAATTTTTTGTAATTCGCAGCTACGCTTTTCTTCAAATCCTTCCAGGGTTTTATTTAAAATAAATTTCGCAAACCCAACCGAATGATTATCCTCCATAATCAGATAGTTGCCAATGGTTGGCCTTCTAATATCCGCTTCTAATTGTGTTTGTCCAAATTGATTTTCCAAATAATTTTCTAATCCACTTCCTTCCCAGTAGCTCGCAAAATAATGGGCATATACCTTAGAAGCTAATTGTTGATATAAGGGGATATCTACGCTTGTCAGTGGTTTAAGCCGGATCATATGATCTGCTTAAAAATATTCAAATCGATATTGGCGCCACAGATGATAATGACCACGGTAGAATTTCTAAATCGATCTGGATTATTTTGCAAAGCGGCAATTGCCACTCCAGCGGCACCTTCTACTATTTTCTTATGATGTTTAGCCATATATCGAATACCAGCGGCAATCTCATCCTCATCAGCCAAGAGACATTCATGTACTACTTGCTGACAAATTGGAAATGTGATGGACCCTGGCTCCAATCCCCCAGCCGAACCATCGGAAAGCGTGGGTGTCGGATCAGGTAAAACCACGATCTCTCCCTTTTCAAGACTTAAGGCCATTTCCGGAGAATTTGCAGGTAAGCAACCAACCACCTTAGTGCGATCAGCATGGATTTTCAGGTAACTTCCAATTCCACTGATCAGCCCACCTCCTCCGATCGTAACCAAAGCATAATCTGGTGATTCACCCAGCTGGTCCAGTATCTCTGCGGCGATCGTTCCCTGCCCACCAATAATCTGTAAATCATTATAGGGTGAGATCCATAACTTTTCCTCATCCATAGCCATTTTCTTTCCAAAGAGTTCCGCGGCTAATGAGTCCTGTCCATGAAAAAATAATGTTACCGGGTAATTTTTTAGCGCCTCAATCTTAGCTGGAGAAGCATTTTCAGGCATATAAATGGTGCCGTTTGTATTGGTCATTTCTACAGCCCGGGCAAATCCTTGAGCATGATTGCCGGTAGAAGCAGTGACTAGTCCTTTACTTTTCTCCATAGCCGTTAGGGACAATAACTTGTTGAGCGCTCCCCGCGCTTTAAAGGAGCCGGTATATTGTTCGTTTTCAAGTTTGAGATAAACCTTGCCATCAATTAGGTTACTTAATGGGCGAGATAAGATGAGTGGTGTTTTGAGAATATGACTTTTAATCCGAACAGAGGCTAGATCAATTTCTTCTACTACTTGTTTTATTAAATCCATTAGCACATCCGCTTATTTGCGACTTGGGACTTTGCATTCTGACATTCCATTTGTAGGACATAAAGCCTATCAATGTTGACTGGTATCAAAACTGGTCATTAATGGCTAATTTGCCAATAAGCTAATACGCCAACGAGCTAAAGTGTTATCCACCAAAATCATCAAAGGCTATATGCTCATCGGGTACGCCCAACTCGTCTAGCATCTTTAATACCGCAGCATTCATCAGTGGAGGACCGCAGAAGTAATATTCAATTTCTTCCGGTTCAGCGTGCTTACTCAAATAATTATCATAAAGGACTTGATGTATAAATCCAGTAAATCCTTCTCCTTTTGTGTCGTTTAGACTTTTTTTGGCTACCCAATTATCTTCAGGTAAGGCCGCAGATAAGGCAATATGAAAAGAAAAATTTGGAAATTCTTTTTCAATTTTTCTGAACTCATTCACGTAAAAGAGTTCTCTTTTGGAGCGTCCACCATACCAGTAAGATACTTTGCGATTGGTATTTCTAAGGGTCTGAAAAATATGGAAAAGGTGAGAACGCAAGGGTGCCATTCCTGCTCCTCCACCAATGTATACCATTTCTTTTTCTGTTTCTTTAATAAAGAATTCGCCATATGGTCCTGAGATGGTACACTTATCCCCAGGTTTTAAAGCGAAGACATAACTAGAGCATACGCCTGGATTAACAGCCATCCAACCATTGTTTTTGCGATCCCAAGGTGGTGTAGCTACCCGTATATTTAGCTTAACTATATTTCCTTCGGCAGGATGGTTGGCCATGGAATAAGCTCTAAACTGGGGCTCATCATTTTTCATCTTAAGGTCCCACAATTTCCATTGGTCCCATTCAGAAATAAATTTATCTGGTGATTCATGATAATCTGGATGGGCAATAATTTCAAAATCTTTGAAGTCCACTTCAATTTCTGGCACATCAATTTGGATATATCCCCCTGGTTTAAAGTCCAACGTTTCTCCTTCGGGTAATTTTACTATAAACTCTTTTATAAAAGAAGCAACATTGTAATTGGATATTACTTCACACTCCCATTTTTTAATACCAAATATTTCATCTGGAATTCGAATATCCATGTTTTCCCTAACTTTGACCTGACATGCCAATCGCATATTCTCCGCAACTTCCTTGCGGGTCAAATGATTCAACTCAGTTGGTAAAACATCTCCACCTCCTGAATCAATATGGCATTCGCACATCGCACAAGTTCCACCTCCTCCACAAGCTGAGGGAAGAAATATATTTTCATCGGATAAAGCAGATAGTAATGAAGAACCCGGCTGAACAGAAATGGGGTTATCTTTATCTCCGTTAACTACAATTTGGACGTCACCTTGCGGTACCAAACGCTTGCGAGCGTAAAGTAGTATGGAGGCCAAGGCCAGAATTACAACACTGAATACCAAAATTGCGTATATAATACTAGTAATCATGGAAGCAAGAACTATCATATTAAATTCAATTCTAAGTTTTTAAAATCGCATATCAGCCTTAAAAAGCCGCAGGATCTATCCCTAACAAACTCATAAAGGCCACACCCATCAAACCGGTCAGTATAAAAGCCATACCCAATCCTCTCAATGGAGCTGGCACATTCGAATATTTCATTTTTTCACGGATTGCGGCGATAGCAACAATAGCTAGAAACCAACCAAATCCGCCGCCTAATCCATAAGCAACTGACTCTGAAAAATTGTAGTCTCTGGAGACCATAAATAAGGAACCACCGAGAATAGCGCAATTAACCGTGATTAGTGGTAAAAAGATTCCCAGGCTATTATACAAAGCAGGGGAAAATTTCTCAATCACCATCTCAACCAATTGAACCATCGAAGCAATAACCGCAATAAATAATATAAACCTTAGGAAGGTAAGGTCCGTTTTAAAAATTCCTGCCTCCCCTAATAAATAGGTATTGATCACCCAATTGATGGGCATGGTAATTCCTAAAACGAAAATAACCGCTAACCCCAGACCAAATGCAGTCTTAACTGTTTTGGAGACCGCCAGGTAGGAACACATTCCTAAGAAATAAGCCAGGACCATATTCTCAATAAAAGCGGCTTCGATAAATATATTTACAAGATTCATAGGTTACTACCTTTTATTACCTTAAGAAATATCGATCAATTTTGTATTTCTGGATCGCTGGATCCAAATAAAAATTCCAATAATAAACATAGCTGCTGAAGAAAGTACCAACAGATTATTGTTCATATAAGAACTGAAGAAAGTGCCAATTCCCGACTCTGCAGCTGTATTTATTATATAAGAAGAAGTCTCATTATCTTTCCCAATAAGATAAATTGGAAATGGGCTGTTTGCGAATAAAGTACCCTTGCCAAATATTTCACGAACCAAGGCTACCAGTATTAAGATTAGTCCATATCCAGCACCATTTCCTATTCCATCCAAAAATGATTTCCACGGTTTATTAGCCATAGCAAAGGCTTCCAATCTACCCATTACTATACAATTAGTAATAATCAATCCGATGAATACCGAAAGATCTTTATACACGGTATAATTAAATGCCTTTAAGGTAAGTTCAACCACGGTCACCAGTGTAGCAATGATCACCAACTGGACGATCATCCTTACTTGTTTGGGAATATAGGTTCTCAATAACGAAGTAAATAAGCTGGAAAAGGCACAGACAAATATCACCGCGATTGCCATAATCAGCGATGGATAAACCAGCGTGGTTACTGCTAATGCTGAACATACACCCAACACCTGGACTGTAATGGGATTATTATCATTTAAAGGATCTGTTATTAATTTCCGTTCTTTCTTCCCAAAAAGTGGTTCACTTGTCTTTAATACTTTGGGTTCTTTTACTGCAACGTCAGCCATAATATTCAACTATTTTCATACTGCATTAAGGAGTACTAGCTATTTTTCATTTTATTAAAATACGGTTCATAATACTTGAGCCCTCGAAATAACATTTCTGATACACCATCACTGGTTACGGTGGCTCCTGAAATTGCATCGACTTCATGCAATAAATCCTTCGCACCTCCCTTTCTCACATTGATCGATTTGTAGGTATTATCAGATGCATATATTTTTTTATTTCTGAATTGGGCCGGAAAAGAGGAATTGTCTTTTATTTCGGCACCTAGTCCAGGGGTCTCTTGAGCGTGATCAAAAGAAACACCAATAACGGTATTGTAGTCATTGTCCAATGCTATATTGCCCCAAATTTCATCCCAAAGTCCATTCCCTCTTACCGAGACGATCGTATACTTACTCCCACCACTTGCGTAAACAAACACCGGTAGGATTTGATCGGCTACGGGCTTCTTTTTTTCTTTAGCCATATCAATATCTTCGGCCAATCCTCCTGTATATCCACGTTCGACGATTGCTGCGCTGGATACATTGTTACCTTCCATATCGATGGCAAATTGGTCTACCTGGCTCTCAAAGATATCCAGGACTTCTTGGTCCGATAACTTTTTTACCGGTTTGTCCAGTTTATTGGCCAACGCTGCCAGTACAGCTCGTTTGTTAAAAATTTTTTCATTCAGTTCTGCTCTTTCATTCGTACCGAAATACAAAAAAGACAAAAGTAATGCGGAGACTAATGTCAGAATGAATGTAAAGGTGATGATATATCTAGTACTATGCACTTTTAAGTCGTTTTGAAATATTAGTTTTTAAAACCATATAATCTATCAATGGAACGAATGTATTCATGAATAAAATGGCCAACATCCACCCTTCCGGGTAAGCTGGATTTAATATTCGGATAATTAACCCGATAAAACCAATCAGAAATCCATATACCCATTTACCTTTCCTTGTTGATGAAGCAGTGACCGGATCGGTAGCCATAAAGGCCATGGCAAAGAAGAAACTTCCCATGTAAAACTGAAAATACCAAGGTACCGTCATAAATGGTGTTGCTCCCCAAACATTTAATAGTAATCCAACCGAAGCAGCTCCGATAATCATTCCAAACATTACTCGCCAACTGGCTATTCCAGAGATCAATAACATAAGCGCACCGATAATGATCAAAGGTTTGGATGTTTCACCAATAGATCCGGGGATATCTCCCCACCACATCTGGGTTGGACTATAAACCTGAGTCACCGCTTCCCATCCTCCTTGATAAGCCAAAGCTAAGGGCGTAGCACCGGTAAACCCATCGGTCACGGCCCCGCCAGGATCAAACGTAGACCAGCCGAACCACTCAAATAGATAATTAAACATATTATGCGCCCAACCATAATCAACTGCGGAACCAGCTGCTGTCGACTCTAATCCTGCAACCCACACTTCATCTCCTGAGATGGTGGTTGGATAAGCGAAAAACACAAATACTCTGGATAGTAAGGCAATGTTCCAAATGTTCATGCCTGTGCCTCCAAACGCTTCTTTGCCAATAACCACAGCAAAAACGATGGATACTGCCAACACTAATAATGGAATATCCGGTGGCATTATTAGAGGAATAAGAGCACCGGTAACTAAAAATCCTTCCTCAATGGCATGACCCTTGCGCGATGCAAAGTAAAACTCGATGCCCAGGCCGACTACCATCGTGACCACATATATGGGCAATAATTTGATTAATCCGTAAGCAATCTTTAAATGGAATCCTTCAAAATAACCAGTGAATTGACCAACTGCCACAAAATGTTGATGCCCAATATTAAAAGTGCCGAATAGATAACAAAATTGCATGGCAAGAACTACTATAACCATAGTTCGCTTGAGATCCATTCCATCTTTTATATGGACGCCATCTTTAGTAACCTCATCGGGTGTGTACAAGAAGGTAAAGAAACCATCATAAAGCGTATGCAAAAACTTTTTGTCTTTGCTCGGTTCAAACTTTTTTACAAATTGAAGTAATCCCATTCTTTATCTTCGTTCAGTTATTATAACTTTTTTTATCTTAACCTTGTTCTTGCATTAATTCAAGCCCTTCTCTTAAGATTTTCTGCAAAGGCATTTTGGATGTACAAGCAAATTCACAAAGCGCCACATCTTCTTCAGAAAGCTCATAAATGCCTAATCCTTCCATTTGTTCAAAATCATTGGAGATAATTGCTTTCATTAAGTGTTGCGGGTAGATATCCATAGGCAACAACTTCTCATATTGGTCCGTTACCACAAAGGCTCTACGCTCACCGTGGGTATTGGTATTAGGGGCAAATTTTAAATCTTTAAACAAGAAATTTGGATACGTTTTAGACACGCTGGGCCGAGGACTTGAAGGAACGAGCCATCCGAACAGCTCATACTGATTTCCTTCTTCAATGACCGTAAGCTGATTATCCCAATTATTCAGAAATGAATCACCAACTTTGAATTTACCGGAAAGTACATCTCCAGATACTATTCTTACATTTTCAAGTTTTTCACTTTTAAGTAATTCGCCTACATTGGCACCCAAGAAAGTTTGTATATATGCAGGTTTTGAAATAGAACCGGTCAGTGCAATTTTCCTGGAAGTATCAAATTTTCGATTCAATAAAATTTGACCTAAAAGGATCACATCTTGAACCTCTAAAGTCCATACTTTCTCACCTCTTCCAATCGAATCAATATGATGTATTTGCACACCTACGTTACCTGCTGGATGTGGTCCTTTAAACCAATGCTTTTGACTATAAGGAGCGTTTACAAATGCTTCATGAGGTTGTTCTCCATTTCCTGATAATCCTAAATGAACCTGACCAGAAGTAAGTTTAGTTAAGCCTTCTAATCCTTTATGGAACAAAGCCTCATTTCCTTCGATGATATAGTTCTGATTAGGCGCTAATGGACCTGTATCAAAAGTAGAAATAAAAATATTTTCGGGGACAGAGTCGCTGGAAGGTACCACGTCAAATGGTCTTTCTTTAATCATCGGCCAAAATCCTGCTGATTGCAGATATTGGACAAAACTGGGTCGATCCGATTGATTAAAATCGAAACCAGGTAATTCTCTGAATTTAATTTCTTTGTCTGCTAGAATTACTACCTCAGTGATCGCCCTTTTTGCTCCCCGATTGATGGCAACCACTTCCCCACTTACCGGAGCTACATATTTAATCGCTTCCGCTTTTTTATCATGAAAAAGGGCATCACCCGCTTTTACTTCACCACCTATTTCCACCTCCATTTTAGGAATTGGTGCAATGCCTCTAAAGTTTTTTGGTTGAACAGCAAATCGGGTCACCCGGGGACTCTCCAGTAAAACCTCTTCAGCTTGCCCCACTAATAAGATATCAAAACCGTCTTTTAATTCAACAAAATGGGCCTCTTTGTCAACATAAGGTGGAGGTTTCGGTTTGGTCCACTTGGTCAAACTGGGAAAAAATGAATCCCGACTTGAACTAGCATAACTGCCTCCCAATGAGGTTTGCATAAAATTATCAGCTACTAAAAACACTACAGCCAAAATTAATATGCCTATAATCAGGATTATAGCCAAAGGAAGCACACTACTACTATTTTCCGTTTGAGCACTCAGTACATTTAAAATGAAAAAGGAAAAAAAGAGTGTGAGAACAGGTTTTGATCGAATAATATTTCTCAAGGTACAGATAGATTTTTTCATCGAAAAAGGTAACCCCACTAAAAACACCGCAAAGATAGAAAGCTTTTAAAAATATCAATTATTAGGATATTCTTAATATGTGAACACGGTTTATTTAGACAAATTCTAAATAATGTTTATTTTGTTCATCCTTTTTCGTAAATTGGAGATACCTGATCGTTTCCACTATGTTACAAGTACCGCACCTTCACATTCGGCAGACTGACACCAAAGGCAGGGGTATATTCGCTGGACTGGAATTACATATTGGTGATGTGATTGAATTATGCCCGGTAGTTGTAATTCCCAAAAAAGAAGTAAAATCAATTGATCAAACCATCCTATATGAGTATTACTTTCTCTGGGGCACTCAAGGTGATGTTTGCCTGGCGCTTGGATATGGTTCCATATATAATCATGACGATTCTCCGAATGCCGAAGCCATCAATCTTTTGGATGAAGCATTCATTCGTATAGTATGTATTCGCAATATTAAATCAGGCGAGGAAATAACCATTTCATATTCGGATTCAAAGGTGAGTAATTCCCTCTGGTTTAAAACGACTACTGATTGAGCTTTTAATGCGATTCTTGCTCAAATCAATTAAATTCCCGTCATGGAGATTCGATAAGTTATGATGACTACTATCTATCATGTTCGTATTATATTTACTTACGAGATTATGCTTTTATAGCATTTTATAAAATTAATATGAAACAATATCTTTTAATAATTTGCTTCACCCTAGTAGCCACCCTGCAAAATCAATGTGCGAATAAGATTCAACCTGAAGCTAAAATGCTCAAAGTGGCGGTTATAAAATTTCAACATGAGACCTGCACTTTTTGCCCGGGAGGTGATATTGAAAAAGAAGATTGGATAAAATACAGTGAACCCTTGAGCGGAGAAGAGCTCTTAGCGAGTGGCTCATATATTAGGGGTTTTGTGCATCAATCCAAAGAGTTTCCAGACATCGAATTGATTGGGATCACCTCGCCGATAGGGGTTTACGGTGGTTCATCCAGAAGCTGGAATTCAGAGGCAAGCTTTAATTATTTTATGGATATTATTTTGAAGGAATTGGCAAGTATCGATCAGGTAGATGGAGTATACCTGTCCCTGCATGGTGCTATGGCCACGCGCAATATTGCTCGGCCTGAAGCTGAAATTGCCAAACGAATCAGGGAGTTGGTTGGAAAAGAAGTTCCTATTGTAGGCACCTTTGATCTACATGGAAATGAGGACGAAGAATTTTTAAAATGGGCCGATGGTGCCTTTGTTACCAAGCGATATCCTCATTATGATGCTTTCCTGCAGGGAGAGCGTGCCGCACGCTATTTAAGAAAATGTATGAATGGAACCTACCAGCCCACTACTGCCAGCAGAAAGCCACCAATTCTCACAGCTACCGTGGTTCAATGGACCGGCCAATCTCCTTCTATGGATATTATGGAAAGGGCTAGAAGATGGGAGTCCAGGGAAAAAGATGCATTTGTCAATGTGTTCTACGGTTATCCATGGTCCGATGTACCGGATGTAGGTACCTGTGTTCATGTCATGACAAATAATGATCAGGCCCTGGCCGACAAGATAGCTGAAGATATGTATGATTTTATCTGGCGGGTGAGAAAAGAGTTTGTCGACCGAGGTTATTTGATGCCAGAAGAAGCTGTAGCAAAAACCCAGCAAGCCATAACTGCTGGTGAATATCCTGTGGCCATGGGAGATTATTCTGATCGACCTGGCGACGCAACCTGGATACTAAAGGAACTGTTGGATCAGGGAGTTAGTGATTTCTTATTTGCCAGTCTACGCGATGAGAAAGTGCTGGAGCAATTAAAAGCTGATGGAGCGAGTATAGGCGATGATTTCGACATGCCGGTAGGTGGCTTTACTAGTGAAGCAGCAGGTGCACCAGTACAGTTAAAAGGTAAAATAAAATTTGTAGGCCCGCACGCTGGTTTTGACTTTGTTGCGGCCATCGAGTTAGCTAATAATAATGTAGTATTAATTGTTCCTACTTATCATCAAGTCACCACTTTAAGACCGCTCAATTTTGGGACTATTCGTCTGGATGATTATAAAATATTTATTGTTAAATCACGCGTGCATTTCCGTAGAGGATTTGATGAGACCGGATTTGCCAAGACCATCCTGGTGGTTGATGCACCAGGTCCATGGATTGGTACGACTCGGTTGGATGCATTGCATTATCAACACGCTCCGATTAAAGAGATGTATCCGTATAAGGAGTAGGGTTAAGGGTAAAAGGTTCAGGACAAAAGGGAATATTTAAAATCACACGTTGAAATTAAATAGAAAATGAATACAACAGATAATTATATACTGAACCAAGAAGACCTTGACACAGAATTTTTAACTAATCATAATATAAATGAAATCATAGAAACCATTCATAATAAATCGTCTGATCCGTATACGAGCAGGGTACTTACATTAACCGAAAAAGGCCAGATTAAATCTGAAATGAATAGCAGTCGTGGCTGGGCCGCATATCCTCCTTTATCAGATCCACCTAAGCCGGCCTTGGATCAAGTAGAGTATTACTCCTATAACCAAGATGGTCATCTCATTGAGAAAAGGGCTTTTAATAAAAAAGATAACAAAGCTATATCTGTAAGTACTAATTATTATTTGGAGGGACTGCTGGTAGAAAATGAAAAGAAGATCTTATTGCCTTCACAGGGAACTTCTATGATACAAAAGAAGCTTTCTTATAATCATAATAAATGTTTGGTTGGTAAACAGATCAACTTCTAGCATTCAGGAAATTTAACATCGGGACACCTGATTCAATACGATCGAAACGAAGCAAACCAAATTATCAGAAGGTTTGATTATGATCAGCGTAAAGATTTTGACTCCGGTATTATTAACCAGAAATTAATACAAACTGTAGATTATAACTTTAATCGAAATGGTCAATTGGAAACTTGTTATACCAAAAGGTTAAATGAAGCCGAAAATTCAGTCGTTTACAAAAGTTTGTTTACCTATTTAGATTTAAAAACTGACAAGATTAGTATCATTGAAGAAGACCATCAAAAAAAACATATCCAATTTATATATGGAGTAAGCAATGAACTGTTGGAAAAATATATATCGGAGTTCGGAGTTCAACTTCATAGAACGTCTTACGCGTACACAAAGCAAAAGTGAATTGCTGAGTCAACCGGTTATATATTAATGGAAACTCAATCCACCGGCAGATTCTCATCAATCATCTCCCACCCGATAATTCCAAGATCGATTGAATTTAGCCTCCCAAATAAAACTTTATAATATCATCCGGCGAGATCTCCTCTTCTTTTTTATAGTTTTCAGCATAAACTAAAACTAGGTTACCCTCTTTATCTGGATTATTTGAAACGACAATCCCAAGCTTGCGAGATTCAACACTTTCCTGATCGACCGTAATATTTTCATCCATTTGTCTAAAATAGGCTTCTAGTTCAGCCAAACTCGTA
>JAHEJC010000372.1 GCA_024639065.1 Lewinellaceae bacterium | reverse complement strand
GGACGGTTTAGAAAATATTCTTTTAATCTCCTCTAAATCCTCCCACACTAATGTATTCCATCCTCCCTCCAACGTCTCTACCCATTCCGTTTCTGGCCTCACAGTCACGCACTTCTTTTTAAGCCAATATGCCTCTTTTTGCATCCCCCCTGAGTCTGTAATGAGGCCCAATGAATTATATAGCCAGTTCATGTTTTCAAAATAAGATACTGGTTCAAGTATTTCAATATTGTTATAAGACCTAGTATTTAGGTCTGATTGAGATATTAAATTCTTGGTGCGTGGGTGCATCGGAAAATACACTTTTGCATTTAAAGTGTTTAAGGATTCCAGAATAGATTGCAATCTACCGGGATCATCCGTATTGTATGGCCTATGTATTGTGGCTAAGTAGTAGGCTTCTATATTCTTGCTAGGTGTGATTAGATTTTTTTCTAACCCGATTTTTAAAATATCAAACATAATATCTCCCACTACATGTACTCCATTTATTATTCCTTCATTTTCCAAATGATTTTTCGAAATTTTGGTGGGACAGAATAGCAAATCAGAAACGTGATCTGTCAAAACCCTATTTATTTCTTCGGGCATGGATCTATTGAAAGATCTTAATCCGGCTTCTATATGAGCTACTTTCACATTTAATTTTGAAGCGGCTAAAGCACCAGCTAAAGTACTATTGGTATCCCCGTATACAATTACCCAAACTGGAGCCTCTGTCTGAATAACTTTCTCAATTTCCATCAACATAATCCCGGTTTGACGACCATGGCTTCCGCTTCCAATATTCAGATTATACTTGGGCTTTGGGATTCCTAATTCATTGAAGAATATTTGGCTCATATTTTCATCATAGTGTTGCCCAGTATGCAGCGTAATTAATTCGATGCCTGCAAAAATCTTGATCGCATATTCCAGTGCAGCATGCTTTATAAATTGAGGTCTTGCTCCAACAATAGCTAAAGCCTTCATATGAAAATTCCTATTAAATTCAATACAAACATATATATTTACCTCTAATAT
This sequence comes from Lewinellaceae bacterium, assembly GCA_024639065.1. Taxonomy (GTDB): domain Bacteria; phylum Bacteroidota; class Bacteroidia; order Chitinophagales; family Saprospiraceae; genus JAHEJC01. The sequence continues at coordinate 5,470 of JAHEJC010000372.1, read as the reverse complement.
GAAAAAAGTTTTAGTTATAACCTATTATTGGCCTCCCTGCGGCGGAGCTGGGGTCCAACGTTGGCTTTTTTTCGTGAAGTATTTGCGCGAATTTGGTTGGGAGCCCATTGTGTTTACTGTCGAAAATCCCAGTTATCCGTCAGAAGATACTAGCCTATTTGAGGAAATTCCAATGGGCCTCAAGGTAATCAAATATCCAATCTGGGAGCCCTATGAATTATATAAAAAATTCTTAGGAATGAAAAAAAACTCCAATGTACAACATGGATTTTTGCGAGAGAAAGAAGTAAGCCATTGGAAGAATGATGTAAGCAATTGGATCCGAAGTAATTTTTTTATCCCGGATGCCAGAAAGTTTTGGATCAAACCAGCTAGTCGATTTTTAAACAAAGAATTGAAAAAGAACCCTCCAGATGCGATCATATCTACTGGCCCTCCCCATACCTGTCATATGATAGGTTTGAAATTGCATCAAAAGACTGGTTTGCCCTGGGTTGCTGATTTTAGAGATCCGTGGACGGAAATAGATTTTGCGGAAGATTTAAAACTAACTAAACTAGCATTTGCCAGACATAGAAAATTTGAGAAAAAAGTTCTATCTACAGCAACTCAAGTAGTTTCAGTTGGATGGCACATGCAAGCTGCCTTTAAAAAAATAAGCGATCATCAACATTATACAGTCATTACCAATGGCCATGATTTTGTTGAAAACAAAAAGACAGATTACCAACCGGAAAGATTTGAAATCTTGCATTTAGGGTCAATGAACCAAGCCAGAAATCCTCATGAACTATGGAAGGTCCTGGCTGATTTGAAGAAAACTAACCAGCTGTTTGCAATGCATCTCAGCATTAAGCTTATTGGAAAATTTGATTATCAAGTAAAAAAAGATATAGAAACTTACCACCTGCTAGAAAATTCCACATTTATAGAATATGTTCCTCACAATGAAGTTTTCTCTCACTTAACTCAAGCAAGCGTATTATTGCTTGCGCTTAATCGTGTAGTGAATGTTGAAGGCATCATAACAGGTAAGGTTTTTGAATACCTGGCCGCAAAAAGACCAATACTTTGTATTGGTTCTGAAAATGGGGACGCTGCCAAAATCTTAAAAAAATCCAACGCAGGCTTTGCAGTTGATTTTGAAGATGCTATTAAGCTCAAGAAAGATATAAAAACCTTATTCGAGGACTATCAAAAAAATGATTCAAGATTTACCTTTGTAAACTCTGAACAATTTACACGAAGAAATCTTACTGGTAAATTGGCAAAACTACTCCACCGGATTACTGATTGAATACAACTTATTTACCTTTTAACTTTCTAGTTTTACTATTTTTTATTTGTTTTTTAGCTCTTTTAGCCACCGGTTTTACTTTTTTTATCTGAACCTCTTTTTTAGGCATGTTTTTAAAAGATATATAACCTAAGCCAAAAAGTCCGCCTATTAAACCCAAGGACGTTATAAATGATAGCATCGAGCCAATTTTTACCAGTTTTGGTTCAAACTTAAACTCAATGGTATGTTCACCGGCAGGTACTCGCATAGCTCTCAATATATAATTGGCCCGGATATGATCCACTTTTTCACCATCGACATAAGCATTCCATCCTTTATCAGGACCATACCATATTTCTGAAAAAATAGCCAGCTGTTCACTAGTTGTATTACTTTTATAGGTCAGCTGATTGGGTGCATATGCGGTCAGTTCAATAGTACCATTTTTATCAATCTGAAGACCCTGCATGTAGCTGGCAAAATCCGTGTGAATAATTGCTTTTTCTTCCGGATCAATCCCGTTGATTCCATTTATTTCATTTTCAGCCGTTTGAACGACAAAATATTCATTGACTAACCAGGCATTACCCAGCGCCGCCGTATTAATATTAGCAGTAGGGTTTCCTCCATTAACACTCGATATAATATATCGAGTATTGAGCATATTGAGCATCTTTTGATTATTCTGAATCAAATAGCGATCAATAATATCCTGATACCGCTGTAATTTTGCTGGGCTATAGCCTCCAACTGTTTTATGAAAATAGGATGCAATCGAAGAATTCCAAGGATCCACACTTATATCATGTACTCTGAAATGAAGGTCATTGTCTTTTTTTATGAGATCATCTACGGGCCGGGGTCTGATCGGATTTTCTACCAGATTGGCATCAACAAATTTCGAATTGGGTAGGTACTGTTTATCCAATTGCCAAAGATCTCCAATAATAATTAATCCTAACGCCAGGATTGCATAGGATACTTGAAGCCATTTTTTATACACTGCCCAAGCGGTCAAAAAACACAGACCCGCTATGATAATCGATCTAAATCCAGCACTCAGGAATACGGATTGTCTGGCATCCAGTACTGCATCCATAATCCCGGCTTGCTCATAGTTGGCATCGTTCAAACCCTGAAAAGAATTCATAGCCAATCCCAGCAAGGTTGCCAGCATTAAAAATCCACCCATGCCAATACCCGTCCATTTCAACCCTTTCCATTTGGAAGATTGATTGTCCTTACTAAAGAAAAAGTGATTGATCCCCATGGCACCGCCGACAGCCAAAGGAATCGCTATAACCGTAGCTATCGACCCCGGAGCACGAAATTTATTCAGTAACGGCAACACATCGAAAAGTAGTTTATTAAATACTTCGAAATATTTACCCAGAGACATGAGAGAAAGTAGTACAATAGAGCCTACGACCCACCATCTCAACGGATGCTTACTGGCGATTAAAAAATACAACATAAAAAACCACAAGACCATCGAAAAGTAGGCTGGTCCGCCAGTAAAATCTAATCCACCCCAGTAGAGGTAAAACTTTTGTGATCCATACCCTCTTTGATTAAGAGCTGCCCGAAGTGTTGTTCCAGGTTCAATGATTTCATTTCCTCCCCCGGCAGCTTTGGGTATAAGCATTGCTAATAAATCAATCGGCTTATGGCTCCATTTGGTCGCATAATCCCAATCCAATCCTTTCACAGAACTACTACTCCCAGGTACTGTGTTAGTTGTTAATATGGGCTTTCCTCTCATCGTATCTTTTTGATATTCGTAAGTGGGAAGCATACGTTGAGAAGAAGTCATAAATCCCAATATTCCGGCAATCAGTATGGTAGCAATCCCTTTACCAAACGACTTCCCTTCTTTGGTTTTAATATTTTTGATTAACAAGATCAAACCATAAATTCCCAAACAGATGAGAAAGTAATAAGTCATTTGAATATGATTGGCATAGGTGGATAACGCCATGCCTATTGCAACGGCCAAACCACCCCATAAATATTTTTTCTTTTCAAAAATCAAATACATGCCCCCTAGCATAATGCCCAAATAGCCGACAGTGTTAATTTTTGAATTATGTCCTCCATCCACCAATAGTATATTGTAGGTTGAAAATGCAAAAGCAATGGAAGCTATGATTGCTATCCTATAGTCAACATTCATTAATATCAGCATGACATATCCACCAATCATAAAACTCAAAAACAAACCCAATGGTCCGGTTAAAAATAATTTGGTCAAGCGACTTATATAAGAGAAAGCATTTGATGATTGTCGCATACTGACCTGATAAGCAGGCATACCACCAAACATAGAATTGGTCCAATAGGTCTCTTTTCCAGTATCTTTGCGGTATTGTATTATTTCTTGGGCCATACCCCTAAAGCTAGTGATGTCGCCTTGAGGTAGTTTCTTGCCTTGCAGTTGGGGAGTGAAATACATACATGCGGTCAGCAAGAATACGCCCACGGCTATCAAATGAGGAATGCTCAACTTGAAAATTTTTGAGAACATAAATTTATTTTTTCCTAATATTTGGAATTTAAATCAAAGGCACAAATTTATATTAAACCATTTTATAATAAGAATTATTGAGTGTTTTTATGATTTAATAAAATAGGCTCTAAATAAAATACTTAAATGTTGGAATGGTTGTTCAAACAGCTTGAAGCAATTGGGATACCTGCGAAACCAAGGATTATCTAAACAATAATCAATTACAATCTAGATAACAAAGAAATGCTTCACCTTACTTCCCGATTATGGGTTTGAAGAGAGCGTTAGTTTCGCTAAACTCGGCCTGAATAATTATCTTTTCTGAAAATCTATTCCTTCGATTTGATGTATTTTTTTTGGCGACTTCTATTAAGGTAAATTTGTAATGTAGTTGCTAAATTAAACGCCTTTTTTAAATACCGAAGATTAATATTTAATTGGATTTGGACATCTAACTCATAAAAAGTATTTTACTACAAATGGAAAATTCATGAGGATCTTACTATTTTTAATTAATTGTCTTTTGATCTCAATTGTTGTAATAAATTGTCAAAGTGTGGAGAATTTAACCAAATCTGATATTGACTTTCAAGGGCACAGAGGGTGTCGAGGCCTGCTCCCAGAGAATTCCATACCGGCTTTTTTGAAAGCGCTGGAATTCCCCATCAAGACATTGGAAATGGACGCTGCAGTGAGTAGGGACGGGAAAATAATAATCTCCCACGATCCATGGTTTAATCCGGAAATTTGCCATCCCGTTGGTACCCAAAGTGCTGAAAATTTGCAAAAGACTTACATCCGAAATTTAACTTATAATCAGATTAAACAATTTGATTGTGGATCAAAAGGAAACAAAAATTTTCCTGAACAAACCAAAATGAAGGTGCATAAACCAAGCCTGGAAGAGGTAGTGAACGCGGTGAATGAATATTGCAAGGTAAATAATCGAGCATTTCCTTATTATAACATTGAAATAAAAACCAGTCCTGATTGGGATACCATTACGGCACCGGTCAATACCTTTGCCAAAATTCTTCTAAATGAAATTAGTAAACTGAATATTTCGGATAAAGCCTGTATTCAATCTTTTGACATTCGGGCCTTACAAGCAGTTCGAGCTTTGGATCAGGAGATTACCCTGGCTTACTTAATAGGCGATCGCGAAGATCCTGAAAAGCAAATCGAAAGTTTAGGTTTTACTCCGGATATATATAGTCCATATCACCAGCTAGTGAATAGAGCATTGGTATCTTTCTGTGCCGAGCAAGGCATGCTCCTGATTCCCTGGACAGTAAATGACCTAAGTACCATGCGTACATTGATTAAAAAAGGAGTAGATGGTATCATCACCGACTATCCCAACTTGATTGAAGCGTTATAAAGCGGTCCTATATTCCATAAAATTTTAAAGTCATACTTTAATTTTTCATGCATAATTATTTATGTTTTGTATTAGATACATGAAATATTAAGATGGTATTTATATTTAACATGGTACTAATTTTAGGCTGTTATAAGGAGATCACGGTGACCAGGTTAAAGGATTTTCTAATCAATGATCTTCCAGTACCGGAGTGTAACATATTGATAGCAATATATACGATGTAAATTTATCGGACCAGTGCATAACAATAGACATCTAAGAACTTTCCATTTTTATGTTCAAATTTTCGGAGGGTCCCTTC
>JAHEJC010000371.1 GCA_024639065.1 Lewinellaceae bacterium | reverse complement strand
TTAGGTTTTTATAAGTTGTCGCAAATTGATAAGGTTCGTCATTCGGCTTTTGCAGTACGCCAACTCCGATGGTGAGAAAGTCCTCACCTGGTCTGGCATCTTCAAAACCGATGGGAGCAAAGGCTTCTACCGGCCCACTAATCGATTCATGAACGGTAGGATCATGATATTCCAACCAAGGATCAAAATATTGGTGTCCCTGATATTTCAAACTGCCAATGACCCCAGCCCAATCAAAGCGTGTAGCTCGATAGTAACCTTTTTCAGCATCTGGTAAATAGAGTTTTACTTCGAGATGCTCATTTTGAATGACGGAAGTAGGGAAGTCATTGTGCACCAAGGCGAAAATAGTTAAAAAAACCAAGCTGAGTAACGGAAAGTAACTTTGTAACAATCGCATAATTTTCTCTGTTAAGAGAATTTTGTCTAATATACAGCTTCATCCTTTCAGAAGTGCTGTTTTTTCCTCGTAACCATCTGTTTTTGCGTAATTTTTAAAAACCTGGGATCAAGGATCTAGCTTTATTTCAGCTTCAGATTTTTCCTAAACGTTCCTATTGACACCTTTTTTTATTATCGGAGTCTTCTTCTTGCCATATTGAGATCTGATGCGCTCCAGTTCAGTATATACAAGGTATCAAATTAAAGTTGGATCAAGTCCCTCAAAGAGGCGATATGGCCACAGCATATCCCCTCCCCCATCCTGACAAAGTCTTGTAAGACATGCAGGTCATTGTACAAGTTTTTAGTAACTGCAATCTGAGCGCCATTATTTTAATAATACAATCAAACTTTCCTTTGTAATTCCCAGTGCACTGAGATTTCACACGGTTTTGACTTGAAACGTAAAGTATTTTTGTAACAGAAAATTTACGCTCAGCACAATGAGCGTTGAAAGTAACTTGGCCATGGTTGGGTGAAATCCTGCGAGCAAAATGAATCCGATCAGCAGTAGATAATCACTACCCAAACCCTGCAGAACTACAAGGAAATATTTGCCGAGCTGTTTAAAGGATTGCCCTGGAATCGATTTGGATCTAAATGCAAAATGTTTAGCTAACCAAAACCCCGTCGGAACTGTCGCAATAAATGCGAATATCAGGCTGACGGTATAGGAGGCGATCTGTAATCCACAAATGTTTACTTTTTCGGGAGGCAAGATGAATTGATAGCATAACGCGAACAAGACAATATTAAGTGCAGTATTGCCTGCCCCAACTGCCAGGTACGCATACATGTCAAATGGAAATAGCTTCTCAAAAATTGGATAAAAAAAATCCAGGACTGCTTGAATCAATCTTCGGATAATCATACTTTACAATTGCTTTGATGTTATTGAATAACTGCCTGTGCATGTGAGAGATACCACTGTGCAAGTTCTGACATCGGCAGTCCTTTCGCCGCCGCGTAATTCATGTCCTCAATACGCTTTCTTTCTTCTGGGTGATCGATAAGGTGAGACACCGCATTGGCAAGGCTTTGAGGATTACCAACTTCGAAATAGGCTCCTCCGTACCCTTCTTCCTCAACGACACGTTCGAGATCATCAATTTTTGGAAGAATACACGCCCGAGCATAACTCCCTGCTTGGTGTAGTATCCCTGAGCTACCCGTTGTTGTCGTGTACGGGAATATACTGAATGTGCTTTCTTTGAAAACTTTCTCTACATCCTCCTCAGGAACATATCCGGTAAAGACCAAATGCTCTAGGTCGCTGTATTCTTCCTTTACACGGTCAAGATATCCCTTGACATTTGGATTGTCCGTTCCGGCTACTGTCGCTACAAATTTTTGTTCGGGATATTTACGTTGCAAGAGCTTAACAGCATCCAGCATGACCTCGACTTTTTTATAGGTACCGAATTTTCCGAAAGCCATTAAATTGATTTCGTCCAAATGCTCAGGAAGGTAATCGCGTTCCGGCAATTCAAAATTACCGTGTGGTAATAGAATGACATTTTTCGCCTGGTATTCTTCCCGTATGATATCAACATATTTTGAAATAGTCAACCCGACTAGATCCGCTTTCAATATACATTTGGTCAATTGCCTGCCTACCCACTTAAATAACCTTTCTATCGTCCGGCTCTTGGCCATTCCGATGGTATCCAATTTGACAGTCTCTATAATATTATGAAGAATGACTATGGAGGGTATTCCCAGGAGTTTACAAACCCAGGGTGTCAATAAACCCAGTGCTGCCGGTATTTTGCCTTCACCAAAGGTCATAAACTGAAGATTTAAGATGACCACATCCGGTTTGAGTTTTCTTAAGGTACGGCCTATTTGCAGAAAACTAAATAGACTATTGAATTTCCAGCAAGGAATAATCTCAATACCTTCAGTCTCGTATTTTTGATATTGGGTGTTATCGCCGAGGTCATTGGTCAAAACTGAAATCTGCTCAAAATTAGGTTTACCTTGGAAACTTCTAATCAAATGGTAACCATATTCATTTAAGGTTACCTTGCTTGGGGGATAAGGGGAAACAAATGCAATTTTCATATTCATTTAATTTTAAAATTGTGAATGATAGATATATTCGATCAAGGTAATACCAGATCCCTGCCAAAATTATAATTAATTGATTAGCTGTTATTTATGAGATTGTCTTAGGTGAAAGAATTCCATTATTTGGAATATCATCGCATGATTTCCATTTTTTGGACACCGATTAATGTCCAATATGCTTGAATGCCTCTTAGGATTCCTGGAGTACTTGCATAGCATCGATACGCCAGTGGTCGCCTTGATATAAAAGGACAATAGCAACACTCATGGTATCGATCACTTTCTGTTGATCAGGCAAGGTGTATTCAATCGTGACATGGCGATCAATCGCCGTACAAAGCAGTCCGTCTCGAGACCAGTTTTCGATATTCAATTCATGAAATAAGTCTTTACGCGTCACAAGATTTTTTTTCATCTCCGTCTGATATCTTCCATGTTGCTTAAACCAGCGTTCCGTGTAGTATTCTTTGCCGGCGATCAGATCGTTTGTTGCATAAAAATGATTCAAATGCGCCCAGAGATTGCTATAGTCCGACTTCAGATTTTCTAATTCTGCTGGCGTTGGTGCGTACACTGAATTGACACATATATCTATCGTTGTTTCATGGTGATTTGCCACCTCATCAATCCTCAGGAAAATCGGTTTTTCAACCGATTTTTTCATTGAACTTGCTAGAACCGCGAGATAGATTATGAACAGTGCTATGAAAAGCCAAAAGAGAATTCTCATGATTTTAGATTTAATTGGATCGTGATGGAATGGGTTGAATGAACCTGTGCGTATAATTGGTAATTATTACCCGGATCGAATGGTATTTCAGTAAGGGCAAAGCCATTGATCAAGGCCGTTTCTGTACGATATATGTATTGGCCGTCATCATATATAAACGTGACTACAGTGCCATCTGCAACAAGATTATCAAACCGGTCTTTCAGAGGTCCTGCCTTAGCCAGAATATGTTGATCTCCTTCATTGAATTGAGCATTCAGCGGAATTGATACACAGGAACCGGGTTGAACATTAAATGCTGACAACGGATTATACTCTTGGGCGCGATAGACACCAGCCAAGGGAAGTAGAAAAACTTCCTCCTCAAAAAACAAATGATTTTCTTCATTGACGCTTACAATATTTGACCATTCATCGATGGTAAACACAATACGCTGTTGATTCAAACTGGAGTCAGGATTAACTGTTTTTGGAGAACGTATGTCGATCGTCTCAGGTGATGTGAATTCCTGGTTTTGCAACCATGCATCATAGAAAAAATGGTTGTTGCCGGAATTCAAACAAAGTTTGCCCGGGCCCTCAATAATGCCTGCTGGGCTATCCTGGAAAACGATGAAACCGGTATTTGTATATTCAATATTGAGCTCTATCGGCTGGGTAAATGTCAATAATGTCGCCTTCCAATTTCTACCGGTGGCAACAAACGCAAGACCTTCAAATGGCACCGTTAAAGTTGTCAATTCTGATGCCGGTACCGGCCTGCGCAGCAAATGCTGCCGGCATGCTGATAAGCTAACCAATGTGTACCAGATCAAACCGGTTAAGGCCAATGTGTATTTAATCATCATTGTAAGAAAATTTCCTGTGAAATGAAACAATGTGGTAGAATTGCAATGCCTGAATTTCTTATTGCCAGATCATCCTTTTCCAATGCAAGAATCTCTCGTGGCTGCCCATTGATAGAGACCTGTACCGGAATATTCGACAAGCGTTGTGCGTACTCTTGGATCAATTGAACATCGGTATCAAACTCCAGATTCAATCCACTGCGCAATGAGGTGGGATGCAATTCTTGTTGGACTTGCCAGACGGTTCCGTTATCATCTTTTTCGGCGATCAGGATTCCGGGAATATTGATATCCAAGGTTAACTCATTGTAATATTTGGTATTGATCTTGATCAGACCATCACCCATATCAACGGTGGAATATCCTGGTGTTCCACCATGGATATATCCCCTTTCGCTTACATCGGTATCGGCAAATACATGCACATCACTGATCTGATCGGACTCTGTCAGAGCAGGAGAATCAAGATCGATTTGAAAAAAACTGGATCCCTTGGGTGCAAGATTGTATTGAAACGCTGTCGTTGGGTAATAATTGACCAGCTGGCCATTCTTGTATTTCACCACTGCCTTTAAGGCTACGCCGATTGGAAAAGCATCGGCATTCAATATTTCTCCAGTCAAAAAAGTGCGATCACCGTTTTGAATCAAGTTCACCTGCTTAAAAGCAGCAAATGGCTTTTTCACCCGATCGTCTTTGACTGTGGGAAAACTACTGATGACTCTTTTTCCCTGTTTCTTAAATAGTGTGTACGTATAACTTCTGACTTGCTCCTCGGGAATTTCAGGAGTGAACTCCGGTGGGATAATATACCATCGACCATCCCGGTAAACCAAATCAAGCAGTTCAGTTTTTTCCTGGTAACCAAGAGAAGTATTCCATTTCGTATGAACGGACGCACGCGAAGAGTCCTGTGATCGCTTGAGTTCGACTACACGTACCTCTTCAAGCTTCGCATAGGATGGAAGAATCCCACCATCGTTTACCGATTTTTCCAGGAGATATTGGTCGAGAGAGTATGTCGGTGTAGGTGCGAAAAATTTAAATGCATCTTCAAATCTTTGAAAGTCTAATTCATGGTAGAAGTGCTTAATTGTTGTCGTTGGATCGCTTTGTTTTTTGATAAACAATAGTTCATGTATTTGAAGCCCCATGAAACATGAAAAGAAAACCAATGGAATCAATGAAGTTACATATATGATGCGCTTAGGATATTGATCGTTATTCAAAATTAAAAAACCAAAACCATCATGCGTCTTCAGCTTTATGAGATAAAATGTTGTTAAAAGCATAGCAATAGCCAAACTACATAACGGGAAAATGCCCCACATATATTTAAGTGTCGGATGGAGATCTGTTGGATCAACAGGTTTGATTGTAGATATATTCTTTTTCTCCCATACCATGATGCCGTTTTCCAAACGAATGGTTCGATTCCAACCGGTGTAATACAACAATGGATCGTAGTATCGGTCATTACTAAACACATATTTGAGTTGATACTTTTCAGCTCTAGTCAGAAAATCCTGTAGTGAAGCCAACCCTTCAGGTCCTAGGAATTTTGCATTTTCCAATCGCTCGACTGGTCGTGAAGTGAGTTCAGGTAAACGTCTCGCAGAATGATAATTACCATCAACAGTTGCTGCCATTGTGTTAGCACTTAACCAGGCCATTTGGTCTCCGAAACCCAGGGTGAGATATCTCCATCTCATGTGTTCGTCCCGATTTAGAAAATTCTGAATCGGTTGAATGTCGACCTCTGGTGGTTGTAAAGGTCGAAAGCTACCAAGATGAAAAATAAACGCGATGAATAATAAATAAGAAAACCCAGATAACCCTGACAAAATAAAATGGGTGCGTTCACTGTACCTCTTGACCCAAAATTGTTTGACCGAACCGTTCAGGAAGGAGTTGATGAATTTGGCCATAAACGGAAGTGCAATGATTGAAGCCCAAAAACCAAATCTGTCAAGAGTCAAAATATTAAAGGCATTTTCACCTAACAACATTTTCGGTAATGGTGTAGTATTCCCACTGCCGAGCAGCAAGCAAAGAAATAAGGAAACAGCCCACGCCAAAAATCTTCTTTTTTTGATCAGGTCATAAGTCATGGCAGGCAGAAGTGCCACGACCATGGCAAGGGGGATGATATAAAAAACTAATCCTGATGAAAACTCTTCAATAAAATTGTCTCTTGATCCATGTGGAATCGATACCTGCGTAATTGGATCCGTAGCACTCCAAAACCAATAAGGAAAGATTAAACCAACAGCAAAAAGAATCATCAGTATACCGAAAGAGAGGATTTGCCGGTACCTGTTTAAGGCTTCCACAATCACATCCAACACAAAAACAAAAAAGTTTCCGGTCTTTTGTTCTTTGCGCATTCCATCCACAAGTGCCATAAAGATAGTTGGTG
>JAHEJC010000055.1 GCA_024639065.1 Lewinellaceae bacterium | reverse complement strand
ATTCATATCTGATAGGCAAGTACAATGAAGGGATAATGCAAGGAAAATGGGTTAGAAATAATCGCGACAATTATAGCATTCCTTTTGTGGCCTATTTTGGAGAAAATGAGCGGTTTGAAAACAAAACAGAGCCTCCGGTGACCAATCTCTCTGGGAAATGGGCTTGCCTGTTTGAAATTGAAAAAGATATTCCTTATCCGGCTATTGCCGAATTCAAACAAACTAATCAAAAAGTACTAGGTACGTTCCGGACAGAAATAGGCGATTATCGCTATTTGGAAGGCATTCTTCAGGGTAACCAATTAGCATTATCTGTTTTTGACGGAGCGCATGCATTTTTATTTAAGGCCAAATTCGTTGGTGATTCATTGTTAGGAACCTTTTATTCTGGTAATCATTATAAAACCATTTGGTCAGGAAATAGAAATGGTACTTTTGAATTGACTAATCCTGACTCATTAACATGGCTTAAGGCAGGTAGGAAATTCGATTTTGCTTTCCCTGATCACAACGGCGTTCTAAAATATTTGAAGGATTATACACAAGCGGTTAAGGTAGTTCAAATTCTTGGTACGTGGTGTCCAAATTGCAGGGATGAAACCAAGTTTTTGATAGATTACCTAAACAAAAATCCCGATCCAAATTTAACGGTTATCGCTTTAGCATTTGAGTCGTATCGAGATCAATCTAAAAGCTTAGAAGCTATAAACAAATATCGCGAGCATTTTAATTTGGAATATGACATACTGTTAGCAGGATATAGAGATAAAGAAGAAGCAATTAATAGTTTACCTATGCTGAATGAAATCATTTCTTATCCTACATTAATTTTCCTGGATAGAGAAAATAATGTTCGCAAAATACATACTGGATTCAATGGACCGGCTACCAGTAAATATGATGAGTTTGTTGATGATTTTGATAAAACGATCCAGCAAATGCTGAAAGAAGCCAGACCTACAAGTTTATAAAATAGATCGACGGGGCCATGTAATCCTCAGATCCTAAATGTTTGAAATATAAGAACAGTCATTCTTGCGATTTTTAGTATCTTGTGCATACACAACTGAGGCTTTTGGTACGCTATGAAACTTTGGTTTTACTTTGTGTTTTGTGCTTCATAGGTTTTTCATGTGAACCGGATTCTTTTGCGGAAAGTGAAAACATAGAAGTCACCTATGGTACGAAGTGTTTTTGTCAACCCTTTGGAGAAACGACTACAATTTTCAATCCCTCTCTAATTATTAAAACTAAGATCAGCAATACTCAAGATGTTGAGGATTTGAGTTGTCAGAAATCCATAGCTGGTGGAGATTGGAATATGGTGCTCCAAAATTTAAATATTGAGGAATTTGTAAATATTCCCGAAACAGTGGGATGTCCAAACTGTGCGGACGAAGGAGCGCAGTGGCTACAAATTACAACCCAACACACTGGTCACAAAGTCACTTGGAGCAATAATGAAGAATTGAAACAAATGCGTGTACTCCTTGAAATAATTGAAAATCTGATCACAAAACACTTTAAGAACACTGAATGCCAGTGAGCTGGTATAAATACTTTTTTGATTAAATTTTCTCCTTGCTAAATTTCAGTTAATTAAATTCTTTTTTTAAACCATCAACCTCCCAAACAGTTAGGGATATATGCTATATTTATTTTTATGATTATTTGGCGTTTTGCTCAATTTATTCCAAAGGGAGAAGATGATCCCTTTGAGCGGTTACTTAAAACCTTTCAAGAACTTGTGGTTTACACATCTGGTGATGTTGATGAAGCTTTAAACTGGCTGACAGAGTTAGATAAACATTATGAGCTTACCAATGATGATTATGGTATTGCAGACTTTATTCAAGATTTGATAGACAAAGGATTTCTTAAACCGAAAGACAGAAGTAAAGATAAATTTGACCTAACCACCAAAATGGAGATAGCGCTGCGCCGCAATGCATTAGATGATATATTTGATAATTTAAAAAAAACCGGACGAGGGAAGCACAATACTCGGTATTCCGGATTAGGTGACGAATCCACCTCCGAACTGAAACCATATTCATTTGGCGATTCTTTGGACAATTTGGCGCTTTCCGAATCTATTCAAAATAGTCAAATCAATCACGGTATAGAAGACTTTACACTCACCGAAAAGGACCTGCAAATACGGGAAACGTATTATCAAAGTCAGACCAGTACTGTCCTTATGATCGATATATCCCATTCCATGATTCTATATGGTGAAGACCGTATTACTCCGGCTAAGAAAGTGGCTATGGCGTTGGCGGAAATGATTAAAACCAGGTATCCAAAAGATACCCTGGACATCATTGTTTTTGGTAATGATGCCTGGCAGATTCAACTGGAAGACCTACCCTATCTTAAAGTAGGACCCTATCATACCAACACGGTAGCCGGCCTTGAATTAGCCATGGGTTTATTGCGCAGAAGAAAAAATCCGAATAAACAAATTTTCATGATCACCGATGGCAAACCCACCTGCATTAAAATAGGTAGAAGGTATTATAAAAATAGCTTTGGAATTGATCGAAAAATCTTGAACCGGACATTGGGTTTGGCGGTAAAATGCAGGAAGTTAAGCATACCTATTACTACTTTTATGATCGCTAGAGATCCTTATCTCGTTCGGTTTGTCGATCGCTTTACCCTAGCCAATCAGGGCAAAGCTTTTTATAGCAGTCTGGATGGATTAGGTGAATTTCTATTTATGGATTACAAGCAAAACAAGCGTAAAAAAAGATAAAATAATTAGCGATATTAATTGAGAAAATCCAATTCAAATATAAAATGTAGATGAAAGAAATAAAAACATTAGGAGCGTTAAGAAAAACAGGGTATAAATCTAAATCTATAAAATTAGAATTACGTGATAATTTAATAAAATCACTGAAGAACAAACAGGATGTTTTTGAAGGTATTCTGGGATATGAAGACACGGTAATACCGGATATTCAACGTGCTCTATTATCCAGACATAATATATTATTGTTGGGATTAAGAGGGCAAGCAAAAACAAAAATCGCTCGATTGATGATCAATCTTTTAGATGAATATATTCCAATTGTCCATGGAAGCGAAATTAATGATGATCCTTTTCATCCAATTTCCCGGTATGCAAAAGATCAAATTGAAGAACATGGAGATGATACACCGTTAGATTGGGTCCACCGAGATACGCGATATGTGGAAAAATTAGCTACCCCGGATGTGAGCATTGCCGATTTAATTGGCGACATCGATCCTATCAAAGCAGCCTCGAAAAAATTAGCCTATTCCGATGAACGAGTGTTACACTTTGGATTGATACCTCGTGCTCATCGTTCCATATTTGTCATAAATGAATTGCCCGATTTGCAACCGAGAATTCAAGTGGCATTATTCAATATCTTGCAAGAAGGGGATATACAAATCCGTGGATTCAAGATTAGACTGCCATTAGATATTCAATTTCTGTTCACCGCCAATCCGGAGGACTATACAAATCGTGGCTCAATCATTACCCCATTAAAAGATAGGATAGAAAGTCAGATTCTTACCCACTACCCTACCAATATCGAAATCGCAAAAAATATTACCAATTATGAAGCCAGGCTTTCTGATTCCCAAAGAACGAGCATTCACATTCCTGAAATCGTTTCAAATATTTTAGAGCGAATCACATTTATTGCCAGAGATAGTGAACTAGTAGACGAAAAAAGCGGTGTTTCAACTCGATTAAGCATAAGTGGAATGGAAAATTTGGCCAGTTCTGCAGAACGCAGAATGATCTTGAATCAAGAAAAAGAAACTACAGCCAGAATTATTGACTTTTGGGGAGTTGTGCCTTCCATTACCGGTAAACTTGAGCTAGTTTATGAAGGAGAACAGGAAGGTCCCTATCAAGTAGCACTAAAAATCTTAGGCAAGGCTATTCGTGAAGAGTTTTTAGTTCACTTTCCAAATCCGAATAAAGAAGAACGCAAAGATAAACTAGATGCCTATTTTCAAATTAAAGATTATTTCAGTAATGGAAAAACATTGGATCTGGCCAATGATAGTTCATTTTCTGATTTCAAAAAACTGTTGGATCAAATTCCCGGATTAGATATTTTAGTAGGTAAATCATCAATAAATGAAGAAGACCGTTATGCTTTTAAAGAATTAATACTGCATGGATTAGCTGAGTTTAATATTCTTAATAAAGAAGTCTTAGGAACAAGCATGTCTTTCTCTGATCTTCTAGCCAACATGCTGGATGATATAGATGAAGGACCTGATTTTGATTTAGATAATTAGTCAAGAATCCATTCAAAAGACTCATTTTATCTCATCGTCACAGTTAGATCAGCTATTTGTTAAAATAAATTGATCCCCAATTCATCCTTCCTTAGACATACAAGTATTTATTACTTTTGCTACTTTATGAATTGATTTTTAAATAAAGCTCAAGCTCAAATTCAATGTAGTTAGAAATTAATCCCATTTGACGAATCGATTTGGCTAATTTTCATGATCCTTGTAGTAGGTAGCGGCATGAGTTGCTATGCCCAAAAATTCTAAACAAGAACATTACAAGTTCAGTTTCATCAAGAAAATGATTTCAATTCAGTCCAAAGTATTTTTTAACTGATAATAAATTTGATTATAAAGAGCACCTCTTAGAAATATCGGATAAACTATTTAATACGTTTTATATTTATGCGTTGGTTATGGCTTTATCTCTTGTTACTATCTTATGTTGATATTAATTGTCAAAAACTACTGCCCGGATTTAAAGCGGAGAAGCTATTCACCGGACTTAATCCGACCACTTTTACTTTTGGTCCGGAAGGAAGAATTTTTCTTTTAGACAAATCAGGTAAAGTGCTTATTATAAATACCGAGGGCGAATTATTGGCTGCACCATTGATTTCCCTTGAAATAGATGATTTTAATGAAAGAGGCCTCAGTGGAATAGCTTTTCATCCTCGTTTTGAGGACTTTCCCTATGTATACTTATACTATTCGGTAAAGACAAAGAACCGAAACCGAGTCAGTCGTTTTAGAATAAATGGTAACCAAGTAGTTCCCAACTCGGAAGAAGTATTAATTGAATTAAACACGCTGTCGGGTTTTATTCATAACGGAGGTCGTTTAGTATTCGACCGGGAAGAATATTTATACGTTTCTGTAGGCGATGGAGCTGATAAATGGAGCGCACAATCTTCTAAATCATTGCTTGGAAAAATACTCCGATTGGATGCAGAAGGAAACATCCCTGTTGACAATCCTTATTTTGGAATTTATGAAAATGAATATCAGAGCATTTGGGCTAGTGGACTAAGAAATCCATTCTCTATGAGCATTAATAGACATACTGGCCAGTTATTTGTAGGTGACGTAGGAGACGGCAAATGGGAAGAAATCAATGAAATCCTTCCTGGAAAAAATTTCGGATGGCCTTATGTAGAGGGACCTGCTTTTGATCAAGAGGTTCCTACAAATTATAGACCACCTCATTACGTATACAATCATGATGTGGGATGTGCAATCCTTGGTGTGACCGTACTCGATCAGGCATCCAGCTATCCCGATACTTATCAGAATAATTTGTTCTACGCCGATTATTGCAAAGGAACGATCCATTATCTAGATGGACATGAAGATCATAGCCATTTATTTGCAAGCGATTTTGAACGTCCGGTTGATATCCAGGTAAGCCCGCAAGGAGAATTGTACGTGTTGACCAGAAAAGGTTTAGGAGGAGGATCCATTGAAGACAATACAAGCACAGAGCAAGGAGAATTGTGGAGGATTTCTTATGTTGGGGACGGCCCACCACAAATTTCAATTCAAAGAAATCCGGTCAATGCGGTGATTGGTGAAACTATCCAGTTGGAGGTCCAGGCTTTTGGCACCTTACCCATTCAATACAATTGGTTTGAGCATGATTCTCTGATTTCATCTGCTCCACATGGCAAGTTGGAGATTGAGATCCTAGACCAAAAAGTCAAAAACAGCACTTTTTTTTGCATAGCGGCAAACGAGTATGGATCTGATACCAGCGATATTTTCTCTTTAAACATTATTGATGGTAGCCGTCCTACTGCAATCATAGAACTTCCTATGGTCAGGTCATATAAAGCGTTGGACAACATTCTATTCAAAGGGTTTGCGTTGGATAAGGAAGATGGATTGTTACCTGATAGTTTATTAACTTGGCGTGTGGACTTCCATCATCAGGAACATACTCATCCTGCCTTAGATCCATTATTAGGCAAGTCATCAGGCTTAATTCAAGTTCCATCCGTAACAGAAACCGATACATTCGTGTGGTATCGAGTGCTGCTAAGTGCATCCGATTTCTCCGGTCTAACGGCAACTTCATTTGTAGATCTTTTTCCACTAAAGGCTACTTACAAAATAAATGGTCCTGCAGGTGCAACAATTAATATAGATGGGATTAATCAAGAGATACCATTCAAATCGTCAACGGTGCAAGGAGTGATCAGAAATTTTTTAGCACCAAATACAACCAATACGTTAGATTCTATTTATCTATTTAATTGCTGGAGCGACCATCACACTGACCCACTTTTGACGATTCCTATATGGGGCGACACATTACTGAATATCAAGTATGATGGTTTTCGATTGGGATCAGGAAATGGATTTTATGCTACCTATTTCAACGCCATTGATCCTCTTAGTATAGATGGGATAAGTCGAATAGATACAACCATTGATTTCAAATGGCTCGACCGGTCCCCTTGGCCAGATACTATCCAAGCTGATCAATACAGTGTAGTATGGTCTGGACTTATTCAACCTATTTTTGATGGTTGGTATGATTTTTCAGTTTTCACAGACGATGGTTTGCGATTATGGGTAGGTGACACCTTGCTGATTAATGCTTGGAATCCAAGGCCACCAACAGAGAATAGTAGTCAAATCTATTTGTCTAAGGATACATTATATCCAATAATAATGGCCTATTTCGAAGACTTAGGATTTGCGATAAGCCAGTTATCCTGGGCACATAAAGATTTAACTGCGGAAGTGATTCCCAAACGTCAAATTTACGCAACTCAACTACATATTCCAGGTAATGCACAAATTCATATTTGGTATGATGAAAATGAAAATGGAGTACATGATCAAGGTGAATTATTTGTGGAAAATGTGCAGATTCAGAGTTCTAAGATTGACAAATCTGATGGATTTATAGGTATTACCGATAATAGATTGTTTAATAGCTCTTGGTTGCAGCCAGGCAATTATCGAATCGAGTACACTTTTAAAAATCAATTATTTATTCCTGCGGAAACATTGATCCACGATTTAGAAATCAAGAGTTTGGATACAACGATTATTGATATTCCTTTAGTGAAAAATCCTAAATCGCTTGAATTTAATGAAGAGATTCAATACTTCATTTCACCCAATCCTGTCATAAATTCATTAAACATAGATATTTTTTCTAGTGGATTACAAGTAATTGATCTATCAATTTATAATGAAGTGGGTCAACAGCTTCATCAAGAATTTATTCATTTAAGACCTGGATATCAGCAATTTATATGGTCTACTAAGGAACTTATCCAAGGTAAATATCACTTTGTATTAAAAAATACAAATGATCAACAAGCCACCCCATTTATAAAGATTAATCCTTAATTTCACCCTTTTTAATTAAATGCTTATTAATTCTGACTATGAAAAATATCATGGCAAAAAAAAGTACTTGGAGAAAAATTATTACTATAACTAGGATTGGAATCATATTATTTTCTGTTTCCATAGCCCTTCAGGCTCAGGATAAACCTTCTGATTACCTCACCAGCGATTTTCATCAGGAGCGCCGATCCTCTTTGCGTAAAATATTGCCACAAAATAGTGTAGCGGTTCTATTCGCAAATCCGGTAAGAAACCGAGCAAATGATGTCGACTATGTTTATCATCAAGATCCAGATTTTTATTACCTCACCGGATATAAAGAACCTCACGCTGTTTTATTAATCTTTTCTGAATCTCAAAAATCAGCATCGAATAGGATATACAATGAACTCATTTTCGTGCAACCCAAAAATAAGATGATGGAAATGTGGACTGGGGTTCGAATGGGACCGGAACTGGTAAAATCAGAGTTAGCGTTTGAACAAGCCTTCAATAATTCTGAATTTAATGATTATAATATTGATTTTGACAAATTCAGCAAAATCCTATTCTTCAACTTTCAAAATGACATCAGAGATGTTGAATATGACCAAGCAGATTTATTTGACTTAAAAGATCAGTTTAAAAGTAAAGCAAAAATACCTTCAGACTTTAATGGATCCACTCAGCGAATCTACTCAGTCATGAAAGATCCCAAAATTGAATTTGAAAGAAAGAAACAAATGGTCTTTGGTATGAGTAGAATGAATCCCAGAATATTAAGTGATCCGCTCATAAAAGAATTTATGGAAGCTAAAGATGTAGAGCTATCCATGAAAACGACAGATAAAATTCCTGAAAGTAATTTAGATGTAGGGACCCTTCCACAATTAATGGGTCAATTGAGAGAAACTAAAAGTAAAGAAGAATTACGATTGATGCGGATTGCGGCTGAAGTGAGTGCTGTCGGTCAAATTGAAGTTATGAAAGCAATGAAACCGAACATGAGTGAAACGGAAGTTCAAGGTATCCATGAATTTGTATTTAAAAAATATGGAGCTGAATATGAAGGCTATCCTTCTATTGTTGGAGCAGGAAGAAATGGATGTATTCTCCACTACATAGACAATACCAAACCAAGGTTGGGCTCTGATTTAGTCCTGATGGACCTGGGAGCAGAATATCATGGATATACCGCCGATGTAACTCGCACTATTCCTGCGGATGGTACTTTTAGCGAAGAACAAAAAATAATATACAATATTGTGTTGGAAGCACAACAAGCTGGATTCGAAGCGTGTAAGGTAGGTAATGAATTTGGTGCACCCAATAAGGCAGCAAAAGAAATCATTGATAAAAGGCTAGCTGAAGTGGGCATTATTGAAGAAGGTGAGTCTCATTTTTATTTTCCACATGGTACTTCACACTATGTTGGATTAGACGTGCACGACCGGGGCACGGGTGGACCGTTCAAGCCAAATACGATCATTACTGTAGAACCCGGCATCTATATTCCGGATGGAAGTGACTGTGATGAAAAATGGTGGGGCATTGCGGTGCGTATTGAAGATGATATACTAATTACGGAAGATGGTTGGAAGAACCTATCAGGCTTGGCCCCCAGAACTGTAGAAGAGATCGAAAAAACGATGGCCCAGCGCTCTGCACTGGATGATTTTCTATTACCAGATTTAAAAGGTAAATGAATTATTGAGTCGAAATTATGAATCTACGTATCCGGCAATTATCAAGAACAAGTTGAGTATTATTTTCTATTAAAAAACCAGGCAACAGGCCTATGGTGGGACCGTTGGTCATCTGCACATTTGATCCTGAAAGTGCTTGACCCTTTCTTTGCAAGTATGAAAGATCATGACAATAATTGAAAAAACAATTGCTTTTGTCAAAGAGCAGATTCAAGCAAATGGGATTAGCCACGATTGGTATCATATTGAGCGAGTATGGAAAAATGCACAAATCATCAACTCGCAAGAAAACTTGGATCCAGAAATTGTTGAACTTTCAGCATTGCTACACGATGTAACGGATCGAAAATATTATCTAGGAACTCCTGAAGAAGGTCGGTTGCTTCTCTTTGACTTCTTGACCTCTCTGGCCGTAAACGAGTCAAAAGTTGAGCAAATATTGAATATCATTTACAACATGAGCTTCAGCAAGGAAGGCACTATAACCTGCGAAGAACAAAAAGTGGTTCAAGACGCAGATCGGCTGGACGCCATTGGAGCTATTGGCATCGCTCGATGCATTGCCTATGCAGCAGAAATAGGTAATCCGATTCACATTCCTGGAGTCTTTGGAGAACACAATAAGATAAGCGAATATCGAAAAAAGGGAAGTGCCTCGGCCATCTCACATTTCTATGACAAGTTGCTGCACATTAAGGATAGGATGCTCACCTCATCGGGAAAACGCATTGCACATAACCGACATGCTTTTATGATACAATACTTAGAGCAATTTAAGCGTGAATGGTCTGGATCACAATAAACAACATTAGTAGAAAAATGCTCCGAATAAATCAGGATTTCCACCACTCCATAATAATATTTGCTGCTTTCTCACCGGACCGATAGGGGTTAAATGATTTATTATAATTTTTAAGTCTACTTTGATATAATTGCTTATCCTGTAAAATAGATGCTGCTTTCTGTATGAGTGTATGCTTTGAAATATGATCTTGAGCAATCAATCCCAATCCATATCTTTCTACCATACGAGCAGTTAAATTTTGGTCAGCCGTTCTGGGGAAACAGATCATAGGCACCTCAAACCAAATAGCTTCCATAACTGAATTGAAACCGCTGTGGGTAATGAATAAATCCGATTTTTTTAGGATTTCAAATGGATTGACTGACTTTTTAATGGTTATATTGTTTGGTAAGTTTTGAAAATGAGGGGGATCAGACATACCATATGCCATCACGACTTGGTAATTTTTATTGCCGAATGTCTGAATAAACTTCTTTGCCAGTTTTATATTATCCACGAAAACAGTTCCCATAGAAATGTATATCATAGGTTTATCAGGAATTATTTCCATAGTTGAATTTTCGGGAAATATGCGATTGCTGAATGATGGGCCTACAAAATGGAAGGAATTATCAAACTGATCTTGGCAAGGTTGAAGATCCGCTGTTGTAAATACAATAGAAAGATCGGCTGTTATATCAGTAAAAATATCTTGAATTCTTAATGCTTTTAAAGGATACTGTTTTAATATTTGTCTGCTCAGTTTACGATATCTATGTAACAATATAGATGAAAAAATAGGCCTTTGAAAATGCCTAATTACTTCTCTTTTGTTTAGTTTAAGGACCTCCATATTCTGTACAAATAGCGGGTAGGTGGCTACCGCTGGTTTGGGGAGTTTTGAACGGATCATTCTTGCCCACAAAGTGAAGAAATCAAAAATGTAATAGTCGTAATCTTCTTTTTCAATTCGCTCCATCAAATGATCAGCAATGTCTAAGGACTTTTCCAGGGTACTATTAAAAATTGCTAAAGATAGTGGCTTTGTTTTACTATAGGAACTAGGTATACGTTCAGATATCGGTACAAAGATGGCACCACTTGCATTAACTTGAGGTTTGAATGCTGTTCCGGTATAATAGTGAACCACAACCTTCTGTTCTACCAAAGCACTGACCATCCCTAAGGTTGGATTTAAATGTCCATGGTAAGGATGACAGAAAAAAGCGAGTTTTGTCATAATAAGCTTTTGGGTTCCACCAATTTAAAAAATCAAAAAAGGGTGAGGAGCAATCCAACTAGTAAACTTAAGGAAATCAAAAGAAAATTCATAAGATCAACTTTATAGTTGAAATATATTTCTTATTTAAACTTAAATCATTCATAATCCGTATTTTTAATCATGAAAAATTTTAACTATTCTTCACAAAGCTTGATTTTGATTATTTTTATTTTGATAATCAGTCAAGGCTTATACGGACAGAAAACGCTTCTATTTAATGGCCAAAATTTAGATGGGTGGGTTATTGAAAACAATGGTCAGTTTTCTGTGGAAAATGGCTTAATCAAACTCAATAAGGGTACTGGTTGGTTGCGATCAGAACAGTCATTTGGGGATTTTGTTTTGATTATGAAATTTAGGTTTTTAGATCTAGGTGCCAATTCGGGAATATTTGTCCGCACAGCGAAAACCAGCAAAGATGATGATAATGGTTGGCCAGATAATGGTTACCAAATTCAATGTAAAGATACGATTCTGGGCGATGTGCCCCTGGCCATTTTAATCCCCTATGGAGCTCCTCCATTCGAACATAGTTCAGATTTAGCCCTTTTAAAAAAAGCCTATAAACCCACTGGAAAATGGCATACTTATAAAATCATTTGCCGGGGAGAAACACTTCAGGTTTATCTAAATAATAAATTGATTACCACTGCCAGTAGTATTAAAAATTTGGAGGGATACATAGGGATACAAGGTGAACATGGAAGGCTGGAGTTCAAAAAAATCTATTTAAAAAAACCCAAAAAGTAAGATGGCTTGACATGAATAAATAATAGCAACTTCAGCCAAAATTCAATATTTACTGTTATACTTTTTCCAGACCATTCTTGATTTTTTAAAAGATGCAGAGTATCGAGAACTATTGATCACAACTATTGTCATAATTGCGCTAGGAAGTGTGGTATATCATTATGTTGAGGGATGGAGCTGGTTTAATGAGTTTTACTTTTCTGTGATTACTCTGACCACCATCGGTTATGGTGATTTTTCTCCACAGACATTTGCGGGAAAAGCGTTTACACTTCTCTATATATTGGTTGGGATTGGGATTATTTTGAATTTCATTCATATGGTTTATCACAACTATGACCAATTACGGGCTGGCCATGAAGGTAAACCGCAGCGAAATAAAAGAAAGTCCAAGTGATTTATTGATAGTCGATCATTGGTCTTTAATAGACAATTACTTTCAAATCCTTTTGGCGCAGGTTCATTTACTTCTTCAACCCCAAACGGATCAGTTAATTGGATTACTTCCACCGATGAACCAGATGGAGCCTACATACTCCAAACAAATCCAGCTTTTGAAGTAGCTAATTTTATGGTAATTGATCCAGAAAATAAAGGTTGTATTGGATCTCATAAGTTGACGACTATTGAAGATAACCCCACTAACACTAGTGAATTAATCGTTTATCCAAATCTCTCCGGACCCAAATCTGCCATCTATGACAGAGGAACCGCTACACTAATTAATGGTGAAATATTTGTTTCTTGTCCAGATCATTTTCAACATATAGCAGATCCGGCAACTATGACCATCACGTTAACTCCTTTGTCTGCTGATTCAAAAGGACTGGCCATTGTAGAAAAGGCAAATGGTGGATTTAAAGTAAAAGAGCTGTACGGAGGAACTGGAAATTATTCCTTTGATTATTTAGAGATGTGTCAACGAGCCAGCGCTGCTGATCATCAAGTAATTCAAAAAAAATCAGCGTACACTCCAGCAGGCCAATTTGTTGAAAAACGATTTGGACATAGAATGGCGCGAAAAGAAAACTGATCCATTGGTTATTTTTCTTGATCCATTAATTAAAATGGAAGAGACTTATTAATTCGATTTAATTTCGAAAGTGATTTTGGGAATATGATCTATATTTGAATATCTTGGTAAATAGACAAAAAAGACTGTGGGGGCTCACCCACAGCCTTTAGTAATAAACCCAACATTTAACCTCCGCGTCATTATAACGTCCGGTGTCAAATCATTGATTATTTTTTGGCTTTCCAAAAAATTGTATAGTGGTATTATTCACTTTTCTTTAAGGAGAAAACTCGAGATACATTAAATCCAAAATGGATATCTCCATCAGCCCAATCACCCGTAGTTTCGGTTACAAACCCTTTTTCTATCATAGAAGTAGAATTTGTAAAATGCAATTGAAATACGTGACCCCCCGTTTCAATATCAAATCCAACAGATAATGAATTTTTGAAACCTGGTGCAAGTTGGTCTGGGAGCACATAAATATATTCTGCATTTAAAGAAGTTCTCCTACTGAGTTTAATTCTCCCCGCTGCCGCTAGGGCAAATACGTCATTTGATTCAGAAGATGTTTTAACTAAATTCCTATGAACCAATGTAGGAGATAATTGAAATGAAAATCCTTCAGAAAATTTTCTACCCATCAATAATTGGTACGTATAATACATTCTGGAAGAAAATAGATTTTCTCGATCCGGATCTTGAAACCTGGTCGTTTTTATTGCCGAACTCGCAAAAATTGAAGCAGTAAAAGGCATTTTTCTTTTACCTGAACTTTGTCGCAAGATTTTATACTTCAGAAATCCATCTATTGTTTTCTCAAAACTGCTTCTTCCAAATCCAACCATAAAACGATCTGTAATACCAAAATCACCTCCAATCCTAATTGAGGCTTGATCTAATCCAAATAATTCACTAATTCCACCGCTAATAAATCCAAAACGATGAGAAATCTTGACATCCAGGACGCCTGCACCAGTATGTTCTATGGAATGTAAATTAATAATGCGATTAGTTTTAAAACTTGCAATGGTATAGTTAACGATCTCTTCATCTTCCAGAAGTGATAACAAGTCATCTTGCGCATGTACTTGAATCGAACCTATACATAATAGAAAAATGATTAACGTGTATTTCATTTTCAATTTCGATTGAGTTATCTTAATAGCTCATAGCTTGCCTCTATGTTAATAAGCACTTCCTTGGCAATATTATCTCGTACTAATGCAGGTATGTCAATATTGTAGTCTGCAACCAATACGGTTAACTCGGACTGGCCTATTATTTTGCCATTCGAAACAGTAAATTTTGCCTCTGTGCTAACTTCTTTTTCAACACCATGAATGGTGAGCCTTCCAACGATGTTGGTCATGTATTCACCATCCTTGCTAAAATCTATTTGCTGTATATTTTTTATAGTCCCTTTGAAGGTAGATTTTGGATACTTTGAACTTTCCAAATAGTTTTCATTGAAATGTTCTTCCATTAGTGCTTTCTTGAATTCAAAAGCTTTAATCAGAATAGCCCATTCAATAGCACCTGTTTCCATGTCAAAAATTGAGGTCGCCTTAGTATTGGTCGCGGTGATTTTCTCTAGGGGAGCATTTGAATAAAATGAAATAACACCTTCTTTCGTGTAATATTTTTGAGCAGTTATCTGCAGAAAAACAAAAACCAATAATGTGCAAATACCAATTTTTTTCATAATAATATCTGTCAATTTATGATGGATTTAATCAACACAACATCCATCAAATAGCCACTACATAAACCTTTAACAGAAATAGGATCGCCAGATTTGTAGTTGGCTAATAAATCCGTTTTTTCTAATTCACAGGTTATGGACGATAAAGGATTTTGTGTTTTAAGAAAAATATTTACACGGCCATCAGTCTCCTCGATTTTGTCAATGGTTCCGTGAACCAAAAGAACTTTGTCCAAATATTTAGCATTCGCTGCTGTTTCATCTGACTCAAAGGCTTCCAATAATTCATCTGCATCCAATTCCACCTGTGGTTTCAAATTTCGAATACTTTGGACTGGTTTATTATAAAGGAAAATTGCATACATTCCTATTAATAAGATTGCACCACCGAATAGAATAAATATTTTCTTATTCATAACTAATTTGTCGAAAGATGATCAATTATCAAGCGCCCCTTGATCAATCCATTGTTCGATTTTCTCAATTTCACAATCCAATAATTTTGGAGCACTCTGAGGCATCGGTGCAAATCCTTCCTTGCGATTTATTGCACCTACCAGTCGCCCATTATTTACAAACTTTATAAGGTTGATATAATCTTCAAGGGTTACGTTTCCGTTATTGGTTTGACGATCATGACAACCTTGACAATTTGATTTGATTATAGGATTAATGTCATTTTGATAACTCATTGCTACCGTGCTGCAACCGGCATCTGGATATAGCTCCTCTTCAATATTATAGACACATGAAGTAAAGCAGATAACAAATAAAAAACCTAAATACTTTGTAAGCTTTGTCACGCCCATTTTACTTTATTAAGAAATCCATAAGATCATTAAATGCATATGTTAGATAGATCACTGGCTATCAATAACCAAATCACGGATTAAATCAATACCTGAAAGCTTAATTTTTATACCTGAAATGGTAGTAAATGGTATTTTCTGAAGTTACTCTACCAACCATTCCTTAAACAGCGGTGTGGTTTTTGTGCTAACAATAATCTCATTTTTGTATGGAGGATTCATTTTAATTCTAAGTCTTGACCTTGAAAAAGAAACGATATCTTTTATGGCACCTTTCGAGACAATTAACTGGCGATTGGCTTGAAAAAACAAATTGCCATCCAGCTGTTCCATGAGATTAGTCAATTTAAAATCAGTGGGTATTCTTTTTTCGTTCTTCAAAATGAAATAGCTGAGTCTATTTTCAGTATAGATATAAGCAATCTCTTTAGTTAACACTTGATGAAAACTTTTTCCAAATTTAATCAAGAATCGGTTCTTTGGTGATTTAAATGCAGCTTTTAGATTTCCAATTGTGTTCCTTTCCATTGATTTAACTCGTGCTAGTGAATCCGATAAATCTTGCTTCTTTATGGGTTTCAATAAATAATCCACAGCGTTTTTCCGGAAAGCGGTAACGGCATATTGGTCATAAGCGGTAGCGAATATAATTTTAGATTTGACTGGTAATAAATCAAAAAGTTCTAAGCTTAAACCATCCTTTACTTGAATATCTAATATCAAAATATCAGGATGGCTATGAGTCAACAGGTAATTGGCTAAATCATGAACTCCTTCAAATACCTTTATGATTTTAATAGTTGGATCAATCTCATTAATCATTCTGATCAATAGATTGCTGGCAATAAGTTCATCTTCTAAAATGATTGCATTCATATAGATTTGGTAAGTGGTATTAATACACTGAAATATTCTTCCGACTTATTTAAGACTACCTCTCCCAATCCTAAAATTTTAAAACGAGAAATTATATTATTTAATCCATATCCTGTGGATGGAGTAATAAAATTTTTTGGAATTAAGTTGTTCTTAACTTCAATCGAATCCTCTTGGATGCTGATTCTTATGATTAATGGGTTTGCCGAAGATACTTGATTGTGCTTCAATGCATTTTCTACCAGCATTTGGAGCACTAAGGGAGGGATATAAAAAATAGGTTTTAGGGTTTCATTTAAAATGATTAGATCATATCCGTTTCTAAATCGCTCTTTTATGAGATAATTATAAGCTTTAAGAATGGCAAGTTCCTTTTCCAAAGGGATGAGTCGCTCATCACCTACTTCTAACATGAGCCTATAAAAATCAGAAAGATTTTCAATAAAAGATTTGCTGGCGCCTACTGATTCATCGATCAATCCACTCAGGGTGTTAAAACTATTAAAAAGAAAATGTGGATTTAACTGGGCTTTTAAGTTTATCAATTGTGTTTCTATTTGATTTTTCTGCAACGAAGCTTTCAATAATTTTTCATCTTGCATTTGTTTGTTCCAGCGGTAAACGATCAAAAATAGTATTGTGGCTAAAAATAAATAAAACCAGATACTATTTACAAAAGCTCTTTTAATCTTAAAATCAAAAGTCGATTCTGGTTCATTTTTGAAAAATGAGTTAATAGTAGATTTTACTTTAAACGTGTAGTCTCCTGGAGGAAGTTTTGGATAAACAGCAGTTCTGTCCTTAGTCAATCTCCAATTCTCATCATGTCCTACCAGCTGATACGCATAGGTAAGTTTTCCTGGATCAGTAAGCCATCTCCCGCTAAAATTGAACTTGAAATTATTCTGACTTTGCTTAAATTTCTTTTGCTCTCGATCAACCACATCAATATTCACTTCTATGCGTTCGATTTGGGTAGTGGGTTGTAGTAAAGGGTTAACTGGATCATTGCGAAATTTATAAACCTCATTGTTATGCACAAACCACACTTCATCGTTATAAATGGAGTAGTTATTTAAAAAAGGTTCTTCTTCAATAAATTCCCCTTCTTGATCAAACCGTCTGGAGATTTGTTGTTCATCTTTGTACAATTCAACGCCACGTTTATTAATTAACATCAGGTGTGAATCAGGCAGTGGAATTATACTGGTAAATGGATCATCTTTATTGTTCAGATTTTCTATTACGGAAAACTGATCATCCATATATTTTATGATTCCTAAATTCGAAGACGAAAACCAAATATTATTATTTGATGGTGCTATCGAAAAAACTGATCCAATTTTTTCTCCATTGATATTTTCAAATTGGGTAGTATTTCCAATTACATGTTTACTCAACCCGGTTCTATCCTTTCCAGCCCAAAGATTTCCATGCGAATCCATTTTCAGGTTCAAAATATAATCTAAACCCGAAAATGAATCAACTGAAATAAAATCTGAATTTGTCAACCTCATTGTATTTACATCCAGATTATATGCCGCAATTCCCGCCAAGGTGGATACAAATAATAAACTATCGCCGTGGTGCTCAAAACTTAAAATCGCATTATCCGGTAAGCCTGAAGATTGATTCAACCGAATCAGTTCTTCATAATTCTTATTCAATACAAATAATCCAGAATTATAGGTACCAAAATAAATGAGATTTCCAATCATATTAAGGCAAGTAACATTATAATGATTGAGTGGTCTTTGTGCATTTCCTTTTAAGTCAAATTCATACAACCCATTCTCTCCACCAAGCAAAACCACATTTGGTAATTTCAATATGGATTGAATATTGTCAGAGAAAGAATAATCGAGCTTAGAGAAATATAAACTAGATTTCCATAAACCCCCGTTTCTATCCGCAACCCACAAGTTATTTTCCACATCAATAAATAAGGTAGTATACTTATTCCTTACATCTTGAGCATAATAGTTTGTATCCGATAAATCTTTATTTAGCATAAAAAGTCCGTCATCCGTGCTTATTAGTGGATAATCGTTAAATAAAATAAGATCGTTTATTATCCCATCAGATTTGACTGGTACAAATCTTGCCTGATCAACTTGGTTATGGTTACTTATAGAGAATATGCCTTGATCATAAGTACTTGCCCATATTCTAGAATCTGAAATTGCCAAATGAGTTATAAGTTGATCAGGTAAGTCCTCAAATCTTGAAATCTGATTATTATTTGTATTAAATTTAAAAAGCCCATTATCCGTTGAAATCAAAATGTCCTGGTTTTGCGTCAAATCCATCTGATAAATATATGCATCAGGTAAAATTGAACTCATAGATGTCGCTGACCCTTCGGATTTCATGTCATAGCTAAAAATTCCATCACCATAAGTTGCAATAAGCAATTTACGCCTAGCATATATTTCAATATCGGTGATCCTTTTGTCACTAATGGAATCAATAAGCATGAGTGAGTAATCATCCAGACTCCATCCAGCAAGGTATCCGTTCTGGTACCCTGAATAAATTATATTTTCATGAATAAATAAACATTGTGGATTATTCAAATTTGGATTCGAAATTAAAATATCTTCAAAACCATTGTAGTAAACCAACCCTTCAGTAGTAGCAAACCATAACAAAGACCGCTTATCCTGAACTATATCATTAATGAAATATTGATTTGAAAGGTTTACCTCCGTTAGAATTAATTTTTGTGCAATCAATATGCCTGGGAAAAACAGGCAGTTAATCAACCACCATTTCATTCCACTGGCTTTAGAACCCCCTTGATTGAGACATTAATTTCTTCGGATATTTTTTGTCTGACAATTCTAGGAATATTAATTAAATGGTCTTCTAACAAGATTTTAAAAGAGGAAGAGAATGAAACTGTATCGCCGGTAACAGTAAGATCCACCGGAATGATTCGCTCCACAGAAACTCCATGAATAAGCAGATCGCCTTTAGCCCTAATTCTTTGCGGTTGTAATTTTTTAAATTGGAATTGATCAATGATTCTCCCCGTAAAAGAAGCGTCTGGGTAAGCAGCGACTTCAAGGTAGTTTTCTTGAAAATGAATTTTTTGCAAAGGATTGTTAAATCCATCAAATGTCTTTATAAATACACTGAAGATAAATTCACCAGAATCAATATTCAATACTCCCCGGCAATTCTCTGAACTGGCCTTTATTATTTCCAGTGGTGCATCTGAAATAAAATCTATTTCAACTTGATTAGTACTATATATTGACTGCCCCAGAACCGCTGGGAGGGAAAAATACAAGGATAAAATAAACCCATATATAAATTTCTGCTTCAACATAAAATAAAGTAAACGTCAGCGCAAATAATTGACTGACTGCATAGATATTTTTGATAGATTCATTGAAATTTATAAAATAAACAGGTTATTCACCTAACATATTATAAACAATTAACAAACTTCGACAAGGTAAGGAAATTGACATAAATCAAATCTTTAGCATTAGATGCCAATATTATAACTCGATTTGGAAAGATTTCAAATGTTTTAGTATTCAGTGTTTTTTGAACCAAAGACACTTTTGGAAAATGTCTTTTTAAGATTTTTGACAAACATGATCAAGGCTGAATCACCTATTAATGCGTTATTCATGACATCCTTCAACCCGTATCCCAATTGATTTAAAGTTGGACTGACTTACAATCCCTTGATGATTAGTTTAACTGGTTGAATTAAATTAATATTCGATCAATTATAAATTCTTTATCCCAAAGTCTAAATTATGCCTACCTTATCATTCATTATAATAATTAATTATGGATAGAAGATCAGCGATAAAGTATACCTCTCTTACCGGAGTTGGAATTTCTTCAGCATTTATTACGGGCTTGATAAGTGGTTGTAAACCGGAAGCAAGTGGAGTGAATTACAAACCAATCTTGTTAGATCAAGAGAAGTTTGTTTTTTTGAAAAATCTGTCAGAAGTTCTTATTCCTCAAACCGATACACCAGGAGCTATCGAATTGGAATTGGCCGAATGGATTGATACCATTGTAAAAAAATGTTATACTGAAGAAGATCAAAAACAATTTTCCACAAATTTAGATTATATCAAATCCTTTTGCGAAGGGGAAGCAAGTGAAGTGAGCATATTAACTTTAGAAAATGTTTTGGGTGACAATGCATCCTTAATGGATGCCTATCACTCCATAAAAAGCACTATCGCAACAGCCTACATTGCGACTGAATATGTTGGAACTAAGTTATTAAATTATTTGCCGGTGCCTGGAGAATATGAAGCTTGCATACCGCTTTCGAAAACCAATGGAAAAGCATGGACAATATGAGTAATTATAATGGAAAAGGAAAAGATTCAGTTACATACGATGCCATTGTAATAGGTTCTGGAATAAGCGGTGGTTTTGCGGCAATGGAACTATGTAACCGAGGCTACAAGACCCTGGTTTTAGAAAGGGGTAGGGATGTAAAGCATGGACAATATCCAACGGCCAACTTGGACAATTGGCAACTAGGTCACAATAACATGGTAACTCAAGAAGAAATCGCTTTGCATTATTTTAAACAGAATCGCTTGTTCTGGTGGGTAAAAGAAGAAAACAAACACTGGATTGCAAAAGATGATGAATATCCTTATGATGAAGTAAATCGTTTTGATTGGATAAGAGGACATCATGTCGGTGGGCGCTCGATTATGTGGGGAAGACATTGCTATCGATGGAGTGATATTGATTTTGAAGGAAATGCAAGGGACGGAGTAGGTGTGGATTGGCCCATCCGTTATAAAGATATTGAACCTTGGTATGATTACGTGGAGACCTTTGTGGGAATTAGCGGTCAGAAAGAAGGTTTAAGACAAGTACCTGATGGTAAATTCTTAAAACCATTTCAATTGAATTGCGCCGAACAACATATGCGTGATTCAGTAGCTAAAGCATTTCCTGGTCGAGTTATAACCCCTGGTAGGGTCGCTAATTTAACTGAGTATAATCCTGCCATTCACAAAGGATTAAGAGGTCAATGCCAAAGTCGCAATCGATGCGTAAGAGGCTGTCCTTATGGAGCCTATTTCAGCAGTGTATCAGTTACTCTTCCTTTAGCAGCTGACACTGGAAATCTTACTATTAGGCCTTTTAGCGCAGTAGCCGAAATTATTTACGATGTCGAGACAAAAAAAGCAACCGGTGTCCGGGTAGTGGATACACAATCCAAAAAATCATTGGAGTTTTTCTCAAAAATCATTTTTTGTAATGCCTCTACCGTAGGTTCAACCGCTATTTTACTAAATAGTCGATCCGATCGATTTCCAAACGGATTGGGTAATGATTCAGATGAGTTAGGCCATAATATGATGGATCATCATTATGGTATGGGTGTATCGGGTATTTTATCAAAATTTGAGGACACTTATTATAAAGGTCGAAAACCCCTAGGATTTTATATACCTCGATTTCAAAATATTGACAAAGCAAGTACTCGTAAAGATTATATCAGGGGATTTAGTTACCAAGGTGGGGCAAACAGAACAGTAGGTGATATTAATGTCCCTGCTGGAGAATCTTTTAAAAAAGCTTTATTGTATCCTGGCCCATATCGTTTTTCTATAACTTGTTTTGGTGAAATGTTACCCTATCATGAAAACAAGATGTATCTAAATTTTGATAAAAAAGATAGAAATGAATTGCCAACTATCGTTTTTGACGCTAAGCTTCGGGAAAATGAAATGATACTGCGTAAAGATGGTGTCAATTGTGGAATGGAAATGTTAGATGCTGCTGGATGTAAGGACATTACCTCGCATAATGAAGCAACGGCTCCTGGTGCGGCTATTCACGAAATGGGTACAGCCCGGATGGGCAAAGATCCTAAAACCAGTATACTCAATAAGTGGAATCAGGTTCACGACGTAAAAAATGTATTCGTGACCGATGGATCATGTATGACTAGTTCAGCTACGCAAAATCCCTCAATCACCTATATGGCATTAACAGCTAGGGCAGTAGATTATGCTCACCGGATGATGAATCGAGGAGATCTGTAGTACTGAAAGACAATTATCCTCAAGTCGCTGGAAACAGGTTTTTATTGGTGTTGAATAAATTAAGGGTTTGTAAATTTGAGGTTTTCGCTGATTATGACCTCAATGTGAGCTATTTATTTATAGACACAACTTTCAATATGTTTAAACACTATACAAACGATAATTTTGATTTGATTGACTTTCACGATTGTCCTATCCATAGTTTTGTCAATGCAGTATCTGAAGATAATTGGCGCAGTGACTTAATATTATTTATTGATTTTATTAATGAATGGATCCTTGGTCGTAACCATCATCCAAAATTTATGATTAGCCCTTCGACTATGATATTCCATAATGTCACTAATCTCCAATATGAACTAAGTACAATATTTGATACGTATCAGGTCATACCAGGAATATGTTATATCGACACAATCAAGAGGAAAAAACAAACTGAAAAAGAACAGCTTGTACATTTTGGAGAAGCTTATTATGTCTGGGAGATTATTGGAAGTCAAGTAAACTCACTAAATATAAAATTTGGAGCAACTGGTTTTGATCTGATGCTTCATCAAGAGCCGACTCTTTCAGCCTATCAGGAACTAGAAATCAGTATTGACGACCGGATGAAACTTTACCTGGATTAATTAACTTACGCATAAACCTTTGAGTACCTATTTCAGTTTGCACTACCCTGACGCAACCCCACCCACAGCTTATTTTATGGATTACTTGCACTATAGAATCTTGTAAGAGCCAAAAATTGAATTTCACT
>JAHEJC010000370.1 GCA_024639065.1 Lewinellaceae bacterium | reverse complement strand
GTACCTGGGTGGGAACTACCTTTCTTGTGTTGCTCAAGCGGAACGAGTTACTTAATTATTAAAAAGGATTTACCTTAAGATAATTTTTAAGGTATTCACTCTAGTGATGCGCTAGATTCGTATGGTACACATCCGGTTTTAAGGAAGGATGAATTTTATTTTCTGAAGGTAGAAATTGATTTGGGGTATTTTGATGAGTCCAATCAAACATTGTATTGTCAGAATAAGTTTTTCGATATTGAAGTGGGGTGCATGAATATAATTTTTTAAAAAGTCTGTTAAAATTTGCTATCGAATTGAATCCGGTTTGCATATAAATTTGACTGATTAAATCGTCCGTGTGAACTAATAACTTGCAGGCATAACCTAGCCTCAGTTCAAGAATATACTGCTGAAAATTTTTATTAGTATTTTTTTTAAAAAAATGACTAAATGCACTATCACTCATATGGATTTTCTCCGCAATATCACGAATACGCAAGTCACTTCGTCTATAATTTTTCAAGATATACTGGTGCGCGATTTCTATCCGTTTACTGCTGGCATTAAACGCTTCATTTTTAAAACCTTCACTTGCAATTAATTGCTTGGGTTTACTCTTAGACAAAAGGTCTAGTATTTGTAAAAATTCTATAATACTTTCGAACCCATCTAAGCCGGTTAGGTGGATTAGTTTGGACTGTACGTTGTTGATCGTGGATTCCGAAAACTCAATGCCCCGAGATGAAATTTGAAGCATTTGTTTAATGCGCTGGAATGGCTCTTTGCTTAAAAGGTTATTATCAAAAAGATATTGATCAAATTGAATAGTAATGACTCTGTTTTGATCATTTTTATATTGAGCATCCCATTTATGAAATAAATAGGGTCCAAGTAAAACAAGATCTAGATCGCTGTATTTCTCCACACTATCACCAACAATTCGGTTACCAGAACAACCTATCACCAGATTCA
This sequence comes from Lewinellaceae bacterium, assembly GCA_024639065.1. Lineage (GTDB taxonomy): Bacteria > Bacteroidota > Bacteroidia > Chitinophagales > Saprospiraceae > JAHEJC01. The sequence goes on along the minus strand of JAHEJC010000370.1, from coordinate 5,585 downwards.
ATTCATATTCAGGATGATGGTGTATTGGATAGCTAAAATTAGTATTGGCTGTATCCAGAATTACAAAGAAATCTGTATTTTTTAGAGGAGTAATTTCCTTGAATATTTTCATTCTTACCGTAAAGGGTTTAAAGCAAATTCATTAAAGTTTATACTATTTACATAAAAGTATCATATTTATTGCTTATTCCTGCCTAACTTGGTTGATATGTTTTAAATAGAAGTGGATTATGGAATTAATCCATGAAAAGCACCCCTAAAACTAATCATTTTATACATAAGTATATGACGAATTATTTATTTAGAACATGGTCACATTCTTATGGTTGGATAAAGTATTCTTTGTCACTAGTCCTTCTTATTTCTACTTATCTGATTCATACACAAGAGTTAACTATTTCTGGAATTGTTACCGACGAACAATCGGGTGAAACATTAATTGGAGTGAGTGTATTTGCTGCAGTCTCAGATCGAGGTGCGGTCACGGACGTAGATGGTTCATATTCCCTGACCATTCCAGGTCCGGAGATGGTCCAGTTTAGTTATGTAGGGTATCAAACTTTTGAAGTTGATGTATCTGAAAGTGCTACATTGAATATAAAATTGGCAGCTGACATAAATATTATGGATGAAGTGGTGGTGACAGGCTACCGCAAAGAGATTAAGAGTAATATTTCAGGATCTATAAGTTCAGTTAATGCCGAAGATATTGAGCGGCTTTCTGTTCTCAGCATGGAGCAGGCATTGCAAGGACAGGTAGCTGGGTTACAAGTTACTCAAGTGACCGGTGCTCCTGGAGACGATATTGCTGTACGTATACGTGGAGCAAGTACATTGGGAAATAATAATCCTCTTTATATTATTGATGGTATACCTACTACGGGTAATATTAATATGTTTTCATTGCATGATGTCGAATCGATCCAAGTCTTGAAAGATGGTGCTGCTGCATCTATTTATGGCTCCCGTGCAGCAAATGGAGTCATACTGATTACCACCAAGAGTGGTAAATCCGGAGAACCAATCTTTAGTTTTGAATCGTATTATGGTATTCAGCAAGCAGTTAACTTACCAGAATTACTAAATGCCAGAGACTACCTTACCATTCGAAATGAGGCGATCACCAATGCGAATACCTTAAGAGATGACCGGAGACAATTAGACACTTATCCATTGGGTATGTTGGATACGCTTGCTGATGTAAATTGGTTAGACGAACTATTTAACCCTGCTGCTATGCAACGGTATTCGCTGAGTGCAACTGGCGGTGGAGAACATAGTAGTTTTTACCTGTTGGGTGAATACCTCAATCAGGATGGTATATATCGAGGTCAATCTTTCGAAAAATACCTTTTGCGATTCAATGGGCAAACTAAGAAGGGAATTTTTACAGTTGGGAACAAGTTTTCTTTAGGCTTTTCAGATCGGGATGTTATAAATAGTTCAGGGGATGGAGCTGGCCCAGGAAATGAACTCAACGGGATTAGATATACTTTGATTGCAGCTCCAGTATTCCCAATTTTTGATGATGCGGGCAAATATATTAATACCTCCAATGTGTTAGGTGATCCATTTCTTTACGGTGATGGCAATGCCAATCCATTAGCTTTTGTAGATGCGACGAATTGGAATGTAAAAAGATATCGGGGCTTTGGTAATGTGTTTGCTGAAATTCAGCCTTTCTCAGCACTTACCTTAAGAACGAATTTGGGTATTGATTTTGTCCAGACTAATGAGCGGATTTTTAAAGAGCGTTTATCGGCAGCTATTTATGATCCTTCTTCGCTATCCGAAGGACGTACTTCTGAACAAAACCTGGTTTGGAATAACACGGCTGATTTTCAACAAAAATTAGGAAATTCAGATCAGCATTTGGCCTCAGTGTTAATAGGGATGGAGGCAATAGATAATCAAATTAATTATCTTGGGGCTTCAGCTCGAAACTTCCAGCGCACCAATCCTTTATTTAGGTATTTTGAAAACAATGTCAATAGTGAATTAGGGGATATAGGCGTTTCTGGCATTACTACCTCTTGGGGGCTCCTTTCCTATTTTGCTCAAGCTGGTTATAGTTTCGATAGTAAGTATATAATTAATGCATCAGTTCGAAGAGATGGATCTTCCAGGTTTGGAAAGAACAATCGATGGGGCACATTCCCTGCGGTTTCTCTGGCCTGGAATGTGAGCAGAGAGAAATTCATGGAAGCTATACCTTTTGTTTCCCACTTTAAAGTAAGAGCTTCCTGGGGTCAATTAGGAAATCAGGAGATTGGAGTTTATCCTTATAGTTCATTAGTTCAAACAGGACAATTTGTATATCCTTTTGGAGGAAATATTACCACTGGAGCCACCATCGTCGAGACAGGAAATGATAATATTAAATGGGAGACAACTGCTCAAAAGGATTTAGGATTTGAATTAAGTCTGTGGGAGGATCAAATGACTATTTTAGGAGACTTTTATGTAAAAAATACGGAAGATGTTTTAGTGCGCATTCCGATTCCACAGACAGCCGGGGCGGTAAATCCACCTTTTGTAAATGCCGGAGAGATTCAAAATAAAGGGATGGATTGGTCCATAATTTTTAAAGACCGGATTGGGGATTGGGACTATTCTATCTCTGCTAATTTCAGCACCGTAAAAAATGAAGTTTTGGCCCTCTCTGGCAGCGAACCCATCTTAGGGGGATTTGGATTATCAGATGGCCCGATTACCAGGACAGAAGTAGGGTACCCAATTGGATCTTTTTACTTATACGATGCTATTGGGATATTTCAGACGATGGAAGAGATCGATGCCAGTCCTTTTCAGACCCCTGATACCAGGCCGGGTGATATAAAATTTGCAGACATCAATGGGGATATGATTATAGATGATGAAGATAGGACGCACTTAGGTAATCCTTTTCCGGATTATATATTTGGATTATCTGCTTCCGTCAATTACAAAAATTTTGACCTTTCAGTCTTGATGCAAGGTGTACAAGGCAACGATGTTTATTTTCTCTATGGCAACTTTGCTTACGAAACACCCGCAAGAGGGTTCAATTCATATAAAGAAATTTTAAACCGCTGGACACCGGATAATCGAGAAACAACAATTCCCAAAGTAAGTCTTGATGATCGCAACGGAAACCGGCGAGTGAGTACTCGTTTTCTAGAGGATGGGTCCTATATCCGTTGTAGAAATATTTCTCTTGGATATGACTTCACAGAATTAGTAAATCAGCCTTGGATAAAAGGCCTGCATTGGTATATATCGAGTCAAAATCTTTTTACTATTACTAAGTATCCAGGGTTGGATCCGGAGATCCAGGCGAATACCAATGATACCCAAGGATTTAATGTGTCCTCTGACCTGGCGGTTGGCATTGATTGGGGTACTGTGCCTGCTCCGCGAATTTGGATGACTGGTCTAAGGGTTGATTTTTAATCGAAAAAGTATGTTTAATAGAATAGTTCAATTAACGCTCCTTTCTTTAATCATCATAGGATGTTCCACTGTGCTGGATAAAGAACCTTTAGGCAGATTGGATGCAGCCTCTTTTTTCAAGACAGAAGGCGATGCCCTTCAAGCACTAAATGCGGCTTACCGGCCGCTCTTATTTAACAATTCAAATAGTAATTTTTATTGGGTATTTGGTATAGTCGCCTCAGATCTGGCCATCGCTGGAGGAGACGGATCCAGAGCCGGTGTTGAAGAAATAGACGTTATGCGCCATACCCCTAGAACCCAAGAATTTAATGACTTTTGGAAAATACAATACGAAGGGATTACCCAATGTAATGTAGTACTTGAAAACCTGGTTCAATTAGATCCGTCCAGCACAATAAGAGACCGGATAAGAGGTGAAGCATTATTCTTAAGATCTGTTTTTCATTTTAATTTAGTTCAAGTATTCGGTGATGTACCTATGATCTTGGAAGTTAAAGAACCGGATGAATTATTAGTACCCAAAACGCCTAAAGGAGATATATTACAACAAATCACAAATGATTGTTTAATGGCAGCGGATCTTTTGCCCATATCTTATGCTTCTACCAATATTGGTCGAGCCACTAAAGGTGCAGCACTCGGAATGGCTGCTAAGAGCAGACTATATGCTCAGGATTGGACCCAAGTCGTGGATCTGGTAGATCAAATTAATAGCCTGGGTGTCTACGAATTGCAATCAAATTATAACGCCCATTTTGAACCAGAAACAGAATATAATAATGAAACGGTATGGTCTGTTCAGCATGCCAACTTGGAACTGGGAGTAGGAAATTTTTTAAATCAATGGTGGTCGTCCAAAAAGTATGGATCAGGATATGGTTTTGGAGAAGTTGAAGAAGCTTATTTAAATCAATTTGAAGAAGGAGATCCGCGTAGAAGATTTACCATTGCGGTTAATAAAGACGATTATTTCGGATTAATATACAAACCGTCCTTTTCTTCCACTGGATACAGCCCCAGGAAATTTGTTCAATCGGATAGTGTAGTAACCCAAAAATCAGATGGAGAATTAGACATTCCTGTTATTCGCTATGCAGAAGTTTTACTCTGGGATGCCGAAGCAAAGATACGACTCGATAGAATACCAGAAGCCTTAGTATCGTTAGAAGAAGTAAGGAGAAGAGCGCGTGCCATGTCTGATCAGCCGGACATTTATTTACCTACCGTTATGGCCAGTGATGCAACTGCTGCGATGCAAGCACTCATTCATGAAAGAGCAGTTGAGTTAGGATTTGAAATGCATCGTTTTTTTGACTTAGTTCGATGGGATATAGCAGATCAATTCATTGAAGGTTTTCAAAAAGGAAAGCATGAAGTGTTTCCTATACCCCAGACAGAATTGGATTTGAATCCTATGTTGACTCAAAATCCCGGGTATTAATGAAATTAATTATTCCAATCTATTTTACATCAATATTTAGCCTTTGTAGCCAACAGGTTGTTCTGGATAAACTAGAACGTATGCCTGATCTGCCAAGTCCTTATCTCATGCGTGATTGGAAAAAAGTAACGATAGAATATGATTCCGTAATTTATAATTCAGATTGGACAGGGGATTATTTACCAGTGCTTAACTTTTCGCAAGCTGGGACTCAATACCCTGATATACCCGAATTTGGATTAGATACCTATGTCGGATGGAACAGCCAGAGTCTGGGAGAAGCCATTAATGTCTTACCCTCATTAGTAAGCGCTTCTTTATGCGGGATAGACAAGTCGGATCAATATGGACATAACTGGATTCTTTATAGTCAAAATTATTTTAATAAAAAGAATGGTGAAGGGATATACCTTAATTCTGTTTCGGCGGGTAGTGGAGGAGATTGGTGGTACGATGTGATGCCCAACGTATTTTTTTACCAGATCTATGACCTTTACGGATCTATCGGTGATGCGGATAACCAATTTTTGAGTATCGCGGATCAATTCTTGGCTTCGGTAAAAACGATGGGAGGAGGTGATACGCCTTGGCAGGCAAGTAGTATGAATTACCGGGCCTATGATTTTAAAAATGAAATACCCAACCCAGTAGGGGTTAAAGAACCAGAAGCAGCCGGTGCTTATGCCTGGATATTATACCATGCATTTAA
>JAHEJC010000054.1 GCA_024639065.1 Lewinellaceae bacterium | reverse complement strand
GATTAATTCATTGAAAGAAACATTCGCATAATTCAATAAAATAATGGGAAAGCAAATATTAATTAAACCAATTATTTCTGAAAAAGCAGAAACAATATCTGAAGATCAAGGTAAGTATACTTTTATGGTGGATAAAAATGCCAATAAAGTTGAGATCAAAAAGGAAATAGAGAAATTGTACAATGTGAATGTTGAAGCTGTCAATACCTTGATTATGCCATCAAAGACAAAACGTAGAAATACGAGAACAGGGGTCAATATGGGACGAGTTTCAGGATTTAAAAAAGCAATAGTTACACTTTCTGAGGGAGATGAAATTGACTTCTTTAGAGATATTTAATAGATAGAAATCTAGCATTTAAAATAAAGAACGATGCCAGTTAAAAAGTTTAAACCAGTTACGCCAGGGACTCGTTTCAGAGTGGGTAACTTATTTACAGAAGTAACTACTGACCAGCCAGAGAAAAGCTTGGTGGTTTCAATGAAGAAATCTGGCGGAAGGAATAGATCCGGTAAAATGACCTTGCGCCATCGGGGAGGAGGACATAAACGCAGATACCGAGTTATTGATTTTAAAAGAGACAAGGAAGGTATTGCTGGTACGGTGAAGACCATTGAATATGATCCGAATCGAAGTGCCTACATTGCACTTATAGCTTATGCTGATGGAGAGAAAAGATATATTATATGTCCTGACGGGTTGTCTGTAGGTGATACAATAATGTCTGGGAGTAAAGCTACTCCTCAAATAGGAAATGCATTGTATTTATCCCAAATTCCATTGGGATCGGAGGTGCATTGTATCGAAATGACCCCTGGAAGAGGAGCTGCTCTTGCTCGAAGTGCTGGAACCAATGGAGTCATGATGAGTAGAGAAGGTAAATATGCAGTCATTAAATTACCATCAGGAGAAGTAAGACGAGTGCTTCTAACTTGTAAGGCCACTTATGGAAGAACTTCCAATTCAGATCATGCTTTGCAGGAATTAGGTAAAGCTGGAAGAAAAAGATGGATTGGAAGACGACCAAGAGTCAGAGGGGTAGCCATGAATCCAGTAGATCACCCCATGGGTGGTGGTGAAGGAAGAGCTTCAGGTGGACATCCTAGATCTCGAACCGGTATAATGGCAAAAGGTCAAAAAACACGTAAGAGGAATAAGCCTTCAGATAAATTGATTATTTCAAGAAGAAAGACAAAATAAATTATTAATGGCTCGATCAATCAAAAAAGGACCATACGTATTCCACAAATTACTCGATAAAGTTACCAAATCGAAGGAATCAAAAAGGAAATCAGTGATAAAAACCTGGTCTAGATCTTCTATGATTATCCCAGATATGGTGGGTGAGACCATCGCGGTACATAATGGAAAGACGTTTATTCCGGTATTTATAACAGAAAATATGGTAGGCCATAAGCTTGGTGAATTTTCACCAACACGAACATTCAGAGGCCATGCCGGTAATCGTAAAAGATAATTTAAAGCTTAGATAAATAAAATAAAAAATGGAAGCAGTTGCTAAACTCAAAAATTGTCCGATGTCCGCTCGAAAAATGAGAATGGTTGTCGATACGATCCGAGGAAAAGGAGTTGAAGACGCACTTAATATATTGAGATTTACAAATAGAGAAGCGGCAGAATGGGTTGAAAAGGTCTTGCTATCTGCCGTAGCAAATTGGGAAAACAATAACGGAGCTTCGCTAAGCGCAGATGACTATGGTTTATATGTTAAAACGGCTCTGGTAGATGAAGGTACTATGCTTAAAAGATTTAGACCGGCACCTCATGGTCGAGCCCATCGAATACGCAAACGTACTAATCATGTTACTCTCATTGTTGAGAATAGTCAAGCGATTGACGCTGATTTACTGGAAATTTCTGATGAAGAAGAATAATTAATAGTTGAATAATATAACTTAAAACATGGGTCAAAAAACAAATCCAATAGGCAATAGGCTAGGCATCATAAAGGGTTGGGAATCCAACTGGTTTGGTGGTAAAAATATGGCAAAGAATGTTGTTGAGGATGAACGAATACGCAAATACCTGAATGCTAGAATCAGCAAAGGAGGAATGGCTAGGATCATCATAGAACGAACCCTCAAAAGAGTCACAGTAACTATTCACACTTCCAGACCGGGAATTATTATCGGCAAAGGAGGTCAGGAGGTTGACCAAATTAAGGAAGAGCTGAAAAAATTGACAAACAAAGATGTTCAAATCAATATTATTGAAATTAGGAAACCCGAATTGGATGCGGCAATTGTTGGTGAATCAGTAGCGAAGCAGATAGAATCAAGAATGAACTATCGACGAGCAATTAAGATGGCCATTCAATCAACTATTCGCGCTGGTGCCGAAGGTATCAAAGTAAGAATCAGTGGCCGTCTTAATGGAGCTGAGATGGCCCGTTCAGAAGAATACAAAGAAGGACGAACACCATTGCATACTTTTAGAGCGGATATTGACTATGCTCTAAAAGAAGCGCACACAGTTTATGGAAAAATTGGGATAAAAGTATGGATTTGTAAAGGGGAAGTGTTAGGTCATCGGGATCTTTCTCCCAACGCTGGATTGCCCAATAAACAAAGAGGTGGAGGACATCGTCGGAAAGGTCGAAATACCAGATCCAATTAGTAAATTATTTAAAAAAGATAGTACCTTTGCCAAACTTTTGACAAAAGGGAAAAAATTGAGTAAAATATTTAGTTATGCTGCAACCGAAAAGAACCAAATACAGGAAGCAACAAAAGGGAAAAATTAGGAAAGTTGCTAAACGAGGCAGTACGATTTCATTCGGTACTTTTGCCCTTAAAGCCCTTCAACCAGGCCGTATTACCAATCGACAGATTGAAGCAGCCAGGATCGCCATGACTAGATATATGAAAAGAGAAGGTAATGTTTGGATAAGGATATTTCCAGACAAGCCAATTACTAAAAAACCACAGGAAGTACGGATGGGTAAAGGTAAAGGTCCTTTGGATCATTACGTGGCCATTGTTGAACCCGGAAGAATACTATTTGAGATGGACGGAGTTAACCTTGAGACAGCCAAAGAAGGTTTCAGGCTGGCTGCACAAAAATTACCTGTTTTGACAAAAATGGTTGTTCGAAGGGACTTTGCAGAAAATTAATTATAGCTATGCCTAGTAAGAAATATTTAGAACTTCAGGAATTTACAGATAATGACTTGTTGAATGAGTTACAAGAAACTCGTGCTCAATATCAGAAACTACAATTTGATCATGCGATTAAAGGTTTGGATAATCCACTCACTTTACAAGAAGTGCGCAGAGATATTGCCCGGATGAATACTGAAGTTAGGAGAAGAGAGTTGGCTAGTTCAGAAGGTGGAGATACTCGATCAAAAATAAGAGCTCGAAGAAAGAAAAAATAAAAAATCAATCATAACGATTTATGACTGCTAAAAATTTAAGGAAAACAAGGGTGGGTGTCGTCTCAAGCGACAAGATGGATAAAACAATTACGGTATCCGTCATTAGAAGATTAAAACACCCCATTTATGGAAAGTATGTCAAGAAGACAACCAAATTTATGGCTCACGATGAAAAGAATGATTGCCATACGGGAGATACGGTAAAAATTATAGAGAGCAGACCCTTAAGTGCAAAAAAACGATGGCGGGTGATCGAGGTCTTAGAACGAGCAAAATAGGATTAAGAATTATAACATTATCAATAAGAAATGATACAGCAGGAATCTAGATTAAACGTAGCAGATAATAGTGGAGCAAAAGAAGTCCTTTGCATCCGTGTTCTGGGAGGATCCAAAAGGAGATATGCCTCAATCGGAGATAAGATTGTAGTAACGGTCAAAAGTGCAAGTCCTGGAGGACTAAAAAAAGGTACGGTATCAAAAGCAGTAGTTGTGCGTACCAAAAAGGAAATTAGAAGAAGAGATGGATCTTACATCCGTTTTGATGACAATGCCGTTGTACTACTGACTGCTACAGATGAACCTCGAGGTACGCGTATTTTTGGCCCAGTAGCTCGAGAACTAAGAGAAAAAGATTATATGCGTATCGTTTCATTGGCGCCAGAAGTACTTTAATAAATAAAGATCATGACAAAGAAATCATTTAAACTGAAAATTAAAAAAGGAGATCGGGTCTACGTTAATGCTGGTGCTTATAAAGGGACGAAAGGTGAAGTGCTAGAAGTATTGCCAAATAAAAACAGAGCTATTGTTGATGGAGTAAATATGGTCAAAAAACATATGAAACCAACCAATGAAAACCCTGGTGGTATTCATGAAATCAATTTGCCAATCCATATTTCTAATTTGTCATTAGTTGATCCTAAATCTGGTGATCCTACTAGAGTTGGTAGAAAATTGATCAATGGTAAGCTAGAAAGATATTCTAAAAATTCAGGTGAAATAATAAAATAGTAATGGAGAATTATTATCCAAGGCTGAGAAAAACATACAAAGAGGAAATCGTTCCGAAATTGATCGAACAATTTGGGTATGATTCAATAATGCAAGTGCCAAAAGTGACTAAGATTTGTTTAAATCAAGGAGTAGGCATGGCCACCCAAGACAAAAAACTTGTGGATGTATCGGTCAAAGAATTGACAGAGATTGCTGGTCAATTAGCCGTACCTACAAAGGCACGTAATTCAGTTTCAAACTTCAAGTTGAGAGAAGATATGCCAATTGGAGCACGCGTTACACTTCGGGGAGATCGAATGTATGAATTTTTGGATCGACTGATTACCGTGGCATTGCCTCGTGTACGAGACTTTAGAGGGATCAATGATAAAAGCTTTGATGGTCGTGGCAACTATACTTTAGGAATTACCGAGCACATTATATTTCCTGAAATTGATCTAGATAAAGTAAATCGAATCAATGGGTTAGATATAAGCATAGTGACTACAGCGAAAACCGACAAAGAAGCTTTGGAGTTATTAAAAGCATTGGGTATGCCATTCAAAAACCAAAGAAATTAAAAGCAAATATGTCAAAGAAGTCAATCATAGCGAGACAAAATAAAAGAGAGAAGATGGTGGCAAAGTATGCTAACCTGAGAGCTAAACTTAAGAAAGAAGGCCGATGGGACGAACTGGATAAATTGCCCAGAAATGCATCACCGGTCAGACTTAAAAATCGATGTCAATTAACTGGGAGACCTAAAGGGTATATTCGAAGATTTGGTTTGTGTAGAGTCATTTTTAGAAAAATGGCTTTAGAAGGCAAAATCCCTGGAGTCACTAAGGCAAGTTGGTAGTAAATAAATTGATAAAAGAATAAACAGAAATATTTAAAGTTATATGGCAGTCACAGATCCAATAGCAGATTACTTAACGAGGTTGAGAAATGCACAGCAAGCTGGTCATCGCATCGTTGAAATTCCTGCTTCAAAAATGAAAAAAGCCATTACTTCTATTTTATATGATCAAGGATTTATCCTAAAGTATAAATTTGAGGGAGAAGGAAAAGATGCAATTATAAAAATTGCTATTAAGTATGACCGGGAAAGTAAACAGCCAGTAATACAGAAATTGGGGAGAATAAGTAAACCTGGTTTAAGAAAGTATTCCAGTGTTACGGAACTGCCAAGGATCATCAATGGACTGGGTATTGCCATTGTTTCTACTTCCAAAGGATTAATGACTGCAAAGCAAGCCACATTACAAAATGTGGGAGGAGAAGTCATATGTTATGTTTATTAATTAGGTAATAAGGCAAAAATTGCGAATATGTCTAGAATAGGTAATGCCATTATTAACGTTCCTGCTGGAGTCGAAATCAAAATTTCGGATTCGAACAGCATATCGGTAAAAGGACCTAAAGGTGAATTAACTCAAGCAGTAGATCCTGATCTTACCCTTGAAGTAAATGATAGAGAATTGGTCGTTAAAAGACCGACTAATCAGAAGAGACATCGTTCTGTCCACGGTCTTTACCGGTCGTTAATAGATAATATGGTCGTTGGGGTTTCAGAAGGCTATACCAAAGAATTAGAATTGATTGGTGTAGGTTATCGGGCCAATAATACAGGTAATCTTTTAGAGTTGGGAGTCGGATATTCTCACCAGATCTATTTTTATATTCCGGATGAATTAAAAGTAGAAACCGTTACCGAAAAAGGGAAAGCACCTACCATTATTCTTACAGGCATTGATAAACAACTAATTGGACAGATTGCTGCTAAAATTCGAAGCTTTAGAAAGCCCGAACCCTATAAAGGAAAAGGGATTAAATACAAAAATGAAATACTTAGGCGCAAGGCTGGAAAAACAGCCGCTAAAGCCTAATTGTTGAAGATAAATTATTGATTGAAATGAGATTTTCCAAAGAAAGACGCAGGAAAAAAATTAAAATGAGGATCCGCAAGAAAGTTTCCGGAACTTCAATGACTCCTAGATTATCAGTTTATAGAAGCAATAAAGAGATATATTGTCAGCTGATAGATGATTCTTCAGGTGTAACCATTGCTGGTGCGTCTTCGAAGGATAAGGGGATCGATACGGCAGCAAGCAAAATTGAACAAGCAAAGCAAGTAGGTAAAATAATTGCGAATAAAGCCCAATCTGCTAATATAAACCGAGCAGTTTTTGATCGCAGTGGGTATCTCTATCATGGGCGGATAAAATCGCTGGCTGATGGAGCTAGGGAAGCAGGATTATCTATATAATTAATAGCAATTGTAATTTTAAATTATGGCAAAAGCAGTAACTCAAAAAGTAAGACCTACGGAAACTGATCTGAAAGAAAAGCTGGTCAATCTTAATCGTGTTGCAAAAGTAACAAAAGGTGGACGGACATTTAGCTTTTCCGCAGTAGTTGTTGTGGGAGATGGAGAAGGGGTAGTCGGACAAGGATTGGGAAAGGCAAGAGACGTTTCTGAAGCAATCGCCAAGGCAGTCGATGATGCGAAGAAAAGCCTGGTGCGGGTTCCTATTTATAAAGGGACGATCCCACACGAACAAAAAGGAAAATTTGGTGCTGGAATTGTTTTTCTAAAACCTGCAGCGGATGGTACCGGAGTAATTGCTGGTGGAGCCATGAGAGCGGTATTGGAAATCGCAGGCGTTCACAATGTACTTGCTAAATCAATTGGGTCTTCTAATCCTCATAATGTGGTTAAGGCTACCATTGATGCATTATCTAAATTGCGCAGTCCTTTAGAAATTGCCAAGAAAAGAGGAATCTCATTAGAGAAATTATTCAACGGATAATACCTTCATTGAACATGTCAAAGCTGAAGATAACACAAGTAAAAAGTATAATTAAACGACCACAAAGGCAGAAAGATACACTGAAAGCTTTAGGTCTTCGCAAAATAAATCATTCTGTAGTCCATGAATCATCTCCAGCTATTATGGGTATGATTAGGAAAGTGGATCATTTAATCAAGGTTGAAGAAGTTTAAGTTAAATTTATTATGGACTTACATAGTTTAAAACCAAAGACAGGCGCCACAAAGGCCAGAAAAAGAATTGCTCGTGGACAAGGTGCAGGGACTGGCGGGACTGCCACGAGAGGACATAAAGGACAAAAATCTCGATCTGGTTACAGTAAAAAGAGAAATTTTGAAGGAGGGCAAATGCCTTTACAAATGCGATTACCTAAAAGAGGATTCAAAAATTATAATCGTGTAGAGTATGTTCCGATCAATTTAGCTCAGTTACAAGCATGGTCCGAAAAGTATAAAATCGAATCATTTGATCTTGAATTCTTCCGTTCCAAAAGAATTGTTCGAAAGAAGGATGTAATAAAAATATTGGGCCATGGAGAAATCAGTAGCGCATTAACTGTTCATGCACATGCGGTTTCTATTAAAGCCAAAGAAGCAATTGAGTCTAAAGGCGGTAGTGTTCAAGTACTATAATTAATATCATGAAACGATTTATTGATACCCTCACCAACATTTGGAAAATAAAAGAACTACGGCGTAGAATTCTTTATACCCTTGGTCTCACATTGGTATATCGAATCGGTTCATTCGTGGTATTGCCCGCAGTAAATCCATCCATACTAAAGGAAAGTTTAAGTACCCAAGGAAATGATTTATTAAGTTTGATTAATAACTTTACCGGAGGTGCATTTACCAATGCCTCGATAATGGCCTTAGGGATCATGCCTTATATCACGGCATCGATCATTATACAGTTGATGGGTTTTGCGGTTCCCTATTTCCAAAGATTAGATAAAGAAGGAGAGTCCGGAAGAAAAAAGAAGACTCAAATTACCCGATTACTTACGATCCTGATCACCCTGGTACAAGGTGGTGGATACCTTTCATTGATAAAGAGTTTTGGAGCTGTATCTACTTCTGTACCCGAAGGAATATTCTGGTTAAGTGGAATAATCATATTATCGGCAGGGACGATTTTTGCCATGTGGTTGGGTGAGAAAATTACTGACCGAGGTATAGGTAACGGTATTTCATTGTTGATCATGATTGGAATCATTGCCACCTTGCCGAGTGCGTTAGTTTTTGAATTTACCTCCAAAACGTCCGCAGGTGGTTTACTCATATTTGTGGTTGAAATGGCTGCCTTTTTCTTTGTAACTCTTGCTACCATATTAATCGTTCAGGGAGTGAGAAAGATTCCCATTCAATTTGCAAAACGAATGGTGGGTCGAGGAAATATTAATATGCCGGTCAGTGGAGCTCGAGATTACATACCTTTAAAGGTGAATGCGGCTGGGGTTATGCCGATCATTTTTGCTCAGGCAATCATGTTTTTACCCGGACAAGTAGCCCAATGGATGGCTCGGGGAGATGCCTCTTTACTGAGTAGTGGATTTATGGCGCAATTGGTTAATCCATTCTCCACGGTCTCTAGCATAATAGCATTTATACTGGTGGTGGTATTTACTTTTGTTTACACCGCCTTATTAGTAAATCCTAAACAATATGCCGAATATCTAAAACGGCAAAATGCATTTATTCCAGGAATTAAACCAGGAAAAGACACGGCGGATTTTATAGACGAAACCACTACTCGTGTGACTTTACCGGGATCTATTTTCTTGGGACTCATTACGATCATTCCCGCATTTGCAGTAGCTGCCGGCGTTGGACAGAATTTCGCCTTATTTTTTGGAGGAACCTCTCTACTTATCTTGGTAGCTGTAGTCTTAGATACTTTGCAACAAATCGAGAGTTATCTACTTATGCGCAAGTATGATGGACTAGTTAAATCAGGAAAAATTAAAGGTAGAAGTGGTAGTGGTATGCAGATTGGTGCCAGCATGTAATTTGAGATTCGGCATATGATTGTATACAAGAAAGATGATGAAATTGAATTAATAAGAGAAAGTTGTCTGCTCGTTTGTAAAACACTAACCCATGTAGCTACTCGTATAAAGCCTGGAATTAAAGGAAAAGAAATCGATAGAGAAGCAGAAGAATTAATTCGTGATCATGGGGCTAAACCTGGTTTCAAAGGATATAATGGTTTTCCGGCTACATTATGCATTTCTGTAAATGAACAAATCGTTCATGGCATCCCTTCTGACGAACCATTTAAAGACGGTGATATTGTATCGGTGGATTGTGGTGTTTATTGGAATTACTTTTTTGGTGATGCGGCCTATACTTTTGCTATTGGCGATGTGGATAAGGAAATAATGAAACTTTTAGTAGTTACAAAAGATTGTCTGTATAGAGGTATTGATAAGGCTGTCGAGGGTAATCGAATCGGCGATATAGGATATGCGGTTCAGAATTATGCAGAAAAGGAATGTGGGTATGGAGTAATTAGAGAATTAGTGGGTCACGGTGTAGGTCGTAATCTACATGAATCTCCAGAAGTCCCTAATTATGGTAAGAGAGGCAAAGGACAAAAACTTAAAGAGGGATTAGTCATTGCCATTGAACCGATGGTCAATTTAGGGGATCGAAAAATCAGGCAATCAGGAGATGGTTGGACCGTATTTGCAAAAGATAGGAGCCCTTCAGCTCATTATGAGCATACGATTGCAGTAAGATCAGGTAATGCAGATATTTTGTCAGATCATGCCGGTATTGAAAAGGCTATAAAAAACAACCCAGAACTTAAGGAAATCTCGATAAAAAGTTAGATATTTGCACTCCGAAAAAAATTAAATGGCGAAACAGGATTTAATTAAGCAAGATGGAATCATTGAAGAAGCCCTTTCAAATGCAATGTTTAGAGTGCGGCTAGAAAATGATCATGTTATCATTGCGACGATTTCGGGGAAAATGAGAATGAACTATATTCGCATACTTCCTGGAGATAAAGTGGCTGTGGAAATGTCGCCATATGATTTAAGTAGAGGACGTATCACATTTAGATATAAATAGTCATGAAAGTTAGAACATCAATTAAAAAAAGGTCTACCGACTGCAAAATCATTCGCAGGCACGGTAAACTATATATTATCAACAAGAAAAACCCCAAATTTAAACAACGACAGGGTTAATAATTAATTTGGATTATGGCAAGATTAGCTGGCATAGATTTACCAAAGAAAAAAAGAGGACTTGTAGGTCTTACCTATATTTATGGTATCAGTCAATCCAGGTCTAGAGAAATTCTCGGAAAGGCTAAGATTGATGAAAATATCAAAGTGCAAGATTGGACCGATGATCATGTAAAAGTGCTTACTCAGATTCTGCAAGATGAATATAAAGTAGAAGGTGAGTTACGTACTGAAGTGCAGATGAACATCAAACGTCTGATGGATATTGGTTGTTATCGAGGACTTCGGCACAGACGTGGATTACCAGTCCGCGGACAACGTACACAGACTAATGCTCGCACCAGGAAGGGAAAACGGAAAACCGTAGCTAATAAGAAAAAAGCCACTAAATAATCGATAACGCATCATGGCAAAAACTAGAAAACAAAAGAAAAGAAAGGTAACGGTCGAACCAGAAGGTTTTGCATACATTCAAGCGAGCTTTAACAATATTATTGTGACGCTTACCAACAAGCAGGGTCAGGTGATTTCCTGGTCTACTGCAGGAAAATCTGGTTTTCGCGGATCAAAAAAGAATACGCCTTATGCAGCCCAAATGGCTGCTTCCACGGCAGCTCAGGTTGCTTATGATGCTGGAATGCGGTCGGCTGAAGTATTTGTTAAAGGCCCTGGGTCTGGTCGAGAAGCGGCTATTAGAGCCATCGATACTTCAGGTATACGGGTACAGAAAATTAATGATGTAACTCCTTTACCTCATAATGGCTGTCGTCCTCCTAAAAGAAGAAGAGTTTAATATTTTTCATTAATTTTTAATTTATAATCAAAGATTTAAAGATTGAATTAATCCATGGCTAGGTACACAGGTCCAAAAACAAAAAAATCAAGAGCTTTCGGAGAATCGATTTTCGGAGCCGATCGTTCTTTCGAAAGAAGAAAGTATCCTCCAGGTCAGCACGGTGGTGGAAGACGAAGAAAACAAAAATCCGATTATGCGCTTCAATTAATGGAAAAGCAAAAAGCCAAATACACCTATGGCGTATTAGAAAGACAGTTTAGAAATACATTTGAAACGGCGACTAGCAAAAGTGGAGTAACTGGTGAGATTCTCCTCCAACTCTTGGAATCCAGACTTGATAATACGGTGTTTAGATTAGGCATTGCTCCCACTAGAAGAGCAGCACGACAGCTAGTTGGCCATAAACATATTGTAGTGAATGGGGTGGTTTCAAATATACCATCATATAAACTTAAGCCAGGTGATGTTGTTACAGTTAGAGGTAAATCTCAACATTTGGATACAATTCAAAACTCGGTGCAATCAAAATCTGAGGTTAGGAAATTCTCATGGTTAGAATGGAATACAGACAAAATGGAGGGTAAGTTCCTGGAATATCCGGAGAGAGAGCAAATTCCGGAAAAAATAAATGAACAATTAATTGTAGAATTATATTCTAAATAATTCTTCGCCATAGATTCTTCTTTCATCATTTTTATAATATCTGAAGCTATCATAATATGAATATTTTAAGTTTTCAAAAACCAGATAAGATTATTCTTCAAAAGGCTACTGACTTTGACGGCCTTTTCGAATTTAAACCGCTGGAACCAGGATTTGGACAGACAGTAGGTAATGCTTTAAGAAGAGTATTACTTTCGTCACTTGAAGGTTTTGCTATTTCAGCAGTTAGAATCGGAGGTGTGGAGCATGAATTTTCTACCATAAAAGGTGTGGTAGAAGATGTAGTTGATATTATCTTAAATCTAAAGCAGGTCAGACTTAAAAGAAGTATTGAGGACGAAGATATTTCTGAAGAAACAATTTACTTGACAATTAGCGGGAAAGACCAATTTGTAGGTGCAGACATTGAAGGATCCACTAACGTCTTTAAAGTTATGAATCCTGATTTGGTGATTTGCAATATGGAGCCTTTTGTCAATTTAGAATTAGAACTTACTGTGACAAAAGGAAGAGGTTACGTCCCAGCGGATGTTAATCTACCCAAAGATGCGCCTATCGGAATAATTCCTATGGATGCAATCTATACGCCCATAAAAAATGTAGCCTATTCAATTTCAAATACCCGGGTGGGTCAGCGCACTGATTATGAAAAATTAGCTATAGAAGTCAAGACCGACGGAACCATTCATCCAGAAGAAGCTATTAAACAAGCTTCTAGGATCCTGATACAGCATCTTATGTTGATAACAGATGAAAATATTACATTTGATGATGCTGCCAGGAGAGAAGATCAGATCGTCGATGAACATATCTTGCACATGAGAAAACTGCTTAAGACTTCCCTGGAAGATTTGGATCTTTCGGTAAGAGCTTATAACTGTCTCAAAGCAGCTAAAATAAATTCACTGGGTGAATTGGTGAAATACGACACGCATGAATTATTGAAGTTCAGAAACTTCGGTAAAAAATCATTAGTTGAAATAGAAGAACTACTTCAAAATAAAGGGCTTACATTTGGAATGGATCTTTCCAAATATAAACTCGACGAAGATTAAAAACAATTATTGCAAAAACTGACATGGAGCCTTTATTGGCTCCGGGGGTGTTGCGAAGATAAAAGCATTTTACAATGAGGCATGGTAAAAAACATAATCATCTGGGCAGGAAGAAAGGGCATAGAGATGCACTTTTATCCAGTCTGGCCAATGCATTGATTAAGTACAAAAGAATCAATACTACCTTGGCCAAAGCTAAAGCATTAAGGACTTATGTGGAGCCATTGATTACAAAAGGAAGAAATAATAATACACATTCACGTCGAGTTGTATTTAGTTACCTTCAGAATAAGGAAAGTATCAATGAATTATTTGGACCTATTGCTGAGAAAGTAGGCGATCGACCAGGTGGTTATACACGCATCATAAAAACTGGATTTAGAAAAGGAGATGCTGCGGAAGTTGCGATGATTGAGTTAGTAGATTTTAATGAAGTCATGTTGGCTGCCAAAGAAAGCGATGCTCCTTCTAGAAAGAGAACTAGAAGAGGTAGACGAAGAAGTAAAGGAGTAGAAGCTGCTACTGCCACGACTGCAGTTGATATGGAAGAAGAATAGACTATAAAGCTCCTAAAGAATATATTTTATGTCCCTAATCTTCATTTGAGCATTAGGGACTTTTTTTTATATGCGATCAAGAATTATATTTGCAATTAATTTTTAGAAAATGCATATGATCGAGGACCTACCGAAAGCCACTTTACTTTTAGAAGATGGTACACTGTTTATTGGAAAGCCAGCCGGTAAAATTGGAACAACTGTTGGAGAAATTTGCTTCAATACAGGAATGACCGGTTATCAAGAAATATTCACGGACCCATCTTATTATGGACAGGTACTTGTTGCCACTAATGTTCATGTAGGTAATTACGGTATTAAGGATGCAGAGAATGAATCCGATTCCATTAAAATTGCTGGGCTCATCTGTCGTCACTTCACTAATGACTACTCCAGAGCTCAGGCTGATCGATCGATCCAAGAGTATTTTGAAAATGAGCAATTAGTAGGAATTCAAGAAGTTGATACTCGAGCTATTGTAAAACACATCCGTAGTAAAGGTGCTATGAATTGCATTATCTCTTCTGAAATTAGCGATGTGAATACCCTTAAAAAAAAGTTAGCTCAAGTACCTTCTATGGATGGACTGGAACTAGCCTCAAAAGTATCCACTAAAGAACCTTATTTTTTAGGCAATCCTGCCTCTAAATGGAAAATTGCAGTGCTTGATTTTGGAACCAAGCAAAATATTTTGAATTGCTTTTTGGAAAGAGATTGTTTTTTACGTGTATTTCCAGCAAAAACAACTTATTCGGAGCTCAAGAAGTGGGATCCTGATGGATACTTTTTATCCAATGGTCCTGGCGACCCGGCACCCATGAATTATGCTGTGGATACGATTAAACAAATTTTGAAAGATGCAAAACCATTATTTGGCATATGCTTAGGGCATCAGCTCTTAGCGAGAGCAATTGGTATTTCTACGTTTAAGATGCATCATGGACACCGAGGAATCAACCATCCGGTTAAGAATATCGTCATGGATCATTGTGAGATAACCAGCCAGAATCATGGATTCGGTATTAATCCTGAAGATGTTATTAAATATGCGGATCAGGTAAAGATCACCCATAGAAACCTCAATGATGAAAGTATTGAAGGTATCCAACTTAATGCAGTACCAGCATTTTCTGTTCAGTACCATCCTGAAGCTTCGCCTGGACCACATGATTCAAGGTATTTATTTGATCAGTTTATTGAATTATTAAAAAATCATTCTTCTAACTAACATTGAAATCAAAAAAACATTATGAGTCAGATCATTGATATTAGAGCCCGTGAAATTTTGGATTCAAGAGGTAATCCAACTGTTGAAGTGGAAGTACTTACAGAAAAAGGATACATAGGACGTGCTGCTGTACCCTCTGGAGCCTCTACCGGGAAATATGAAGCCGTGGAATTAAGAGATGGTGACAAATCAAGATTTCTAGGTAAAGGGGTACTCAATGCCTGCAAGCATGTTGACCAGGAAATCCGAGATTCGCTTATAGGACTGGACGTTACCGATCAGCTATTCTTGGATCAAACCATGTTGGACCTGGATGGTACGCCAAACAAATCTCGATTTGGTGCCAATGCTATACTGGGTGTTTCTTTGGCAGCAAGTAAAGCAGCGGCTGCAGAAGCAGGTTTAAGCCTGTATCGATATCTTGGAGGGGTGAGTGCCCATGTATTGCCTGTGCCGTTAATGAATATACTCAACGGAGGAAGTCATGCAGATAACAATATTGATTTTCAGGAATTTATGATCGTTCCCACTGGGGCAGATACTTTTTCAGATGCTTTACAAATGGGTGTTGAAGTTTTCCATCATCTCAAAGCAGTATTGAAAAAGAAAGGAATGTCTACCAATGTAGGCGATGAAGGTGGATTTGCTCCAAATCTCGGTTCAAATGAAGAAGCAATTGAAACTGTTTTACAAGCGATTGAAGCAGCAGGGTATAAACCAGGTGAACAAATATCTATCGCATTGGATGCTGCTGCCTCAGAATTCTATTTAGAGGATGAAAAAATTTACCACATGCGCTGGTCTTCCGGTGAAAAAATGAGCTCAGATGCAATGGTGGATTATTGGGCTAATTGGTGTGCTAAATATCCAATTATTTCCATAGAAGATGGACTTCATGAAGACGATTGGAACGGATGGCAGAAACATACTGCAAAATCTGGTAAAGTTGTGCAGATAGTAGGGGATGATCTTTTTGTTACCAATGTAGAAAAATTATCAAAAGGTATTGATCAAAAAGTAGCGAATTCAATTTTGGTAAAAGTAAATCAAATTGGTTCTCTTTCTGAAACAATAAGTGCGGTGTCTTTAGCTAAAGCCAATGCTTATACGACCATAATCTCTCACCGCAGTGGCGAAACCGAAGATACGACTATTGCAGATCTGGCAGTTGCCTTGAATACAGGTCAAATTAAGACAGGTTCTGGATCAAGATCGGATAGAATCGCTAAGTATAATCAATTGTTAAGGATTGAAGAAGAATTAGCTGATTCGGCTGTTTATCTGGGTAAAGCTGCTTTTAAGATCTAAAAAACGATTATCTTTAAGCAACTACAAATATTTTTACATGATGGTCTCAATTAAAAAACTACTGGATCAGTGGAAGTTTGATCCAAAGATCTTATTGAATAAGTATATAATTGCATTTGTTTTCTTCCTTATTTGGATGATTTTTTTTGACTACCATAAGATTAAGGGTCAAATTAAACTCAGTCGAACAGTTGATCACTTATTGGATGAAAAGGAATTGTATCGTCAACAAATTTTACAAATTAAAGCGGATCGTGAGGATATAGAAAACAATACTGAAAAATACGCCAGGGAGAAATATTATATGCACATGCCAGATGAAGAAGTTTGGATTGTGCCTGACCAACAAAATGATAAAGAAAACGAAAAATGAGTGTTTTAGTAAGTAAGGATTCGAGGATCATTGTACAAGGTATCACCGGCAAAGAAGGTTCCTTCCATACAGAACAAATGATTGAATATGGAACGCCGGTTGTAGGTGGCGTTACACCAAAAAAAGGAGGACAAAAACACCTGGATAGACCCGTTTTTAATACGGTAGCTAATGCTGTTGAACAGGCTGGTGCCGACACATCTGTAATTTTTGTGCCACCACCTTTCGCTGCTGATGCCATTATGGAAGCAGCTGATGCAGGCATAAAGGTAATTGTTTGTATTACGGAAGGTATACCTGTTCAGGATATGGTGAAAGTGTATGCTTACTTACAAGATCGAGATTGTAGATTGGTAGGACCAAATTGTCCAGGAGTGATCACTCCTGGTGAAGCAAAAGTTGGTATAATGCCAGGATTTATCCATAATCCAGGCTCAATTGGTATAGTTTCTCGTTCGGGAACGCTTACTTATGAAGCAGTTGATCAAGTGACCAAAGCAGGCTTGGGTCAAAGTACTTGTATTGGTATAGGAGGTGATCCAATAGTTGGTACGAGTACTAAAGAAGCTGTTGAGCTGTTGATGAATGATCCTTTAACCACGGGAATTGTGATGATCGGTGAAATTGGAGGTGGTATGGAAGCAGAAGCAGCTAATTGGATTAAAGCCTATGGGACCAAACCGGTTGTAGGATTTATTGCGGGCCAGACTGCACCCAAAGGACGTAAGATGGGTCATGCTGGAGCCATTATAGGTGGTAAAGACGATACGGCAGCAGCCAAAATGAAAATAATGGAGGCTTGTGGCATACATGTGGTAAAATCACCTGCCGACATAGGCCAAACTATGAAATTGGTATTGAACTGATTCATAGTAGGTCAGTTAAATATTAATGCTATGTTTAATATACCCAGTATTCTACAGACTCAATTGATACAGAATGGGTTATGACAAAATAAATTCCATTATTTCTGTATTATAATTGTGATTTTTACCTATTTTTAGCGTCATAATTCTGAAGAAAAGACGATTGCAAGTTTTGTGTCTCGTAATCTTCCCCCCGTTTTCTGATTGACCAATTGGTGTTTCAAGGTGATTTTAAGCCTTTGGAGTAAAGTAAAGTAATGTTAATGAAGTTCGTCCATTCTATTACGTTGGTCATGTTACCTTTGTGCATTTGTTTAGGGCAAGGGGTAGACTACTATTGGGTAGGTGGATCTGGCGATTGGTCTGACATTACACATTGGTCGTCATCATCAGGAGGCAATGTCCAACATTCAGTCCTTCCTACTGTTAACGATAATGTAATATTTGATGAGAATTCCTTTAAGCAGCCGGGTGAAAGTGTTAACATTAACCGGGACAATGTTTTTTGCAAAAACATGGATTGGTCGAAAGTTAGTTTTACTCCTGCGCTCAAAGGAGATCTTGACTACATCATTAACATAAACGGATCTTTAACTTTACATCCTGGGATTGACTTTCAATATGCAGGTTCTTTTTATTTTTCAGGTTCCAATGATAATGTCATTGATTTTGCTGGTCATGAAGTAGGAAATAATTTAACCATAAACGGTGAGCAAGGATCTAACTGGATTTTGGGTGACTCAACTTATGTAATTAATAAATTTTTACTTCAGGGGGGGAATTTTCAATCGAACAATTATAACCTGCATTGCAATCAATTTTTTATCGAGTCTAAAAATCTTTCTACCATAGATATTAGCAATTCTGCACTATTTATTACCGGAGGCGTTGAATTCTTAAATCCATCACTGAGATTGCGTTCAGACAATATCGACTTAATCAACTCGAATACCTCAATAATTTTTCAAGGTGAATTCAGTTATTTACAAGTTATTGGATCAAGGTTGACTGCTCTAGAAAGATTAGTTTTCGAGCATCCTGCTGGTAAATCCTATGTACAAGCCGAAACCCAGTACTACCTGCCGGCTCCATTGCAAATTAATCGGTTAGAATTTTATAATAATGGATATATCTATGGATCAAACCAGCTTAATTATTTAAAACTTGATCCAGGTAACTCCTATCAATTCGAAAACAAAAAAATTCAGAAAATTGATATCCTCGATGCAAACGGATCCTGTACTGAACCTATAACTATATCTTCTACCATACCAGGTGACGCATCCATTTTTGAATTTGCTCAAATGAATAATCTCACTTATGTAAACCTGTGGGACATTCATGTGTCATCAACTAATTCAAGTGCGGCTAGCATTACTGAAGCAACTGCCGGACAAAATGTAATTGGTTGGAATTTGCAAATGAGAACGGCAAAAACCTTATTTTGGGTAGGAGGTAGCGGAAAGTGGAGTGATCCAGCTAATTGGTCGCTAACCAGCGGTGGAGCAGGTGGAGCTTGTATCCCTACATTTATTGATGATGTAATATTTGATGCCAACTCATTTTCCCTAGGTAGAGAGAAAGTATCCGTGGATGTTCAAGATATCTATTTTAAATCGATGCATTGGTCTGATGCAACTGGGAACCCAGTTTTTGAAGGAACAAAAAAGCAGAATGTTCATATTCATGGATCCATTTCACTTCAAATTGCAATGGAATGGTCGTTTAAAGGAAATATATATTTTGATGCATTCAATGAAACCCACACGATAAATCTCAATGGGCACTTGATGCACCAGGATCTGTTTTTTGAAGGATTCAAAGCAACCTGGTATATGGAATCGGATTTGAAGGTTAAAGAACGCATTGTTTTTAATAGAAGCACACTATACACTAATTCTCATCGTATTGAAGTGGAATCGTTCGAATCGTATGGATCTTTTACCAGAGCACTGTATCTAGAAAATAGTTACGTATTAGTCAGATCAACTCGAAATTATCTAGTGAATTGGGCATTAGAGAAAGTGAATTTTATTTTCGATGCTGGAAATTCTACTATTGAGTTTACAGGCCATCAGGGCGTATTCAATAATATTGGTAACGCTCAGTTCGATTCAATCTATTATTACACAATTATTTTTAGTGGTGAAAAGAGCTCTTCAATATCTAATAAGGCATTTAAGACATTAATTAAGTATGCTTACTACACATCGAATGTAACATTACGTGGCAATCATAGTTTCGACGAACTCACCTTGTCGCCAGGATTCAGTTATAGCTTTGGTGCAAATGGTGAAGTATTTACAATTGATTTATTGATAGCAAATGGTGACTGTAATCAACCAATTTCATTGCAGTCTCAAAGTCAATCCGAACAAGCAATAATCAGGAGCAATAATGCACAGCAAATCTATTACGTAACTTTAGAAGGTATAAGCATTGAAGGGAATGGATCTTTTGAAGCATACAATGCAACAGATTTGGGCAACAACTCGGGATGGTTGTTTTCAGCATTGGCCGCGAGGAAATTGTACTGGATAGGAAATTCTGGGAGCTGGCATGATCCTCAAAACTGGTCTTTGGTTGCTGGAGGTGCAGGCGGAGAATGTTTACCTACACCATCCGATGAAGTAATTTTTGATGAGCATTCATTCCCACTGGATAATATGGTGATTTTTGCTGAAAAGGATAAAATCGCGACCTGTCATGATTTTATATGGGATCACGCAAACGCTACCACTACATTAAATTTAGGTGAAATACATAGTTTTGGTTCCTTTAGAATCAAATCCAAGTTGAAAGCGAATATTGAACGATTAAAACTCCGAGGAATTGATCAACACTATCTCAACCTTGGTTCGATTCGGGTAAATAATCTGGACATCAACACCACGGGCACCTATCAATTAACTGGTAAAGTATCTGCTGGTGTAATCACATTTACTAACGGCCATGTTATTACAGATGGTCAGCCCATACAAGCTAGATTTTTTGATATTCAAGCCTATTCGGCCCCTTGTGTGTTGGACTGTTCTAATAGTACTATGACTTTTACGGGAGAAGGTTCTAAATCAAGAGGAAGTTTAAGTGTCTATGGGAACTACTTAGATTTACTTGCCCATGGATCTTCAATAAATTTGACTCATGAAAATGCTAAGTTATATGTACATGGCGAGCTTGCCTTTGATCAAGTAAATTTTACATCGAAAATTGGTCAATCTAGTGTGCACTCTAATGCTTTATCACCCTCACCCAAACCGGTCGTTAGATTTGAACTGTTAAAGTTTAAAAATAATGCAGAAATAATTGGGCCACACGAAATGGATTCGTTGCTGTTCTCAGCAGGGAAAGGTTATATTCTTGAGAGTGGGGTCACCCAAAAAATTAATGAATATTGGCAGATGAGAGGGAATAACTGTTCTCAGATCAAGTTAAGTGCATCCTCTCCGGGTATCCATTCAATCGTAGAAAAAACGAGTGGAGATATCCATGCTGATTTTGTTCAAATGCAAGATCAAATGGCGCAAGGAGGTGCTAATTTCTATGCTGGCTATAACAGTACCGATATCAATAATAGTAACATTGGCTGGCAATATGTAACCCAAGATGAAGATTTGTTAAATGGAGTCCTTGGAGCAGATAAAAGTTTATGTAGAAATGAATCCATTTTATTAAATGGACGAAAGACAATTGAAGCTGAAAATTATGAATGGTCCGACGGAACGGTTGGAGAGACTATTAAAGTGGATGTAACTGGAACCTATTGGTTGAAAGCTTCCTTTACACAAAATTGTACCATCATTGATTCTGTGCTTATTGAAGTACACAATGATCTAAAACCTGAATTAGGTAGTGATACCACCATTTGCGCTGGAGAAGATATAATTTTGCAAACCGATCAAAAAATAAATTCAGCTGAATATAGCTGGAATACTGGGACCGTTGGGTATACGATTCAAGCTACAAGTGAAGGAGATTATATTTTGACAGCCGTCAAAGACCAATGTGTAGAGGCGGATACCATTACCATCCAAGTATTTGATCCATCTGAGGATGTTATACCTGCTGTTATGGAGGCTTGTGAAAATTCAGTAATTGAATTGGCTATTCATTTACCGGATGTGGATGTTATTTGGAATACAGGTTCAAGAGATAAAACAATCAAAGTAGATCAGGAAGGTACCTATTGGGCCACCATCATAAAATCAGGTTGCAGCTGGAAAGACACAACGATTGTTTCATTTTTAGAAGGGCCCACCACTGATTTGCCTGACACGGTTCAAGTTTGTGAAGATGAAAGGGTCATCCTGGATGTAACACTCCGTATTCCTTTAGGTGATACGTATGCAGAGTATACCCGTCCTTTCATAGATTCCATGATTGAAGAGACCCAGCATTTTTATTATTTTATCTCAGACGGAAACTGTCCACTGGTGGACAGTATATTGGTTTCAGTTCAGGATATTCCTTATTTATTGGTTGACTCTGTGGTAGAAATTTGTCCTAATACCGGAGCCATTTTATTAGCAGATACCGATGCGGAAGAAATTATTTGGAGCAACGGATCAAAAGGTCCAACGCTTAGTGTGGACCAACCTGGTAATTATACAGTCTTAGCTGCTCAAAAAGGTTGCATTGCAGAAAAATCAATCCAGGTAGAGACATCCAAAGGTTTTAGTTTGAGTCTTCCAAAAGATACGCTTATTTGCTTGAATACTGAATTATTTCTCGATGCATCGGTTCCGGAAGGAATAAATTACAAATGGAGTAATGGAAGTACTGACTCCTATACTTATTTGCAAGCTACAGGAACCCATTGGGTGGAAGTTTCTGATAATAATTGCTCGCAAAGAGACTCAATCAATATTAAAGTTCATAATTGCGAGGCTATTGAAGTCTTTATTCCCAACATATTTAGCCCGAACGGAGATGGATATAATGATCAATTGATGGGCTACATTTCCACTGGATATCAGGTCCATGATTTCAAAATGCAGGTTTTTGATCGATGGGGTAATAGAATATTTGAGTCAATGGATATAGACTTCGGATGGGATGGCCGCAAAGATGGTAAATTTATGGATTCTCAAGTATATGTTTGTGTAATTTCGATTTCTTATCAGCATCCAGAGGGAATAAAAGACCATGTTTTTTCTGGTGATGTATTTCTTAATCGATAAGCCTTTCATTAGTATTCCATCAGATTCCTATTTTTTCAAAGTTGAGTTAATTTCGTTAACTACAGTACCATTTATCCTTTTATATTTTTGAAGCTTCACAAGTAATTGGGCGTTCTAATTATTATATCCACAAAGCATTTCCATATTTGATGTAAAGCTGAAGATAGGGTTGAAAATTATAGTGTCGTCTTTCAGTTAAAGATGCATAGGTGCCCTAATATATAGATAGCCAGGTTGGTCAGCAGTAGGAAGGTGTAAAAACCCCTTGGTTGGATTAGAACAATAACCAAAGACGACTAGGAGACCCGAATCCTATGATGACGATCATCATAATTATTTAAGACATTTCAGTAATTTTGTAGAATATACCGGTATTATATGGTCTATTTAATTTATAGTATTAGAAAAAAGAATTATGAAATTTAGAAAAGAAAAAGACAGCTTAGGAATAGTAAATGTGCCTGCTGAAAAATATTGGGCAGCTCAGACACAACGCAGTATTCAAAATTTTAAAATTGGCGGTCATCAAATACCTAATGAGGTAATAGAAGCATTTGCGATTCTAAAAAAATCGGCAGCACAAACAAATGTAAAATGCAAAGTTTTAACTAGAGCCAAGGCAAACTTAATTACAAAGGTTTGTAATGAAATTTTGAAAGGTGAATTGGATGATCAATTTCCTTTAGTGGTTTGGCAAACCGGGTCAGGTACACAAACCAATATGAACGTAAATGAAGTAATTGCAAATAGGGCACACGTTCTTGTTGGAGGTAAATTGGCAGACAAAGAAAAAACCTTGCACCCAAATGATGATGTGAATAAGTCTCAGTCATCGAATGATACGTTCCCTACCGCCATGAATATAGCGGCTTACAAAATATTAGTCGAACAAGTAATTCCGGCGCTAAGTGCTTTACAGGCTGAATTCAGTAGCAAGGCTAAAGCGTTTAACAAAGTGGTAAAAATAGGTAGAACGCACTTCATGGATGCTACACCAGTTACTTTAGGACAAGAGCTCTCTGGATATGCCGCTCAAATTGCACATGGTATCAATACCGTAAAGAACAGTTTAAAGCATCTCTCGGAACTAGCATTGGGTGGTACAGCGGTTGGTACTGGATTAAATAC
>JAHEJC010000053.1 GCA_024639065.1 Lewinellaceae bacterium | reverse complement strand
TAATTGCAACCCAGCACCTTCGATGAATGTATTAAAGGCAATATTGCCTAGCTCCGGTTGAAGAGGGAAGATCTTGTATAGATTAAACTTATCTGAGTTCACATTACCCGTGTAGGCCGCGTGGGTAAAATTGGGGTTGAAAATTAGCGACAAGTCGGTTTCTAAATTTCCAGCAGCTGTCATAAAGTTACCATTCACCCTACAATTATTAAAATTTCCTACAAATTTTCCAGTGTATTGCAAATATTGAAGACTATCTATTGCGGAGGGTAATTTTGTGGTCATAAATCCAGCCAATAATTCTGGTTGGATCGATAGATTTTTAATAACTAGATCCAGATGGTTTGGCTTATTGTTGAAGATATTTGAAATGTTCCCACTGCCATCAAATACACTACCGGAACCTCTTAATTCGATTTTATCAAGGGCAAAATCATTTAATTTACCTTGAAGATTTCCTTTCAACTCAATCAAACCTAAATTATTAAGACCGGATGGAACGGGAAGATCTGGGACAAGTTTTTTTAAATGTACATAAGACGAAGAGAGGTTATTAATGTTGAACTTAAATTCCGTTTGATCGGTATCCAGTATATTTTTTACATAGGTATCTCCCCTGAATTGAATTTGGTCGCCAACACCTAGCTGGAAATTCGTAGTAGAAAAATTATTAATCTGGCCTGAAATAAGCCCATTAATCTGTATATTTTGAACAGCGTTTAAATCAACCCAAGGAATTTTTGAGATCAGCCGTTCTAAGTATTTTAAATCACCATAACCAATGGTACTTTGATCAAATTGGGATTTTATGGTTGAACGCTTGTAATTGGTAATTAGACTATTCCAACCATCATAGGAAATAGTAGATGAATTGGATAGATGGGTATTTGGCGTGGTAAGGAGTAAATTGTTAACCTCAATATGAGCAGTATCCATATTCAATGCGGAAGCAAAATGATTGAGGCTAAAACCATTCTTTTCATCAAATTTTAGGCGGTTAATTACCCCACTTATTTTGTGCTTTTCCCAGACTAAGTTTTCAAATAGGGTTGACAAGCTATGTATATAAAAATCGGTAGAATCTAAATTGCCTCCGGATTTATCTCCGAATGATTTTCTGTAAGAAATAGCATTATTTGTAGTTTCTAATTTGTCAATTTTTATATCCCAGCCGGTATATGGGAAAATGGCAGGTATCGACTGCTTTGTTTCCACTGAGCTTAAGTCTTCTTTATCAGCAATTTCCGATTGATTCATATTAAAGACCGATTGATCAATATAGATCCGGCTAATGGAAACCTTTTTATTGGCAAGATCTAAATGCTCAAAATTGCATCCTAGTTCAGCAAAGGTTGTGTTCCAGCTCGTTTTTTGCAAATCATCCTTAAGCTGAATGCTCACTTCTTCTAGCTTAATATCCTCGAGTCCAAAGGTCCATTTATTTTTTTTGGTATTGCTTCCATTCTTTACGAATTCATTGAGCAGGAATTGATAATTGTAATTTACATTGTCCGTATTTCTGGCGAGATACGCTTGCGTTTCTAATAGATTTATTTCCTGTAGGGTAATCTTTTTCCGTATTAAGGATAAAAGGCCAACCTCTGCCTCGAGTTGGGATATATACAAAAGCGTGTCTTGGTTTTGATCTTCAATCAGGATATCCGATAATGCAACGCGCTTAAAAAAACGGATGCTGACTTTACCTATTGAAACGTTTGCATGGAGTGATTGGCTTAAGGTAGCCGTTATCTTTTGAACTACTTTTGTTTGTATAGCAGGGAATTGTAGAGCACCCCAGATTAATACAAAAAACAATAGCAAGGTTAGCGGTATCCAGATAACTAATTTCCAAATCCTGCCTTTTAACTTCATCAAAATTTATTTAGATATATTATATCTTTTATAGGTTAAAAACGATAATACAAATCATTATATGTTCTTGGTTTAAAAAATTAAATCATGAATTTATGTGATTTTCTTTGGCAAAAATCATTTTAGAAGGATCCATTCATAATTAGATTATGATGAAAAGTAAAAGTAAGTTTTCAAATTAGTTGTGTTCTTCAGATAGATCTCACTTTGAAGCTGGACCGGTTTTTTCTAATTATTATAAATGGAGCACTAAAAATTTCCTTAATTCTTTGTTTCTTTCAAAGATCAGCTATGGATGAAAGTTGAAGGTTTATACTTATTTAAAGCCAATATGCAATAAGGCATCTCCTTGATTGACCAAAGGAATTTGGTTAGAATTGAGCACATATCCCTCCCGTCGATTCTTAAAGACTTTTTCAAAATTTCCAAAGGGATCAGAAATACTGCCAAGGACTATACCTTTTTCTACCTTCTGACCAGCTCTCACGTAGCACCGGTACATCCCTGAGTGTTTAGCTCTTAACCAGGTCGAATGTTTAATAATAATAGGTGTTTTAGCTTTTTCCAGTTGGGCACTAAAATCTCTCATTCCAAGTTTATGCATAATATTAATGGCTCCTTGCATACCTATTTTTGTAACGGTCTTGTTTAAATTAAGTGACTTTCCTCCTTCAAAGAGTAAGACTTTCTTTCCTAATTTAACCATCGATTCTCTAAAGGATTTTTCTCTGTTTTTCGCCAATATAACAAATCGGGCACCAAAGGCCTTGGCTAGTTCAAGACTCTCATCATCGGTACTATCAATTCTTAATTGTGCATAATTGAAACGCTGAGCGCCTCCGGTGTGATAGTCAATGCAATAATCTACATTGGGAATAACTTCTTTCATTACATGAAAGGCAAATCGACTCGCTAAAGAACCTTTAATTGAGCCAGGGAAGACCCGGTTTAAATCTCGTCCATCTGGGAACTCCCGGGTTTGATTAAGAAATCCAAACACATTTAAAAGAGGAATACATATGACCGTACCGTTATCGGGTTTATGGATCCCGCTTGCAATGATCTGACGGACTATTTCAATTCCATTTACTTCATCTCCGTGGATACCACCCATTAATAGTAAACAAGGGCCTTCTTGTTTGCCTCGCTCAACAATGATGGGAACTTCAATTTTGGAACGGGTATTTAACCGGGCAATATCCATTAGGATCTGAGCGGATTGTCCGGGTTCAATGAGCTTATCAAGAATTTTAATTTCTTTAAACATTCCTTTCTACATAATTGATAATTTTTTTAGCAATATCTTCACCAGTAGCTCGTTCGATGCCTTCCAGTCCCGGAGACGAATTCACTTCTAGAATAAGGGGCCCGCGAGCAGATTGTAGCATGTCGACCCCTGCCACCCCTAATCCCATAACCTTGGCCGCCTTTAACGCAGCATTTTCTTCATCCTCCGTAAGTTGTATGGTCATGGCGCTTCCTCCTCGATGTAGGTTCGACCGAAATTCTCCTTCTTTGCCTTGTCTTTTCATAGCTCCAACTACGACACCATCCACCACAAAGGCGCGGATATCTGCACCTTTTGCTTCTTTAATAAACTCTTGCACAATGACTCTGGCTTTCAATCCATTGAATGCCTCCAGAACGGATTCCGCAGCATTATTGGTTTCTACTAAAACCACTCCAAGCCCCTGGGTTCCTTCCAGTAGTTTGATTACTAGCGGGGCGCCTCCCACACTTTCCACCACATCGGCGACATACTTTGAATAATTAGTAAACACAGTTTTTGGAAGGCCCAGGCCTGCTCTTGATAGTACTTGAAGACTTCTTAGCTTATCTCTAGATCGCATCAATGCCTGGGATTCGACCGCTGTAAAAACTTTCATCATTTCAAATTGACGTACTACAGCCGTTCCAAAAAAGGTAACGGACGCTCCTATTCTGGGTATGACTGCCTCCACATCCTCTAGCAATTCATGCTTATAGCGGATGGCTGGTTTTTTCTTTTCTATTATGATATCACACTTGGTGTGATCTACTACAAGAACTTCATGATTTCTTTTTTTTCCTGCTTCCACCAACCTTTTAGTTGAGTACAAGTTGGAGTTGCCAGATAGAACAACGATCTTCATATTGTATTGATTTTAATGATTATTCCTTCGTAGGATAAATTTGATTTTGAAGTGTCAACGATAAATTTTCGAGAAAGAAATTTACGACCGACCAAAACAGGATAACGCATCGTGCCTCTTTCGGTGAGGGATAGATCTATGATATATCTTTTCTTGAATAAGGAAATTTTCGTTTTGATAAAATATCGACTTTCGATTCTTCCATTAGAACTCTTTACATTCTTTTGCTTGTATTCCTCAAAAGTGAATTTTCTTTCCACATATTTGTGATGCAGAGGATCAAGGAATTCACAGATAAGCACATTGTTATCTTCAACAATACTATGACAGTGAAAACTGGAAGTATAGGCGCCAGTATCTATTTTTATGGCGATACCTCGCAATTCAAGTAAAGGGAAGCTTACAATATCCGTTCTGCCAAGAAGCGTTCTTATAGTATTTTTCAAATGGATTTAATAGTTTAATCTAAACTTTGCCAAGTTTCAAAGAGTGAAGATGCAATCTTTTTTTCAGTTAGAATAAACTAGTGCAATACTCCACACGGTGCTTTAGAAGATTTTTTAAACCGCCTATTAGAGCTTTACAGAGCTATATTTGATCCTTGCATTTCTTTGTACAAAGCTAACGTTCTTTTTTAAATTCAAAGACGAATTCAGTATTGTAATTATTATACTTCATGTTATATGAGTCAAAACTGCTTAAAAGGTCACATTTGTGTCCATTTTATTCTATAATGTTTAAGGGCTTCTGCAGGCTTTTACCTGGAATTTTTAGGATGTAAAGGTTCTGTTAAACCTAAATTTGATTCATCAAAAGTTACTACTTTAGTTGGATCATAAGACCGAAGATTTTCGTCTTTATTGGTATAATTGTAAAGGGATAGTATGTAACGGATTGCTTCTATGCGACTTTCTTCACGTGTGTTTCCTCGAACGATCTGCCATGGGCAATCAAGCGTAGTGGTTCTTTTAAACATTTCTGCTTTGTAATAAGTAAAATCCGTCCATTTATCTTGGGCAGCAAGATCCACTGGGCTCACTTTCCAATTGAATAATGGGGAGTCAAGCCGACGTCTGATACGTTCTTTTTGTTCGAGCATATCGATAGAAAACCAAAATTTTATTAATTTTATCCCATCCTCAATCAATAACTTCTCCACCGCATTTAATTGCGACATAAAAAGCTCATATTGCTCATTGCTACAGAAACCCATGGTAGGTTCAACAACGGCACGATTGTACCAACTACGATCAAAAAATACCATTTCTCCAGCATCAGGTAGTCTGCGTATATAGCGCTGGAAATACCATTGCCCTTTTTCTTTTTTAGAAGGTTTACCTAAGGCAACAACCCGATAATTTTTTGGATTTAGGAATTGGGTAAATCGCGAAATGGCACTTCCTTTTCCTGCTGTGTCGCGGCCTTCAAATAAGATAGCCAGACGGAGTCCGTTATCTGAAATAAACTTTTGGAGCTTAAGAAGTTCAATCTGAACATAATAGAGTTCTTCTACATATTTCGGATCAATACTGTAGTAATCCTTTATGGTATCTTTATTCATTCCAGCAAATAATATTGAAGAATTAGATTTTTATTCATTTTTTTCATCCTGTATTCGAAACTAAGATTATTTATGAGATGATTTCATAAATATTTAGCATTAAATTGATCTTAACTTTAAAGGATCAATACTACAATGAATTAACCTCGCTGGATCAAAAATACCAGATATACAAAATAGTTAAATTTAAGAAATGATTCCTTCAATTCTTCCAAGTGTCATTTTCCGGTCTTGGACCATAGCTTTTACCATAGAACAGATCCTTCTACCAGCATTTATGTTTTTGGTAAACTATATTTTATCATAAGCCCATATTCAATTTCATTGTAAATTGAAATTGGAGTATGGACGGTTATCCTTGAAGAATCAGTGGAGATCTGAGAAAAATGAGATTCCATTTCCTGGGGTGAAATATTGTAATGAACTTGAATAGGATCATCCAAATAATCTTGGTTGGTAGACACTTTTATAATCCCCTCCATATCATACAAATTAATTTCTTCGCATCGATCATCGAATTGTATCATCTGAGAAAAATATTCGCTTACTTGATCAAAATTATTTCTGGTGAGTGCACTGCGAATACTCCAGCTATAAACCCGGGTAAGTTGGTCTAGTGACTTCTCTTCTATTTTTTTAATTTTAGTTGTACAGATTTCTTTTTGTAAGGAGATACCCTCATCTTGTTTAGATTTGAATTTCTCGGTTACCTGATTTGTATACAAATATTGAAATCCATTGACAAGTATGGAAATCAACAATAACCAACCAAATATTTTTTTCCAAGTCACTTTTTTACTTTTGATTTCTTTACTATTCATTTTGATCTTTTTTCTAAGACAAAATATTTGAAAGTAGTCACATTGGCCTAAATTTTTACTTGAGGAGAATTAAAAAAGTATTTTTATTAAGTAAATCAATTGAAAGTCGTATGTCATGGGATAAATGATTTAAAAAAATAGAGGAATCTAGTTAGAGCGTGTGGAAGAGGCGGTTTCATAATTCTTTTATTACCTGGTCATTTTTTTTACCATGGCAAATAGAGTCATCCTTGAAAGTTTATTATTCTACACTAATTTTTTTAAATTCACTTGGTTAGTTTTGAATTGTGCAATGGTTAACTTTTGAATTAATTTATGCCAATTTGTTCTTTATATCAAGACACCATTTAATAAATAGGATGCTTAATATTAAATTTAAAGTTGACCTAAAAATGATTTGCCATATTTCTCAATGGTAAATCAACCGATTTATTGTAACGGGTTGGAGCAAAAAGTGACCAAAAAGTAGAAATAAACTCTTTACAGAGAACAAGGGCTGAAGTACTCTTTTGATAGATTATTAATTAGGAAATGCTTGGATGAAATTATTGGACGATAATGAGTTGGTTAAGCTTATTCAGCAATCCCAGAATCCCCAAAAAATAAGGAAATGTCAGGAGGAGCTTTACCACAGATTTGCACAGCAAGTTTATGCAAAGTGTTTGGTAGTAGTTAAAAATCAACATACCGCTCAAGATTTGTCTCATGATATCTTTATTAAAATTTTCCTTAACTTAAATTCTTTTAAAGGGAATGCACCGTTTGGCAGTTGGGTGAATTCTATTACCTATAATCACAGTATTAACTATTTAAAGAAAGAGCGTAAATTAAAAATTGCCGGCGATGTTGATATTATAGAGGAAGAGGTAAAAACGGAGGATGATATTGTAGAGTTAATGAGTAGAGAAAAAGATTTCGAGCTCATGGAACAAGCGATATTGCTGCTCAAGGAAGGAGATCGAATAATCCTGATAATGAAATACACCGATAACATGTCCGTCCAAGAAATATCCCAAAAATTTAATATTAAAGAAAGTGCTACTAAAATGAGATTAAAAAGATCAAGAACACATCTTCATGAAATTATGAAACAATTGAAAAATGAAAGAGAAGAATAAAAATTTAGACCAGCATTTTACCCATCCCATTGAGGAAGTACTAAACAATGTGGTGGGACAAGCATCACCACCGGAAAGCTTAAAAGATGAAATTTTTAATTCGCTTGATAGCATTCAGCTTATTTCGGATGTAACCGATTTGTTTACTACCAAATTTGTGATTTCAAATGCTTATATGTTAGGCGAATCAACTGATCTTGAAGATGATTGAATTTAAAATGTGACCAAAAAATAATTACCAGTCTTATAACCAGAAAAACAATTATCATGATTATTAAAAACTCATTAATTATCGGCCTATTACTTGTAGCCGGGGTACACAATAATGGTTTTTGCCAAATTGTTGAGACGCAAAATATGAGTAGTCAGGGCTCTAAGAACTCTTTTGTAATGGATATACCTACTATGGAAAGTGAACTTGCCGAAGATGTTTGGAAAAAATTAGCTAAAGATTTCAAGGGTAAAACCAAGTACAATAAAAAAATTGGGGAATATTTTACCGATGACGGAACGGTAAAAGGGATGAGTAATAATACCGTTGATATTTATGCTCGGATCCAAGGAGGGAAATTGATACTTTGGTTTGATCTTGGAGGCGCTTATTTAAACTCTACCGACCATGAAGAAAGGTTGTTTGCCGCAGAAGATGTGTTCTCACAATTTGAGTATGAGCTGAATATCAAGCTAGCCGAATTGGAAATTAGTCAAAAAGAAAAAGATTTAAAATCATTTACAGCTGAATTAAGTAAGCTGGAAAAGGATAAATTAAATATTCAAAAATTAAAAGATAAAGCCTTGTCTGAGGTTGCTGAGCAAGACCGTAACTTAGCGAACAATGCAGAAAATCAGCAAGTTCAGCTTGAAAAAATTACAGCGCAAGAAACCAGCATTGATGAGTCTAAAAGCCATATAAAGGCTATTGAAAAAAAGAGTCTTACCATAAAAAAGCAAATGATTTCCAGTGAGAATTAAAGATACTCTGATAAACATAGTATCACATACAGTTATGGTTTTATAGAAAAATCAGCCCGCTGTGAATGAAAGCATTCACAGCTTTTTATTTACGGGAAGAAAATTTTGATGCATGCTTACTGATTAAATTAAATTATTGGGGATATAAAATATAAAAAAACAACTTATTATGGAACAAATTTCCTCTTGGGGTCAATTATTTTGGAGTTCTCTCAGAGCATTCGGAGAACGCGTTGGTAGTGCCATTCCTACTGTATTATTCGTAATCATTATTATTCTTCTAGGATGGTTGATTGCCAAATTAGTATCTATTGTAATCGTAAGAATTTTGAAATCTATGCAATTTGACTCTTTTGCTGATAAAGTAAAAGCTAAGGACTTATTAGCCCGCGCTGGTATCAGTACCACACCCAGTAAATTAATTGGAAAATTTATCTATTGGATTCTCATGCTTGTTGTCATTTTATCTGCTTCTGAAGCAGTAGGATGGAATGCTGTGTCGGAAGAAGTATCCAGATTATTGAGTTTGCTACCAAACATTTTATTTGCCATAGTTTTCTTTGTGGTTGGTTATTATATTGCGACTATCATAAGGAAAATCATCAGAGCGGCTACCGATTCTTTGGGAATCAGTGCGGGAAAAATAATAAGCAACGTTGTTTATTATCTTCTGCTGATTATCGTCACATTAGCTGCTCTGGACCAAGCCGGTTTTAACACAGCTATAATAACTTCTAATTTTATGATGATACTTGGAGCTGTATTAGTTGCTGCGGCAATATCGTATGGATTCGCATCCCAATCCATCTTAGCGAATATATTGTCTTCTTTCTTTAACAAAAACCAATTCAAAGTTGGACAGAATGTGCAGATCGGTGAAGTAGTTGGACAAATTGTTCGTGTTAATACAACCTCTATAACTATTCAGGAAGCCTCTGGGGAAAAGGTAGTAGTGCCTTCTTCACACTTTATTAATCAAAGAGTCAGAATCTTAAGCTAGTACTTAAAATGAATCAATTTCTGAATACAATCATTTTCCAATCAGACGATTATAAGCTGACTATTTGGAACCTCGCTCTGGTTTTAATAATATTTTTAATCAGTAAATTATTTTTATTTTTTGTTATAAAATTTTATCAAAGATATTTTAAGAAAGAAGTACTTGATTCGGGGCGAGAACATGCTGTAGTACAGTTTACCAAGTACATTGTCTATGTAATCTCATTTCTGTTGATGCTTCAGTCCGTTGGTATTCAGCCTTCCTTGATTTGGGGTGGTGCAGCTGCCTTGTTAGTTGGAATAGGATTGGGCCTTCAGCAAACGTTTCAAGATTTATTTTCAGGGATCATTTTGTTAATCGAAGGCACCATCCAGATTGGCGATATTATTGAGGTGGATGGGTTTGTTGCTAAAGTTATTCAAATAGGGTTGAGAACATCAAAAGTCGTTACTAGAGACAATATTATAATCATTATTCCGAACAGTAAATTAGTTTCCCAAAGTGTTATTAACTGGAGTAATAATGATGACTATACTCGATTTAAAGTCAGCATTGGGGTAGCCTATTCTTCCGACATTGATCTGGTGGAATCTTTATTGGAAAAAGCCTTAGAAACCCATCCCGATATTTTAAGCAAGCCTAAATCTGACGTTCAATTTGTGGGTTACGGGAATTCATCGCTCGATTTTGACTTGCTCTTTTTTAGTTACGAATTCTTCAGTATCGAAAAAATAAAAAGTCAGTTAAGAAAGAATATATTAAAATTATTTAGGCAACATGGTGTAGAGATTCCTTTTGCCCAACATGATATCTGGTTTAGAAATGCCTTGCCCAATAATGCTACAAACAAAAGCTTTAAAAGTTCATCTTAAGGGCTGGATCTTATCGGTTCTAAAAACCAATAGGACCTGACCTTGAGAGCCATACGTATTAAATTGACAGGTTTGTTTTATGCATAGAGGAGTGAAAATAATTATTTGGTATGGACTCCATTTCTTTGTATCTAGACTTATCAGAATTGATTTTTTTGTAATTAACAGAAAAATAAGAAGGATCTAGAAAATCGATAAAGACCATATTTTTTAGCCAGGTCACTTGTTAAATTCACGAAAAGCAGTTACAAAATCAATTTCACCATGTAATTCATTTATTTTGATGCATATAAACCGTCCTATGTGGAAATGGAATCTCGATCCCTTCTTTATCAAATCGTTTTTTAATATTTTCAAAAAGATCACAACTAAGAATAAAGCCGTTAGGCAGGTCTTGTGCCCAAGCCCAGGCACGTAGGTTTACAGATGAGTCGCCCAAACTAATCACCCGTACAATTACTTCGGGAATGCCTTCTTCAATTTGTTCGGGCGTTCTGGTATCAATATTTAATGGATGATTTAAAACCTCTTCTACCATTAAGGCTTTGGCTTTGTCAATATCACTTCCATAGCTTATGCCTACATCAATCCAACGACAAATTCGATCATTAACGAAATCTGAATTGACCACGATTTCGTTGCTAATAACAGCGTTGGGAATAATGATGCGTTTGTTTTCGAAATTTCGTATGACCGTATGCCGCAAGGTAATATCCTCAACCACGCCATGGTGTGTTTGTAAAGATAATCGATCATTAATTTTAAACGGTTTAAAAATTACAATAAATACACCACTGATCACATTGCCAAGTGCTTGTTGGGAGGCAAAACCAATGGCAACTGCAAGTATACCGGCACCAGCCAACATAGAATTGGCTAAGGTTCTTAAATTTGGTTCTATGTAAATGGCTAAACTAAAACCTACTACATAAATTAAACCCAATACAACTCTTCGTAAAAATATGTAGTTCGTAGGATCATTACTCATTTCTTCTGTAGACTTTTTTATGAGTCTGAGTAATAACTTATTGACGATAAAACCAACGATTACGGTTATGAAAATAATAATGACGAATATTACATATATCTTGATATTTTGCCAATCCATTGGAATCATTTTTACACGTGCTTATAATCTGGTTAATTCATAAATCTATATATCACCCATCAGTTTTTGGAAAAGCAGTAATCTCCATGGCTGCGGATGCTATTTTAATTTTATCTTTTGAATTGCGGATCGCTTCCAGGCAATCCGTAAAAATGAGATCCTTGGTGGCTCTCCTACGCTTGTAATTTACCACGTATCTCAAGGTAAACGTAATCCAATTTTCGTCAAATGACATACTAATCGTAGGATGCACCCTGGCATCTTCTACCATTAATTTTTCAGTCATCTTTTGCCATCGTACAATTGCCTTGTCAGCATAGGGGCCTTGAATTCTATTGAGTATTTCCATAAATTTTTCTTTCGCATAGAGGTGATCACTCTCTGATTTTACAGGGATTTTTACTTCATCCCAGAGGAACGGAAAATCTCCGGAGTAGTTAAAAACGGGTTCTTTAAAAATAAAACTATTGGCAATTCTAACCATTTTGCCATTGTATAAATCTCCATCTACCCAATCACCTATTTGCATAAGTGTAGTCCTTAGCATAGCAATATCGATTACATCTCCTTTGATACCTCCCAACATAACCCGGTCTCCCACTTTGTAAAAATTTGAAAAGTTGATGGCAATAAAACCGGCTATACTGGCTATAACTTCTTGGAGTGAAAACGCAATGCCAGCACCTGCTACTCCCAAAAACACAGTAAAACCTGAAAGTTTGTTACTGTACACGATAAGTAGTAGAAGGATAAATAAAAAGTAACCAATGTAATTAATGAATTTACGAGTCCGGTATTTCTGATTGGTTTCTTTTATGTATTTAGGAATTATTCCTTTGATAATCCGGGTTACAATAATTATGATCATAATTCCTGCTAAGAGAATCAGCAGGTTTTGCAACTGAGGTGAATTTTTAATATAATCTATTAATTGATCCATTTGAATTGGAATGAGGTTTATACAAATCGGTTATTGATTTAAAACCACTTTTTCTTCCTAAAAACTACTATCATTAAACTGGCCGTCAATAGCATAAAACCTAATAGTACAAAATAACCATATTTAAACTTCAATTCAGGTATATTTTCAAAATTCATCCCATAGAGACCAGCCAGGAACGAGAGCGGAACAAATATGGCCGTAATGATGGTAAGAAACTGCATTACTTTATTCATCCTCAAACTGATTTCGGAAATGTACAAGTCTTGCAAACCCCCTATAATCTCTCGAGATGAATCAATGCTGTCAATCACTTGAATGGTGTGATCATAAACATCTCTTATAAAGACGATGGTTCGTTCATCGATCAAATCGGAATCAGATCTAATAAACTGATTCAACGCTTCTCTTAATGGCATGATTTGTTTGCGAATCTTAACCAGGTTGAGCCGGCAGTTATATATTTCGGATTTATTCACCGATTCCGGATCGTTGTTAATTTGAAACTCAATTTGCTCCAATCGCACCTGTAATTTCTCTATAATACCGTAATAGCTATCTACGATGTAATCCACAATGGAATATCCCAAGTAGTCGGCACTGCGATTTCTAACTCTGCCTTTAGAATTTTTAATACGTGTTCTTATTGGTTCAAAAATATCGTCTTCATGTTCTTGGAAAGACAATACAAATCCTTTTCCGAAATAAACTGAAATGGTTTGGGTTGATATGTCATCTTCTTGTTCATGGTATATAAAAGATTTAAAAGTGATAAAGTGACCATTATCATATTCTACGTATTCAGGTCTTTTATAGACGTCCACAATATCTTCGGTCACCAATGGATGAACACCAAAAATCTCTGCAATCTTTTTAATTAAATCTTCATCATGTAATCCTCGAATGTCATACCATTGAGTAATATTCTCTTTCGAAAGATGAATCAACAGGTGCAGATCATCTTCGTAAACTTCTTCTTTATGGAAATTGGAATCGTATTCTACATAAGTTACTTTTATAGGAATGGTGCTTTTGTGTCCAGTATAGAGAATGGTGCCTGGAGGTAAGCCTATCTTATTTTTTTTCCCCATGATGTTATTTTATGACCATAAGTTATAAAATAATTCACCAATCGAGTAGATAGGCAAAAATCAGCGGAGCTACAATGGTTGCATCGGATTCAATAATAAATTTTGGTGTTTCAATTCCCAGCTTTCCCCAGGTGATTTTTTCGTTAGGCACTGCACCGGAATAGGATCCATAACTAGTCGTACTATCGCTTATCTGACAGAAATAGGACCAAACCGGAATATCTTCCAATTGCAGATCCTGTTGTAGCATAGGTACCACACAGATAGGAAAATCTCCGGCTATACCTCCACCGATTTGGAAAAATCCTACCCCTTTCTCCAATGCATTCCGTTTATACCACTCAGCCAGATACATCATATATTCAATACCACTTTTTATGGTGCTTGCATGTAATCGATCTTCAAGGCAATAGGAAGCAAAAAAATTCCCACAGGTACTATCTTCCCATCCTGGAACAATAATCGGTATATTCTTCTCAGCGGCAGCTAGTAACCAGCTATGGTCAGGGTCTATTTGATACGATGGTTCCAAATCCCCATTCAATAAGATTTTGTAGAAATATTCATGTGGAAAGTACCTTACATTATTTTCTTCTGCCTCCAACCAAACTTTGAATAGATGATCTTCAATCCTGCGCATAGCCTCAGCTTCGGGAATGCAAGTATCTGTCACCCGGTTAAAATGATTGTCCAATAATATTTTTTCATCTCGGGGTGACAAGTCACGATAGGCTGGGATCCTCTTGTAATGTTTGTGAGCAACTAAATTGAATACATCTTCTTCCAGATTAGCTCCAGTACAAGAGATCATATGTACTTTGTCTTGACGGATGATTTCAGCCAGTGAAATGCCCAACTCAGCTGTACTCATCGCGCCAGCTAATGTAATCATCATCTTATGACCATTTTCGATTTGAGCCTCATAACCTTTGGCGGCATCTACCAAAGAAGCTGCATTA
This sequence comes from Lewinellaceae bacterium, assembly GCA_024639065.1. Lineage (GTDB taxonomy): Bacteria > Bacteroidota > Bacteroidia > Chitinophagales > Saprospiraceae > JAHEJC01. The sequence goes on along the minus strand of JAHEJC010000053.1, from coordinate 9,158 downwards.
AAATGTTTGTAATGCTTTAACAAGAATTTGGAAATAGGTCCTTTGTTTGTGTACATTATTTGTTTAAAAATTTATAGGACAACATTTTGTAATAAAGTTTAGCTACTAGGTATTGCGGTGCATGAAGTCCTTTTATAGGCGCTAACTCAACTATATCAAATCCAACTACATTTTTATTTTTAAAAATTTTTTGAAGAAAATCATTGATCATAAACCAATCCATCCCTCCTGGTTCTGGCGTGCCGGTCGCCGGCATTACACTACTATCAAATACATCGAGATCGAGCGTGATATATACGTTGTTGGTCATTTTGGTCAAGACTTCTTCCACCCAATGCTCGTTCTTTTTGATAGCATGGGCAAAAAACACTTGCTTGAAATTCATTGCTGATTTCTCTTCAATGTTCATACTGCGAATCCCTACCTGAATGACATGACCACGTTTATTTGCAGCATGGAGTGCGCAAGCATGGTTATATGGAGTGCCCTGATAGGATGGTCGTAAATCTGCATGAGCGTCCAGTTGTAATATGGTAAGATCCTTAAAATAGTTATTGAATGCTTCCATAATACCAATACTGATGGAATGCTCACCACCAAAAAATGTCAGGAACCGTCCGGTACCCAATAAAGATTTCGTATTGGAAAAGGTGTATTCATACATTTGTTCCGGATTCTCAAAATCGGGTGCCGCATCTAAAATATGAATTCCTTGCTTATAGACTTCAGTATTCGTTTCAATATCGTAAAGCTCCATATTTTCAGCAGCTTCCAAGAAGGCGTTGAATCCTCTGTCGGCTCCTTTACCCCATGTGCTGGTTCCATCATAAGGAATGGATTGGAGGAAAATCTTTGCGCCTTCAGCATCAGCATAGTTCCAAGGAATCCCACCAAAGGTCTTATTTTTCATAATCAGGTCTTTCCATTTTTATAGCCTAAAATTGAAAGCATCTCATCAACAGTTTGTTCATTTCTGTAAACCTTGTCAACAAAATTTCCCTTCTCATCACGGTCAATAATGATTAGTTTTGGAGCAGGAATCAGGCAGTGCTTAATGCCGCCATATCCACTGATTGAGTCTTGATATGCTCCGGTATGAAAAAAACCGATATATAAAGGCTCGGGATCCTCAGAATCATAAACCGGAAGAAACGTTTGCTGGTTCATATCTTCCGAATTGTAGTAGTCGGAATGATCACAACTGATACCCCCAATGTTTACTCGTGAATACTTATGATCCCATTTGTTCACCGGGAGCAGGATAAATTTTTCAAATATCGACCAGGCATCAGGGATTGTGTTCATCAAACTATTGTCCACGATATACCACAACTCTGCATCATTTTGTTGCTTTTGTTCTATAACCGAAAATATGATCGCTCCACTTTCACCTACGGTGTATTTTCCGAATTCAGTAAAAATATCGGGCTCTGCAATTCCTGCCTCCATGCAAACACTCTTGATGTTTTGTACTATTTCATCAATCATATTTTCATAGTCATATTCAAAACCCAGATTATTTCTAATTGGAAATCCGCCACCCAAGTTGAGCGATTTGAGTTCTGGACACGCATGTTTTAACTCGACAAAAAGGGATAGCGCTTTTTGAAATTCACCCCAATAATACATGTTGTCTTTTATGCCTGAATCCACAAAAAAGTGCATCATCTTCAACTCCATATTCGGTTCATCCTTGATTTCATTGTTATATAATTCAATAACATCATTAGGCCTGATGCCCAAACGAGATGTATAATAAGCAGATTGAGGCTCTTCATTGATCGCTACACGAATCCCCAATTTCAATTTTTGATTAGCTTCTTTCCAGCAGGCTTTTACCTTAGCAATTTCAGAAATAGAATCCAAGACCAGGATTGAATTCTTAAAACCCATATTATTCAGTTTAATGATCTTATCCAAATAATCTTTGGTTTTATAGCCATTATGAACAATGATCGTAGATTTAGTTAACTCTTTTTCATTATATAAACGAAGGATCAAATCTATATCAAATGAGGAGGAGGTTTCAAGATGCACTCCTTGAGCAAGTGCTGTCTTAATAACATGGGAAAAGTGACAGCATTTCGTGCAATAGCAATAATAATATTTCCCTTGGTATTTATTCTTTTTGATAGATCGATTGAATAAATTTTTTACCCGTCGTATTTGTTCTCCGATCCGGGGCAAATAAAGCAATTTAAAAGGAGTTCCATATTTCTCAATAAGGTACTTTAGCGAAACACCATGGAAGGTGAGATAACCGTGGTGTAAGTCAAATCCTTCCTGAGGAAAATAAAAACTCTGATCTATTAAATCAAAATAGGTTTTATTCATTTCCTGCTTTATCGCTGGTTCATAAGTGGGTTTCAGAAAAGGATGGTTAAATGATAGTTGAATTCAACATTTATTTCTTTTTGTTGCAGCGCTCCAAAATTTATTGAATTTTAGCCATCACTCTCTTCTTCTTCACCATCACCATCTTCCCCAAAAGTATTGTCTTCATTTGAATTATATTCTTCCAAGAATTCTACGTCTTCATGTTTTTCTTCATAGGCATCCTTTACATCCGATTTCAAAATGCCATCATCATCATAGTCATCATCATTTTCAATAATTTCTTCTGCCTTGACTTTAGACATTCTAATTAAGTAGTAATAATCTTCTGTTTCAAAGGGTAGTCCCATTCGGCGATCACCTTCTTTATTCACAAAGCTTACTAAATGATGTAAATATCCACGCGGATAGACAATTTTAATTTGCTCGACCACATCAAGTGGCAGCTTTTCATAATCTTTTACAATTCTGGGTTTTACCATGTTTTAAAAATTTATCAGTTAATAATTCCAAGATGCAATACACGACCACCGGATTGATTAACCGGACTGATACTTTTGCCAATGACGATACCGTTTTCTGGTGCCAAATAATCTTTTATTTTGTTTCCAAATATATCCCGAATAGAAGCAATTGGATCTCCTTTAACTACGAGATCCCGCAATCCCGATTGTACCGTTAAAAGGCCACCTGTATCGGTATATATCCAATAAGAATTTTTACAGAATATAGTTTCTTCTTCAGGTTTTTCTATAGTATCATCAATCATGCCCAAATGACAAATTACATTGTGAACACCTTCTATTCCACTTCGGATGAGTCGTTTCTGAAAAGTATTTGGGTTTCCTAGCTCGAGAGTGATTGCGGGAATGCCCATTTCCTCAGCGGCTCCTCTTAAGGTCCCATCTGAAGGTGGATTATGAACTATGATATCTGCATTTTGTAAAAGGGCTAATTCTTTTATTACTGGATTTTCCATATCTGCCCGCACATAGTAAGAATTAATCCTCCCAAAACTTGCAGTATGCAAATCCAATAAATAATCAAAATGTTTTACCAGGCGATGTACGAATCTATAAGCATATACTTGACTCACATTACCATGCTTTTTACCCGGCATAATATGGTTTAGATCCACCCCATCACTAAACCTTCTTCTTTTATGCATAAAAGAAGGCACATTAACTACCGGTACACCTACAATGGTTCCTTTAAGTTCATTGATGTCAATTTCCTGAAAAAGCCGCTGAATTACAGGTATTCCATTCAATTCATTTCCATGCAAGACTGCGGTCAGTCCCAAAACAGGCCCATCTTCAATACCGCGTGCTACCATAATGGGAATACAAATTGGATTTGCAAATCCATCTGAAATAATTTCTAGCCAAAAATTTTGGCAAGATCCTTTTGGGGTATCATCAAGGTCAAACGCTTTGATAAACTTCACGTCTTCGAATGTATTCATTAGCAACATACTCAAATATTTTATCAATTGTCTTTTTGATAATAGGTAAACCGGTTTGATGTTCTGATTGCAGAAATCCTCCAATGCTTAATGTATTTATTTCGGATAGCATCCTGAGGCCATCATCATTTTCTATCGTATCGATTCCAAAAATGAAAATACCCTCTTTTTGCATTATTGGATTAATTTTTTCAACAATTTTTAGTTCTTCTGGATTAATTTCTGTCGCTATGGATTCACCTCCTCTGGCTACATTACACAACCAAGAATCTTTGGCAGGTAATCTTAAGGAACAAGCCATAACTTCGCCGCCAACGACCAGAATTCTTTTATCTCCATTTTTAACATTTTTTAAGAATCTCATGGCCAAATAGCCTTCCTTTTCGATGGTATCATTTAGCTTTTCTAAATATAATCTGGGGTTATGGAGTGTATGTCCATCATCCAATCGATCACCATCTATTTTTAAGATCCCTTTACCTCCATATTCTTTTAGCGGCTTTAACACAATTGGAAATAACTTGGCAAATGAAACAATCTCGTCTTTACTAAAACATAATTTTAACGGTGGACAGATTTCTTTAAATCTCTGTAAAAATGCTTTGTTGCTCGTTTTGATAATACCAGAAGGGCGATTAATTATGACAGTTTTTGGTGCATTTGATTCAAGCCATAAAAAGAAATTATCATCAATGGGACGGGGTAGTCTTAATAGTATAATATCATAATTACAAACGTTGACTGTTTGTAATTGACTTTTGAAATATCGACCTGATTGGGTAAAAGTAAATTCAGAAGTTACTCTACTTGCTATCAATTCCTTTTGCTGCATTAGATGAAAAAAAGAATGGTTGCTTTCGTTGCTTCTACTTGCCACGTCGATATATTCAGTGAGTGGATGATTGTGCATCTGAGCTACAATCGGGTAAATAGAGTTTTCCTTCGTGTGCCTATCGTGGTCTGTGAGCACAAGTACTGTATATTTTTTCATTGACCCATCATGATTTCTTTAATTAATGTATCATCATTATTTAATGATTTAAATAATCGCATTCTGAATTTTCCTTTAGTAGTTACTAGATTTTTACACATTTTATCAATAGCGATCGTTGACAAAACGGTTTGGATGAATGCCTCGATCAAATCGTCTAATCCAATTCCTAATTTATTAAAATCTCGTCGATCCATGAGCATCAGCCGGGTGGTATCGGTTTCCCATTGATTAGATTCATTTTTAAAAGATAGGTTGGTGCCGAGCATCCTCCATGAGTTGCTACCCGAATCGATAGTATCCTGGAGTGGCAGTGCTGCCCGGCGAGCATAAATACAAAGGGGACGGATACCAACCGCGGTAGAACTGACCATCATTCTTAAATCAGTCACAAAACTTTCCTCTTTCAGATTAGGTATCGTACCGACATGATAAAACTTACCCTCACTATTCACCGAACTCCAATTATAATTACCGATTAGACTTTGAATTATGAATTTTTCATATTCAATATCCTTTTCCAGAAAATCATTTAGTTCACGTTCGTTCACGATGGTAAAGACGCCTTGCCCAGCATTGCTATAAGGTATTTTTATTACTCCATGGCCACCTAGACTTTTGATCCACAAGGAAATTTCGGCTTTGCTGATATCCCAGATCGTTTCTGGAATATTGATTCTTAGTCCATATCCTTCGATTTCCGTGTTATAAATGTCATAAGCCTTGGCTGCCACCATTTTATTTCTTCCACCAGCCAAACAGGCTATGATCGGATTCAATATTTTTGTTTTACATTCTAATGGTAAACGATTCCAGGGCTTTTGAGTTAAATATCTAAACACCCCACGCAATGGGATCCATTCTCCATTATATAAGACATGGATTATCCCATCCTTTATTTTGATATGATTCTTATCCTTATCATCATAAAATGGAATCAATAAAACATCTTCTTGAAATACTTCAGCAATTACTGCAGCATAACCGGAGTTTTCTGTATGGTTTTTGTCATAAATTAAACCTAGTTTTCCATTCATCTCGCTCACCCCCTGCCTTTTCTTAAAAAGCGGTTTGAACGTACGCTCAATAAGCAATCTATATGATCCATCTTCTTTGTTATCATCCAAAAGAGGCATGGACTTATGACCAGAAGGACAGGAATTATTTTCAATGATCACCATTTGCCGTAAACCTTCGGCAGAAGTTGAATTAATAAGGTCAGCGCCACTCCAAAGAAAATATTTACACTGATAAGCAAGAATTTCTTTCAATTTCGATTTGTGCACCCGGGGATGGAGATGGCAATATCTTGCAATAATCCTTTCTTTTGACAGATTGAGAAAAAAATTGACCATAGGATGGATCGTTGCATTAAGGGCTTTGGGATACCAGTGATTTTCACTTATAAATGAGCCTGGCGAGACTTTTTCTATGGCTATATCCACTTCTGTTTTATTCGATCAATTAAATAATTCACCATCAAAATATTTTGCATTAAACTTTAGAACTTTAAAATTATTTTATCTCCCTATATTTATTTTTATACTCATTTCAAATGTAGATAAAATCCCAATATGGAATTCACTTTTTCAAGTGAATTTGGTGTTTTTTTTACCTAGCTATTAATACAGTGTATTTCCAATCAAACAGGGAATTACCGAAATTTTTAGAATGGTTTCGACAAAGGTTTCAAAATATTTATATGGTTAGTCATAATCACGAATTTTGTAATTCATTATCTCTATTAGTTCATTTGATCGATTCTACTTATTTTAGATCCATGATACGCTTTATCCAAAAACCTAAGTGGTTTCTTAGTATAATCCTGGTAGTGATATTATTTACGAGTGGTGACCAAACACTGCAGCAAAAGTCAATCCGTAAAAGTTTGGATTATGATGCACTAATGATGGTTAATCCATTAATGGGTACCGACTCCGAATTCAGCCTTTCCAATGGGAATACTTACCCTGCCATTGCTTTGCCTTGGGGTATGAACTTTTGGACGCCAATGACGAATAAAATGGGAGATGGTTGGACCTATCAATATGACGCCAACCAAATTCGAGGATTTAAACAGACCCACCAACCCAGTCCCTGGATCAATGACTATGCAGCTTTTTCCTTAATGCCAGTCACGGGAGGATTGAAATACAAGGAAGAGGATCGGGGTAGCTGGTTTTCACACAAAGCGGAGGAAGTCCATCCACATTATTATAAGGTATACCTGGCTGATTATGATGTATCCACTGAATTGAGTCCCACTGATCGATCGGCTCATTTTAGATTTACCTTCCCACAATCGGATTCGTCGTATATTATTTTGGATGGATTTGACATGGGATCCCGGGTAGAAATAATTCCGGAAGAACGAAAAATCATTGGCTATTGTCGAAATAATCACGGTGGGGTACCGGATAATTTTCATAATTATTTTGTAGCTCAGTTTGATAAAGACTTTGAGTGGACGCAGACCTGGAGTGATAAATGGGCATTAAGCCAAGCATTAAAACAGGAAGGAAGTCATGTTGGAGCAATCATTGGATTTAAAACTAATCTTGGTGAAAAAGTGCATGTAAAAGTAGCTTCTTCATTTATTAGTGCTGACCAGGCAGCATTAAATCTGGAAAGAGAGATCGGTCAAAATTCATTTGAACAAACTAAACAAGAAGCGATTACACGGTGGGAAACTGAATTGGATAAAATCAGGATTGAAGACAATTCCATTGATGATATCCGCACGTTTTATTCTTGTTTATATAGATTGTTATTATTTCCAAGGTCATTCTATGAATTGGATGAGCAAGAAAACCCTATGCATTACAGTCCGTACAATGGAAAAATCCTACCAGGGTACATGTATACCGACAATGGGTTTTGGGACACTTTCCGGGCCGTTTTTCCTTTTTTTAATTTAATGTATCCCAAGCTGAATGGTCAAATAATGCAGGGGCTAGTGAATACCTATAAAGAATCAGGATGGCTTCCGGAGTGGGCTAGTCCCGGACATCGAGATTGCATGATCGGTTCGAATAGTGCTTCCATTATCGCCGATGCTTATGTTAAAGGAATACAAGATTTTGATGCAGAAGTCTTGTTAGAAGCTTTGGAAAAAAATGCTTCAGTTAACGAGGGCCGGCCAGTCAATTCGGTAGGTCGTGCAGGCGTAGATTATTACAACACCCTTGGTTATGTGCCTTATGATGTAGACATAAATGAAAACGCTGCCCGTACACTGGAATATGCTTATGCTGATTTTGCTGTGGCCCAGTTTGCAAACTTAATGGAGAAGGACGAGATGATGATAAATAAGTATTTAGCGAGAGCTAGTAACTACAAAAATTTATTTGACTCGGAAAGTGGATGGATGAGGGGTAAAAATAAAGATGGCACTTTTCAATCTCCTTTTAATCCACTCAAATGGGGGGATGCCTTTACTGAAGGCAATAGTATCCATTATACATGGTCTGTCTTTCAGGATGTCCAGGGACTTATCGAGCTCATGGGTGGGGATGAGCGATTCATCAATAAACTGGATAGTGTCTTTACCATGCCTCCGGAATTTGATGCTTCCTATTACGGATTTACCATCCATGAAATCCGGGAAATGCAAATTACGAATATGGGTAATTATGCACATGGTAATCAGCCGATCCAACACATGATCTATTTATACAATTATGCTGGGCAACCTTGGAAAACTCAAAAGCGGGTTAGAGAAGTAATGAAAAAACTCTATAGTGCCACACCTGATGGCTATTGTGGGGATGAAGATAATGGACAAACTTCGGCCTGGTACGTCTTTAGTGCGCTGGGATTCTATCCAGTTACTCCAGCCACCACTCAATATGTGATCGGTAGTCCTTTATTTGATCAGGTTACCTGCAAATTGGAAAATGGCCAGCTTTTTATAATTAAAGCAAATAACAATAGTCGAGATCATGTTTACATTCAGTCAGCTCAATTAAATGGAGTCGATTATGACCATAATTTTATCGATCATAATGATTGGACGGAAGGTGGAACACTTTCCTTTGAGATGGGACCAACCCCCCAAAAGAAGAGGGGCATTTCGAAAAATGCCCGCCCATTCTCTTTGTCGACCCAATGACTTACTCTTTACTTCAAGGATATTATAATTTTTCAAAACAAATATCATCTACCCGGTATCCACCGAAAGTGCCATGGAACGTGAGATAGTCGAGTGTATGATCACTTGCCCGTACTACCCAATAATAACTTCGATCTTGAATTTTAAAGCGGTACAGACCCCGAGCAGGTTCGAATCCAAGTGCTACCTCAACCCAGGTTTCAGCGATAAAGTTAAATCCCAGGTTATACCAACCGAACAATTTGAGCGTGCCTGTT
>JAHEJC010000052.1 GCA_024639065.1 Lewinellaceae bacterium | reverse complement strand
ACGTATATATGATTTGGGAAACAGAGAATCCTGACTCTATTAATCAAATGCTAGGCGATCCTGAATTGGCAGAGAAAATGAAGGAAGCAGGTGTTCTGAGTAAGCCGGAAGTAGTGGTCGTGCAATAACTTGCAGTTTTAATTTACAATTATATTGGCCTTATTGTTTTAGGTCTGGAGAAACATAAAACGTCAGTTTTAGTAGCCGTCGACTATTCGGATTAGAGATAATCATTCCCCTGAAATGTGTTAAGGTCTTCAGGGCCCGCCCAATTTAGATGGCGTGGATTATTTCCAATGAACCATCATAGGTAATTAGAAGATGGATTCCAGAAATCATAATTGTTACAATAATCCGCGTTCTCATTAGAATACTGAACATTGACCTGAATGGTTACGACCAAGATTAACTGCTGGTTTCTTTTTAAATACGACATTATGAAGGCTATGGTCCTGGAAAATATTGCACCGCTGCGTGATAATCGGAATCCATTACGCTTGATCGATTTTCCTAAACCGGTACCAGGCTCCAATGAAATACTTGTTGAGTTATCAGTCTGCGCAGTATGTCATACGGAACTGGACGAAATAGAAGGAAGAACACGTCCGCCGGTATTACCAATTATTTTAGGGCACCAGGCAGTAGGAAAGATCGTCGAAACCGGAAAAGAGGTGACCAAACACAAAACAGGAGACCGGGTTGGGGTAGCCTGGATTTTTGATGCCTGTGGGCAATGTGACCACTGTCTTTCGGGTAATGAAAATTTGTGTAAGCAATTCACAGCTACCGGCCGGGATGCTCAAGGTGGGTATGCTGAGTATATGAAGGTGCATGAAGACTTTGCTTTTGCGATTCCTTCCAAGTTTGGGGACGCACAGGCAGCTCCACTACTTTGTGCTGGAGCCATCGGATACCGGTCACTTAGTCTCACCGTTATTAAAAATGGGCAGTCCCTAGGATTAACCGGATTTGGTGCTTCAGCTCATCTGGTATTGAAAATGGTCCGTCACCGATATCCGGATACACCCGTTTACGTCTTTGCCAGAAGCCCAAAAGAAAGAGCGTTTGCCCTGGAATTAGGAGCAACCTGGGTAGGAAATACAACGGACCGTCCACCCAAAAAACTGAATGCCATTATTGATACGACGCCGGCTTGGAAACCGGTTGTAGAAGCATTGAACTACCTCAGTCCGGGCGGTAGGCTAGTCATCAACGCCATAAGAAAAGAAACCGTTGATAAAGAATATTTACTCAACCTGGACTATACAGCTCATCTTTGGATGGAAAAAGAGATCAAAAGTGTTGCTAATGTTACCCGTCGCGACGTCAGTGAATTCCTGGCCTTGGCTGCTGAGATCCCTATCCTTCCGGTTATTCAAGAATATCCGTTGGAGCAAGCCAATGAAGCCCTGAATGAATTAAAAGATCGCAAGATTAGAGGAGCTAAAGTGTTGAAAGTAAAGGGCAATAGCTAATATTGGTTGTATTACTGGATTAATCCTTAATGCAGCGAATCGAACAACCACGATCTTTTGATGGCGAAAGGTTTTGCGAAGTAGTTGTAGTAGAATATGTCAAATTCCAATAAGAAGGATTATCATTATTTACAGTGGCTGACCAATAATAAGCCCAAGTGTGAAAATCATTAGACTGTGAATTCCCGCTTTCGTGCCATCTCCCGGCTCCCCGTGCTGTAAATCCACTTTCATTACAACCTTGATTGCCTGCAGCCCAATGATCGATTCCCAACTCTTTCAATGCATTACCTGATGTTTCCGAACCACCAAGGTAGTCACTTAGGGCTTGCCAATCTGAATCGTCAGGAACTTTCCATCCAGTGGGACATAATTTGTTAGTTTCAACACAAGCATAATCGTATAATCCTCCATAAATCGGAGCATTTGAGTTGTTGTCCTCTGGATAACGTAGCGTGCCAGGAGAACCAAAATTGATGATTATGTTCCCGATTTTAACCTGCATAGTTGAACCGTCATTATAGTGCGCTACTCGCAGGTTTTCTGTCATCCAGATCTGACTTCCTATTTGTACTGTGCGATAGGAATTGCCATCATAATCTATAACTTCTCCGGCAGTCTTAAATCCACCCAAAGAAACCCAAGTGAGTCCATCCCATCCTAGAAAGCGATTATCTTTAAACCTTATGGTACCTGGTTCTGGATCAGCTTCATTCGAATCGCCTACTTTGATGGATCCTTCTACTGCTAACGGGACAGTTTGTGATAAACAGTCTCCACTCCAAAAGATAAATAGAACAAGATGGGACGCTATGAATAAAGTGATTTTACTTACCATGGTTTTAATGTATTTCACAATTCAGGTGATACAGCCCGAAAATTCAGTTATTTAATCCAACATAAATTCCTCCTTTTATTATCTTATGATAATTGGATGGAAAGGATAGATACTTAATAATTCTGCACAAATTTAGATTCAAGCGAATATAAGGATTACTGACAAAATCTTAGCAAATTGTAAATTCAAATAGCGCAAAACGGTCAAATAATTTTCTTTTGTTGAAGTACAAAAATGCTTCTTTCTATATCGAAAAAACAACTTGTCCCCAACATTGATTCTCATTCCAAATGAATCTAATTAAATCCAATAATTAATTTTACGCTTGAATGTTTCGGATGCAAACCCCTGCCCGTTTGTTTTGTTAAAAATGAATTTTCAGTTCCGGTCATTTCTTCACAGACGTGACACTAACCGAATTACCTGATTTCAACACTTGGTTACATTCTTCAAACCACAGTTTAGTTGCGAAATCTCCACCTGGCCGAAATTCATTTGGGCACTCAAAAAAGTAATCGCTTTTTTGATGACCAGATTCCATACTGAACCCATAAGATTGCGTGGGATGCTAAAGTTGAAGAAGGTCTTTGAATACAACGGTGCATCAAAAAAATATTTACTCCCACATTTCAGGATCAATTAAATCGTAACTAAATCCAAAATCTTATGAGTTAGCTTATAATAATGTATCGTGTTTTATTGTATCTTACTGACAAAAGAAATCTCATATGGACCAATCAGTATACTGGAATCTTGAACTGAACATTAAACCTGAAAAGAAAGAGGACCTTCAAGCCTTGGTTACCGACATGGCAGCACGTACTCAGGCAGATGAACCCGGAGCATTGAACTATGAATGGCAAGTCAATGACGATATGACGGAGTGCCATATCTTCGAGCGTTATGCAGATTCGGGAGCGCTAATGACGCATCTCGGCAATTTTCAAGAACATTTTGCGGGTCGCTTTTTCGATATTCTTGAGATCAAAAGATGGACGGTTTACGGCAATCCTACAGATCAAGTCAAAGAAACCCTGGGTGGTATGGGTGCTCAGTTTTTAGGACGCGTTGGTGGTTTCAGTAGATGATTTAAACGGATGCAAGGCTGATCCTATCCATACAACTATTTCCTCAATGATTTAACACCCATGGATAATCCCTGCTCCAAAGCTTTGGAACATTCTTTGGCCCATAGCTTAGAAGCTACATCACCTCCTGGTCTGAGTTCATCCGCCTTGGTAAAGCAGCCCAACGACTCCTTAAGTTTTCCGTCTTCTAGCAGATTGACTCCCTGTTGAAACTGATCCAAAAAAGAGGTCTTTATGTTTGCCGTAAAAAAGGGTTCATAGGTGATCATATTTTTTGTGATACCTTGAACAGATATTCGCGGTAATCGCCTAAATTGAAATTCCTTGATAACCTTAAGCAGGTCATAAGTACTTTGATCAATTAATATTTTACAACCACATTGTGCTGAAGCTGGTTCTAGTCGTGCTGCCCGGTTAACTGTAGGGCCAAGTACGGTAAATCCGATTTGATCGGTGGATCCGAAGTTACCAACCAATACCCGACCGGATCCAATTCCAATTTTTAATTCATGAAATGCATCGGGATCTTCAAATTGACTTACAGCGTGGGTTATTTTCAGGCAACAATTCACCGCAGATTTTGCCACGCGTCGGCGATATTCCAGTCTCAATGATTCATATTCGTCTTGAAGACCGGGTTCTTTACGTAAGGCTTCTTCTTGAAGTAGTGTGAGCTGCGATTTTTGTTGCTGTGCTTCCTCTAATATTGTATTAAGTTCGGACAGGCGCGTACTTTTATCATGCTCAGCTAACTTATTCATTTCTCGCTGTATACTTTTTATATCCTGATTGCACAATTCCAATTCATCAAGGTATAACTTTCTCCGCGGCTCTTCCAGCAGGTTCCAGTGTGCCGAAAAATGACCTCCAACCCACCCCATGACGGCATCTCCCATAAACTTATCGATGACCCCCTCATGAGTATCAACGATTTCATCACGTGCGGTATCCATAACTTTTCGCAACTTAAGGGCCAATCCTTCTACGTCGTCAGAACCTTTTTCGGTTGCCTGGGTAAATCCTCGAATGTCAATAAAAAAAACGGACATCCATTGGTTGTAAAACCGCTCAATAACTTCTGGGGAATTGTAAAACTTATTGACGATTGCGGGAGAAAAGCACTGGGATAGAATGGATCGTTCTTTCCCTTTACTCTTGTCTCTAGCTAAGCTACCGGCAATTAATACACTCAATCCGATTGTAATTAAAACGATCAGCAAAAGAATGCCTGCAATTCGGTCCGCACGAGCGTAGGCTGGTGATAAGGACAGAACAATAGATTCTTCCTGGAGTGGTGAGTCAAACGAGGCGATCTCTGTGGTGATATTGTAGGCCTTGCTAATATGGTATTCTTCTATGAGCACAGTGAGCTCATCCGAGGATCGGGCTTGCTCGATACGTTGTCTTAAATCGTTGTGCAGGGCAGAAACCTCATTTTTGGTGATATAGGCGCTCGCAAGTATAAAAGCCAGGAATAGGGCAGGCACACCAATGAAAAGTGATTTGTTGAAAGCAGGAGTAGCTTGGTTGGCCGGAGGTGCTTTCAGGAAGGTCAAGCCATGCCTGGCTCGTATGGCTGTAGCCAATCGGGCTACCCGTGCTACTTTAGCCAACCGGGCGATGCGTGCCACCCGAGCTACACGTGCAGCCCGGGCCGCACGTGTTGCCTGCAGCTGAGGACCCACTCTTCCAATTAGCTCAAGTGAAGAACTTATGATAGGCATCGTACTGATGAAATCGATTAGAAACCAGGGGCTTCTCAGATAACTTCGTCCCAGGATGATACATTTTGCAGTCAGGTCAATCAGGAAGATAAAGTCAATCAGGAAGTTCAACCATAAAAAAGGGGTCATCAATGAGCGTGGGACTACCCGAAACAACTCCAGAATATATAAGATTACGGCAAAGGCTGCCAACACCAGGATCGGATTGTTTGAACGTTCGAGTAGGCGTTCTCCTTTGGATTTTGCCTTATCATTCTTATGCATCTGTCAACTTCTTCTCTTCATAATAGCAAAGAATGTCCAAATATCCAACTAAGAACATCATTTGATTAATATTTACGAAAATGTTGTCTAAAAATTACTATGATTGGTTAAGTTAGTACCACTTCCGTAACTTTAAATAAAGCGATTGGATTATGAAAAGGCATTACCTGTTATTCATACTGCTGCTTTTGACTAGTAGGTCCGTATTGAGTCAAATATCACTCCGTCCACAAGTTGGAATCAACGTCCCATCACTTACCAGTGATGACCTGGAAGGTAAACTGGGTTATCAGTTTGGAGCCGACCTTCAAATCGGTGAGGGACTTATATTCAACCCGGAATAAATTTCCAGACGAATGAATTGACCTTAAAAAATGTAGGTGATTTGAATGTAAGTCGAATTAATAGCTCGATTGTCTTGGGTTTTGAACTTTGCTTTTACCATGTTCGATGATCCTGCTTTAATCGATGGGATGATCCAAAATGGTGCTCATGGTTATTTATTGAAGGATACCGGTAAGGAGGAATTATTAACAGCCATCCGTACCATAAGAGAAGGAAACCTATACTACAAAGGTAATATTGCTGAAATCAGCAAAGGTGGAAACCCACCTCAGAAAAAATTTGCACCGGATTTACCTCCTAAAATTAGTCGCCGGGAAAAGGAAGTCATGCGATTGATTTTGCAGGAATATACCAATAACGAAATTGCTGAAAAACTAATTATCAGCCCAGCTACAGTAATTTCACACCGCAAAAACTTAATACGCAAATTAAATGTGAGAAATACCGCAGGTCTGGTTCGTAAAGCCATCAGGTTTGGCCTGATACATTAAGCTCTATGTCTCGGAGACGAGGCACCTATGATTTGACAAGTCCATTAAACTGTAATCTTAGTGATGTTCAGATATAAATCTACGAAGCCGAGGTGTACTGATTTCGGATTCTACTTGTTGAACTAATAATCGGTTTAATTTAGAAAATTCCATAACCTTCTGTAAGGTGGCGCGGTTGTTATCTTGAAAAGGAATAAGTTCGTTCATTAATTCTTTTCTAAATACCCGGTCTTCCGGATTGATTAAGGTTAGTTCGGTCTTAACGTTTGACCCAGTCTTTCCGCGCAAAATATTGCCCCGAATAGGATTCTTTGATCGCATAATGCGCAAAAAAACTTCTTCAATATCATAAATACTTTGAGATACTTTTTTTTGTTCAAAATCATAATATCGGGAAATCGAGGTTCGCAACGATTTATTCAATAATTTTAATCCGGTTGATTTCATCATTTCAAAAGCATTATTTAAGGGATAATATCTCTCAAAAGTTAAAAATGATGACACATCCTTGGAATCTATTTGATCTAATCCTGCGGGCTGCCTCAAACTGTACAACAAATTTTCTACTGCTGCTTTGGCCTCATTCCTACGACTTACAACAATGTTAATTTGATCAGCATCCTCACGTAAATTGTTCAAAATTTCGCCTAATGTGTAGGCCTCGTTTTCAGCGTATTTTCTCGCTTCATTCCAATTATTAATTTGGAGTGCAATTAGTATTCCGATAACCACCAAGGCTATTTCTCCAATGGCGTATAGGATGTATCTTCGAGTATTTCTGGTTCCGATCATAGAGCGACGCATTTTTCTGAGGAAAGAAAACACTATATTAATCTTGAATTTTAAAAAATGTACCTACCAAGATGATGATAAAATCTTAATTGGTCTTAAATATAATGAACCGATTCCTGGTGCTGCTTAGATTTTGAAATTACTGTAATCAAAATCAGGTTACTGCCCGTTTAATCAGTTTTAGCTTCCAGAGCATGAAGAGTTAAGGCTTTGGTTAGTAAGACTTGGTGATTTCTGACTCCGATGATAGATCGACGGGTTTTTCTGAGGAACAAGATTAATGTTGAATTTTGAAAAATGTACTGCCCAAGATTGAAGGTGAAATCATGAATTAATTTAATATATTAAATCGATTCCTGGTGCTAAATCTCAGGTACTTACTGTCATTAAATACATCCAAAATCAGAAGGAACCATTTTTGGGGATCAGCTGCGATGATTATTATTTCACCATAAAACCTCTCTTAATTTCTAACTTCTTGTTTCAGTGTAAATCCACCCATTCACCTAAACCAACTAGTCGAATGCGCACGGTAGTATTTTGCAGGCTGCAATAGGGACCCGCCGATGGGGGTGGAACATATGAATAGGTATTTATTCCAATTGCCGGAACGCAGGAATATTGGACTTGTATATTCCCGGAATGAGCGACCAGCCAATACGATTGATTTGGAATAAGTTTAACAGGGGAGTTGAACCTGAAGCGAGTATAATCATAATACAGTGTATTAACTTGCGAAGTTTGAGCTATTGGTTCACTGGGGTAACATGGATCAGTATCATATAGAGCCAGAATGCCCATATAAGAAGAACTTAAGGTAAACAAATCTACGGCCATGAGAATTGAATCCGGTAAGATCGAAGCAAAATCTATTTTGATTGAAAAATTGGAGAGGTTGACCTCGTTAGTCGAGCTTTCATTGCAAACATTATGGTCTACAAAAATGTTTTCTTCTACAAAGCCTTGAAATTTTCTGTCGTCTGTGTTGTAAATTACCATTCCCGGAATGGGATTAATTTGACCTATCTCAAGCGCATTCATTCTTGGAAGTAGGACAGGTTTACCCTCGACATCTAGAATCTGACTCCACGAATCGATATATAGAATCGAAAATAAAAGTAATATGAGAAATTTCATGATGGATAAATTTTAATAAATATATGGAAATTGCGCTTAATGGTATATTTTGAAAGATAGATGGTAAGAATGCCTCCATAGTGGAGAAACAGCTTAATCCACCGGTAAGTTCATCTTCTCGAGGAGCGCTAAATAATCTAGGTTGTCCTGATCGTTTTTGAGTTGAAATTTACCCATGGAATGGATATGATACTCCAGATGATTCCTGATGTGTTCACATACCCTTTGTGTAAATAAAACAGATCCTGGTATGCCTAAGACTCTAGTCGGGATGCGATGTTGACTCCATCCCCATATACATCATCCCTATCAATGCCGATTTCTCCTAAATGAATTCGAATCCTGACCGGAATATTCCTTTTGGCAAGCGTTATCTGGATTTCTTTGGCACATTCAATTGCTTCGATTGAATTCTGAAATCTGGATAAACTACCATCCCCATAATGATTGATGACCTTGCCTTCATGCTGCTGAATTTTTTCCTTCGATCACTTGACGGTATATCGATACTTTTTGTATACTAATTGACTCGTCGACTTGCATCATCCCGTTATAACCACTTATGTCGCTAAACATGATGGCAGCTAGTCGGCCGTTGTGTCATTTTGAATGTTTTTATAGTTCTGAAACCTAGTTATTTTATAATGTTCATAAAGTCAATGATCTGGATTATGAACGAAAATAACTTCTGTTCATAAAAGAAAGAATTTCAATCTTATATCTTAGGTGCTAGGTGGCTTAAATTCTTCCATAACATTCACGTTAATATTCTCTATATTGGATTTATTTATCAATATGGATGAAAATGAAAGCAAAAAACATAACTTCAACTTACCTTGTAGGCATTACCGGAACCCTATGTCTATTAACCATTTTAATAATTTCATCAATAGGCTGCGATGAAGCGAGTCCAAGTGAGTTGGTAGTCATACCTGCTAAAATGACCCAATATTGCGCAACCTGTCATGGTGCGGATATGGAAGGTGGTATGTCGCAGAGTCTTTTGGATGGCAACTGGCAATTTGGAGGCGAAAGAAGAAGTATTTTCAGGTGGATCAAATTCGGGCTGCCTCATGTAGGTATGCCCTCTTGGCAGACCGTATTATCCGATGATGAGATTTATGAAATAGTGGACTATTTGCTGGAAGAAGAAAAACGGAGAGGAATCACCAAACCGCCTATACCCGATTCGTTAGAGACCAGGGATTATAAAATTAAGGTTGAAAAATATGTTGAAGGCTTGGAAATACCCTGGAGTATTGATTTCATTAGTAGTGAGCTAGCACTGATTACGGAACGACCAGGTAGATTAAGACTTGTTGAAAATGGTATTTTGTCGTCTGATTCTGTCGTCGGCACCCCTTCCGTTCTACATGAAGGACAAGGTGGGCTGATGGATGTTGCTGTGGATCCTGAATACGATCAGAATGGGTGGATTTACCTAGCCTATAGTCATGTCTTGCCGGCAGACACCTCTGAGGAAAGACCACCGGCCATGACCAGGCTGGTAAGAGGCCAGCTTGAAGGTATGAACTGGACAAATCAACAGGTTATCTTTGAAGCTCCTCATGAAACTTACCGGACTACCCGACATCATTACGGGTGCCGTATTGTTTTTGATCCTGCAGGTTATCTCTACTTCAGCATTGGTGATCGCGGAACATCAGAGCACGCTCAAGATATCACCAGACCAAACGGGAAAGTCCACCGAATTCATCGGGACGGCCGAATTCCTAATGATAATCCATTTGTAGGACAGGCAGGAGCAATAGAAAGCATCTTTACTTATGGGAACAGAAATGCGCAAGGATTGGCAGTCCACCCAGAAACAGGTCAGGTTTGGGAAACGGAGCACGGACCACTTGGCGGTGATGAATTAAATTTAGTCATTGCAGGAAATAACTATGGATGGCCTGTGATTACCTACGGACTCAATTATAATGGAACGATCATTTCAGAAAACCAACGAAAAGAAGGCATGGAGCAGCCGATCATGTATTGGAACCCTTCGATCGCTGCCTGTGGACTTGATTTTTATTCCGGTGATTTATTCCCCAAGTGGCAAAACAGACTGATGGTTGGAGCGCTAAGGTTTGAAGAAGTGCAACTATTGGAAATTGAAAAAGACCGCGTCATATATAGCCAGACCATTCTTAAAAACGCAGGAAGAGTTCGGGACGTGGCCACCGGTCCGGATGGGGCTATTTACGTAGTACTAAATCGACCGGGGACCATACTCCGATTGACACCAGCATCCATGGAAGCTGAGCTTCAATGATAATTTTTGTATTAAATGTCTGCTAAAAAGTGATGGAAAATAACATGAACCAAACATTCCGGGTAGAAAAGCAAAACATTTATAACGTCGACCATACCCAAACGCAGCTTGCACCATTAGAAGAGGGTGCCGTTCGCTTGAAAATTGAACTATTCGCGTTTACCTCAAACAATGTCACCTATGCAGTCACTGGATTCAAGTTGAAATACTGGAATTTTTTTCCTACCGAAGAACCCTACGGCATCATTCCGGTCTGGGGATACGGGGAAGTGGTTGCTTCCAACCATTCAGTTATTCAGGTTGGTGAGCGGTATTATGGTTATTTTCCTATGTCCACTTTTTTAGATGTTCAACCTACTAAAATAAATGCATATGGTTTTACAGATAACCAAGTTCATAGACGTGACCTAGCGCCGATCTATAACCACTACATGAACGTATCGGCTGACCCTGCGTATAATGATCAGATCGCAAACTACCTACCTATTATCAAGCCTTTATTTGCTACTTCTTTTTTGATTTATCACTTCTTAAAAAAACAAGATTTTATCAATGCGGATCAAATCCTACTGACGGGTGCTTCTTCCAAAACAAGTTTGGCGCTGGCCTTTATGCTCAAACAACACCAGGCTGTCGACGGTAAAAATATAATTGGGTTGACATCCGCTGGAAATGTTGATTTTGTGCAAGCTACCAACTATTACGATACGGTTTTTACCTACGAACATTTCGCTCAAATCAAATCCCAGCAATCAGTGATTGTCGATATCAGTGGAAACTATAATCGGTTGCAGCAACTATCCGATTATCTGAATGATCAACTACAACATATCGTGCTAGTTGGATTGACCGACTGGAAATCATCGGGAAAATTCTCCAACATACCAAAAACAAAGTTCTTCTTCGCTCCAACACATCTGCAACAATTCTATGAGGCGTTTGGTGTAGGTAAAGCTACCCAAATGCTCAATAAAGCATTAGTGAAATTCATTAAAGATATGTCCCGGTACATAAAATTGGAATTGGTGACCGATCGGGATACTTTATGCAAATTGTATGTCCACATGGTTGATGGAAAAGTCGATCCCCAGAAAGGATACATTGTAAAAATTTAAGGAAATATTCACCCAAATAAGTCTGTAATAAAGGAATTATCCTGAAAGAAGGAAAGTTGATAGATATGCTTTACATTCGCGGTAGCGTTGGGCAAAAAACATTAAATTGATATTGGATACCTATGGATTTGAAAAACTATCGCAGAGAATATAAATTGGAAGTTCTTACAGAAGATGCTGTAGACCTGAATCCTTTTTTGCAATTCACTAAATGGTTTGAGGAAGCCAAGAAATACGATCTCCTGGAACCGAATGCGATGACCTTGAGCACAGTGGATGAGGATGGGCAACCTTCATCACGCACGGTACTACTAAAGTACTTTGATGAAACCGGATTTGTATTCTTTACCAATCACGGGAGTAAAAAGGCTGGCGATATCCAAGTTAATCCCAAGGTAGCGGTATTGTTTCCCTGGCTGGCTCTTCAACGGCAGGTGAGGATTTCAGGAGTCGCTGAAAAAGTAAGTTTTTTAGAAGCCTCAAAATATTTTGCTTCCCGGCCTCGCGGCAGCCAACTGGGTGCCTGGGTGTCTGACCAAAGTCAGGTAGTCAGTAGCCGGCAATTATTACAGGATAAATTTAAGCAGCTGAAGGACCGCTTCCTCGGCAAGGATGTCCCCATGCCCAAAATATGGGGTGGCTATCGCATCATACCTAATCGTTTTGAATTTTGGCAAGGAGGTGAAAATCGAATTCATGACCGACTTCAATACAATCTTCAAGAGAAAAAGGAGTGGACGATCAGCAGGCTAATGCCCTAAGTACAAAAATTCTATTACACTGATGTCAACTAAGACACGCTTAACTGTTTGTTTCTATCCGCATATCGTATTCATTTTAATGAGTTATATCCGCTTCGGCCATGATACCAATCATTGTCTAAGTGAATCTGTATTTGTAAATCGAAATCCGTATGAAGCACCCTAAAACACTCCACCAGGAACAAGCATCCACCTATTTAACTTTTGAAATAAGAAATATGCCTAAATAATGAATTACTTTATTTTTTTTAAAACACAGAATCATGAGAACTAAGCTATTATCTTTTGGTTTACTAATCATCATGTTGGGATTTATGGGTTTCAGTGCTGATCGCACTCTTTCAACGATTTCTGATAAAGGGGCTGTAGTGATTACCTTACCAATTGATTTTTTTATTACCATCTGCAATGGAGAGTACGTAGAAGTTTATGGCACCGTACATATTACCTCAAATTACCATTTTGACCATAATGGCGGATTGCATGTAGTCGAAAATCAACACTTTAAGGCAGAAGGAATAGGTGATTTCGGAAATAAGTACAGACTTAACTATTCCGATAGCTATAAACACCATGTTGGGGTGAATGGGTACCCTGTTACCTTTTCCAATCCGGTTCTAGCCATCTTTGTGGGGAAAGGATCCGCACCCAATTTAAAGATCCAGGGAAAAGTTCATACTACCATCAACCATAATGGTGTACTAACGGCCAGCTTTGAGATTGACCATATAACCTGTAAATAAAGTTTTTGTTTTGTGTTTATTCAAGCAATTGAAAAATCAGGACGAATTAATGAAATACTATGGTTCCGAAATATTCCGGAAGATGGAAATTCGGTTTGGGAAATTCAACCGGTGACCAGGTAAAATAATGGGGATTACTATTGGTGTTTGCTGTTTTATAAAAATTGGCTCGCCAACTTACTCCAGGTCCGGGTCTATCAATTTTGACAATCCCTTCTAACATTACCAGGGGTATCCGATAAGCTAATGTCCAGGTAACTGGCTCAACCATTTCGGGATCCACTACATCGGGCATAGAATGAACAATCTCTAGTTGATCTAATTCATTAGATTTCAATTTATAGAATTCCTCTCTGGGTTTAGTAACATAATGCATTAGTGGGGTACCTCCGCAATTTACTTCCAGGTTAAAATATTTCAGTGGCTGGAGGGCATCCGGTGCAAAAAAGAATTCAACACAAGCATCACCATAGACAGGTCCATTAGCCTCTTCGATTACTGAACGCACAAAGCGATCATCTACCTTGAATATCACAAATATATTATCAGCGTTATAAGCCATTTTAACCTCGGTTCGAGGTCGGAACTTCGGATCGTCACCCATCTGGTTTTCAATATTTATAGCTTGAATCGAAGTCCATGGAGATTTCTCCCAATCAGCATTAACCTCGATTGATTCCTCCAAAGGATAAACATGATATTCAAGCCTTTTAAAAGTCGGGTTGTCTATTGATTCAGGGTCTTGATTCAATTTTTTATTTCCAGGAGAATCACAACCTGTTAAAAAACAAAAAGTCAAAAAAATAATCTTTTTCGGTATTTGAATCATTCCTTTAATTTACTCATATATCCTCTCTAGGTTCCCTGTTTAGCCTTCTGCGGACTCTTTGAACATCATTATCATCTACACTTTCTTCATTTTTTCCAAACTGCTTTCTCACGAAGGTCAGGATCTGGGAAATTTCTTTATTTGACAAATATTGTAGGGGTGGCATGACGCCAATGAATTCTTTTCCATTAACGGTAATGGCTCCTTCCTTACCATTTAGCACAACTTTAATTAATTCTCTTTTATCACCATTCATCAAATCGGATCCTTGTAAAGGAGGAAACCGGGTTCCATCGCCTTTTCCATCAGCCTGATGACAAGCACCACAATGCAGATTATACAATTTTTCACCAGCAAGCAATCGCACCGGTGTCAAATCGTCCAGCACTTCGTCGGGCGTTTTTATGTGTGGCAGTAGTTTGTGCTTTTCCATATTGGCTAAAGATGCTTCATCAAAAGACTCGCGATCGCCTTTAAACACTACCCGCCAAATTTTACCTTTTTCACTTTCACTAATATATAGTGATCCGTCTGGCCCCATGGCTAATCCCATCGGACGATACATGGCATCGCTGGTGTTGAAAATTGTATCTACTTGAGCAAATCCATCGGCAAAAACCTCCCAAGGTCCGGAGGGTAAACCATCTTTAAAAGGTACAAAACCAATAAAGTACCCTGATTGGGGATAAGGAGCACGGATGGTGGAGCCATGGAATGCAATAAATGCTCCGTGTCGGTAACGTTCCGGAAATTGATCGCCTTCGTAAAAAAGTAAATCGTTGGGTGCCCAATGACCTGGAAACCCGATTAAAGGTTGTTCGTAATCCAAGGCATTTCCCTGCTTAAGGCCATCACCTCCGTATTCTGGATTGAGCACTTTTTTACTTTGCATTTGGTCATAATAATAATAGGGCCAACCAGCATTGGATCCTTCCGGAACCCTTAGAAATTCCTCTGAGGGTAACATGGCACTTTGCCAGGCACTATACTTATTTGGCCAAATCCGGCTAAAATTGTCACGTCCGTGTTGTAGCGCATACAATGTATTTTGCTCATGGTTCCAGTCCATACCTACAATACTTCTAATTCCCGTGGCATACCTGTATCCATCCTTTTGGGTCTGCCCTGGTTTATTCGCATCAAATTGCCAGACACCTCCATGCCACTCCAGTTGTGGACAAGGATCCTGACCCAACGAACCAGGCTGCCTGCGTTCAATCTGACATACATCACCGGGAGCGCCAAAGGGGACATACATATGTCCATCCGCATCGAAAGTTAAAGGTTTAGCAATATGCTCATATCCATACTGAGCATTTCTGTAATCATCCGTGAGCATTATTTCAGCCATAGATTCCGGGACCAATTCGCCCTTTTTTAATTTCTGCCGGATCACTCTTCCAGCGGTACTGAAATATAGATAACCATTATATATCCGCATACCGGTACCATATTTCCCATCTTCATTGTAGTTTCCAAACTGTTCTATAATATCTGCTCTTCCATCGTCATCCGTATCCCGCAAGGCCACGTTTTCGCCAGCCGGTTCCGGGTACCTTAACTTGACATAGATATCTCCGTTATTATTTACAGCCAGATGTCGGGCACTGCCTAAACTGTCAACTACCACCATCGCTTCAAAGCCATCCGGTAAGGAAAGTCCTCCATTATCCGCATCACCCATAGGTACTTGATCACCGGTGCATTGATGAAATGTTGCAACAACCAAAGTATAAAAAAGAACTGTACGAAGTCCATAAATGAGGCGTTGAAAACCAACGATTGTTAATTGGTATAAGATCATATAAAATTACTTTCTAAAATTAGCTTTTTTCAAATACAGCTATTAAAAATAGCGGAAGTAAGCACAAAATGATAAGTTTTATCTAAAAATCAGAGATTAAGCAATATTGAGTTCGTCTAGATTCGGTAAAATTTTAGATTAGTTGATCTACTGACCCATAAACTGAACAACAACTTTTCGGGTCCTCGGACGGGTATCAAAATCCATAAAGACAATTTGTTGCCAGGTACCCAGGATCAATCCCCCGTCCACAAACGGTATGGTCATACTAGTTCCAATAAGCGCAGATCGTAGGTGTGCGGCACCATTATCATCACCCCAGGTCAAATTGTGTCTATAGTTTTTGGAATAGGGCGCGATCAGATCAAACATTTCAGCCACATCCCGTTTGACTAAGCCAGGTTCATATTCCAGGGAGGTTATGCCGGTGGTCGAGCCAATCGCTGAAATCAAAACATTTCCTTCGGTCAACTCGGATTCAGTTAATAGTTGTCCAATCTCCGGTGTTATGTCTATGATATGGTTCGAACCATCGGTTTGAAACTGGATAGACTCAGTAATGATTTGAATGGATCTCATCAACTCTGTATTTTTGCCTTAAATTCCATAGTCTCAACGTATAATCTCAACAACAATCTTCTTCCTTTTGAACCGGTGGACAAGCAACATTTCCATAACTACAATAGACACAACAATCGCCTGGCTGAGGTTTCAACATGGCTTTGCAGTTTTTACATTCATAGAAAAACTGACATGAATCAGTAGGCATTTTCTCCTCCATAGAATATCCGCATTCAGGACAGGTTATGGTTGAAATGAGTACAATTTCTCCAGCGATAGGCGTATTCCTTCTTTTATATATCTGAACCATCCCTAGCCCGAATAAAACAGCGCCCAGGCCCATAAATAAGCCGCTGGATTTTTCCAATCCCTCGCTGAAGCTTACCATTCCAGCAGCACCTCCCAAAGACAATAACAGAACGGGCAACCAACAACAAGCTGTAGCCAATAGGAAGGCAATTCCCCCGCCAATAATGGTAGTTGTAGCACTGACTTTCATAGCATAAACAACGTATATTATTATCCTATTCGTACATTATTGATTCCATCTCGCATTATTGCTGATCTTTCTTAAAAAATTTAATGATCTTTTTATCTTGCCTAAGCAGGTGCGCATCGGTCACAATTTACTGACTTTTATTGTTTTTGAATGTTCATTACCTAATTCAATGAGTAATTATTTAAGTTGAACCTTAGTTGAATATGAAATAAAATTGAGGCCACAGCCTTTTTCTCCCTGTACTATTTATTCTTTTTCACCAGACGATATGGAACAGGGCAAATCTTAATCAATTGAACATTTAAAAGCGATGATACTTCATGCACCTTCTTGGGCCCTATAAAATCAATCTTTTTATCTAATTTATGATTAACTTAATTTCAATTTGGAATATCATTCAATAATTTTACCGCCTTGATACAAAACCTATTAAAAATTGGAGGAACCATATTTGCCGTAATAATCGGCTATGCGGTGATGGCATTGGGTTTATATCTCAGTCAAGATCTTGCTTTTGGTGGGATAGTCATTGGTAAAACCCATGTATGGCAGCTGGTCATTGCAGGTTTATGCTCCATTATTTCTGCTTTTGCTGGTGGTTTTATCTCGGGTCAACTAGCACCGATGAAAGACCGAGCTCCACAAGTAATACTGGCTTTTGGAATCATGGTGGAATCTACTGCTCCTTACATGGAAGGAAGTTTTCTTAATCCTTTGTGGTTCAATATGATTTCCACATTGTTATTAATCATTAGTATTTTCTGGGGTGGCCATTATTATTTGTCCAGACGAAAAAGGAGATTGTTCCGGGATATTGAATAAAATTCAGTTTCGTTCAATACATCCATCCGAAGATATTAGGCAATACGATTATTGGACTTTTCCAAGATACTGGTCATACCAATCAAACGTTTCATTGATCAAGTCGGCTCTGGCAGGAAGATGTCCGGCATTTTCAAACAAGACATGTCTTTTGTGTTTGGCGTCTGTGCCCAATAGGTTGTAAAATGGTTTTTGAGCAGCTTCCACGGGAAAACAACAATAATCGTGCAGGCCATTAAGCATCAATACCGGAATCTTTACTCTAGGCAGATAAGTGTATTCTGCTACTTCTTCCAAGGGTGCATAAATCGAAATACCTCCGGATACTAAGACAGCCGCTTTTAACCGTGGCTCTACAGCCAAGCAGACTGGGCCTATACGTGCACCCCAACTCAGTCCATAGTAGCCAAGATTATCCATTTGAATATCCGTACGAGTTTCCAGGTAGTCTACGGACCGGATGATATCCTTGACCCACATGATCACATGGTCCTTGTAGTTCACACTGGGTGAGGGATTGGAATTGGGTAATCCATCTTGGCGGTCATAGGTTGATTTAAGGACAGGAAATAGAAAGGCACGACCACTTTTCAAGATAAAATCAATGAATTGAGTTTGATAATTTCTATTTGGATCAAATTGGGGCGTCCACATCGCTGCTGTACCGGTGAAGTAAACAACTGTTTGATAAGGTGGATCTACATGAGTAGGCATATATAAATAAGCTGACATACGCTCATTGCTATAGGCGGCATCAAATTCAATCTTTTCACATTTACGATCGGTTTGTTCCATCGGAATAAGTTCGATGGTATGATTTAATGGAGTCTTATCAAAAGTATATTGCCTCAAATATGATTGGAAGGTTTCATCGCTTACAGGACTTCCTAGGGAGAAAAGTTCAATTTCTTCATTGGCATTCCTTTCCAAAGTCTCCTGGTTTCCATTGGGTTCTAGGTATCGAATACAACGAAATCCAACCGTGGCTGATCGGGAAAATGGGTCCATGGAGCCTGCTTCATTAAACGTATGGGTTGGGTCATTCCAGGCTCCACCGATAACTGTCCGGCCTTGATTTAATTTGCTGCCATTCCATAACCACTCTTTGACATTACCGGCCAAATCGTATACTCCGCTGGAAGTGATTCCTGGAAATGATCCGACTTGGGCCAAGGATTCCCTTTGGATATTACTGGCGGGTATCACCAAATTACTTATTCTGATATTAGCCGCAAGATCCCAGTGATATAAAGTTGGCAGAGATTTTCCTTTATATGCTGCATAGGCGGCGGCTTCAAACCAACTGATTCCAGTCACCGGATACCGGTCCTGATCTTTAGGGTATTCACCTAGTTCCCAACCGGCAGGACCTGGTCTTCCAGTCTTATCAGTGAATAGTTTGATGGCTTTTTCGAAACTTAAGACTTGATTGTTTCTCTTAAAAGGAATGATCCAATAGGTCTTATCTAAATATCCACCATCATCGACAAATTCTTTAAAGGCCTGATTGGTTACTTCGTATTCATCGATCAGAAAGCTGTTTATTTTTTGAGATGTATATTCCAGATCAAATCCCATAATCATACTCAAATCAGTGATGCCAGATTCAACTCTGACCATACCATTCGGGATACTTCCTAAACGGTCAAGTTGTACAGTTTGGGAAGGTACAAGACGAATGGCTGGTTCAAATCCTTCTTTTTCAAATTTCCATATCGATGGGCCTATATAGGTACGGATGTTGTTTATCGGAGTAGTTCCTATGAAGACCCAGTTTTGATTATCTCGATCATAAGATTTTCGGTAGACTTTTGCCCCAGGTGGATCTGATTCTACATTGGGCTTCCAGGAAATAGATAACCAGAGGGCTTCTAATCCGGAGTCATTCTTTAGATATCGAGCGGCTTGCATGGCTAAATCATGCGCATCTTTGAATTTCTTTTCGTCTCGTAATTGTTCAATTTGAGGTATTGCCTCTTGCAGGGCCCATTCTTTTCTTTCCTGGTAATTTATTAACTGATAGCCAACCACTACTAACACAGCCAAGAGGACGATCCCAAGAACCACTTTTACTGTACGTGGAGTAAAACCAACATTTTTCTTGCGATCTGAGGCTTTTTTCTCTTCCAAATCGATTGGTGGCTTGCTGGTTCTTTGAAGGCTATTCTGCTCCGGAAGATTTAGCCCAGGCATATCCAAAGCAAAAATTATGCGATCTCGGCCATCATTTTTAAATCGAAAAGAACCAATTTCTTTCCAATGTAAGTGGTCCTGATTACGGATTTCTGCTTTGACTTTTTCCGAAAACAATACACTGCCAGCCGTAGCCAAAGCTTCTATCCGGGATGCAATATTGACGCTATCGCCTATAATATCATCGTCCGTGACAATAATGTCTCCCATATGAATTCCAATCCTAACCGGGATCTTAGGTTCTTCCAAGAATAGAAGCTGCAGTTCATAGCCACAATTGATTGCTTCGATGGCACTGTCAAAAATACTTAGCGTGCCATCGCCATAATAGTTGATAATTTGGCCCTTGTATTGTTGAGTTATTGCTTCAAAAACTTGCCGGTGTTTATCTCTCAATTCTACAGCCCGGGCCTCACTCTGTTGCATCAAGGCAGTGTATCCTTGTATGTCGGTAAACATAATTGCAGCAAGTTTGCGGGTTCGAGGCATAAAAAAATTAGCAATAGATGTGCTAAATTTGTGAAACGTGTTTTACTCGGCTATATCTCCAATATATAAAAATACATGATTCCCGGTTATTCTACTAGTTTTGCTCTATAGATAATCTCATGCTTCGTATTTGAAAAGTTATTTGAATTCACCAACTATCTTTATGGGTATTCTTTATGGCAGGTATGATCGGTCCGATAGTCAAGTATAAAAAAGGAGGAGAAAGTGCGTCCAAATGTTCATAAAACTCACACTCAAATGAAATTTATATCAGTACCATCGATTATTTTTCTCTTGCTCAGCAGCCTGTTAGTAGGTCAGGAAAGTACACCGGAATGGGAAAACCCTGCTATTTTTGCAATTAATAAACTAGCACCTCGAGCCCATTTTATTCCTTACCAGGATCAGGCATCATCCTTGTCGTTTAACCATGAAATATCTGATCGTTTTCAATCATTAAATGGTACATGGGATTTTAAATTTTATACCAATCCGGATCATACACCAGTTGATTTTTTTGAAACCGATTACGATTTGGACAACTGGAGTCACATTGAGATCCCTTCCAACTGGCAACTGAAAGGTTACGGCATGCCTATATACGCCAATGTGTCCATGCCCTTTGTCAGTAATCCACCACGAGTACCCCATGAGGGTAATGAAACGGGGTTATACAGGACTACTTTTGATTTAAGTGATTCCTGGACTGATGACCGGGTGATATTATCCTTTGAGGGAGTGCAATCTGCTTTTTACGTCTGGGTCAATGGGGAGCAAGTGGGATACAGCCAGGGAAGTATGACCACCGCAGAATTTGATATAACCTCTTATATAAAATCATCTCAGAACATATTAGCCGTGAAAGTCATGCGATGGTCGGATGGCAGCTATTTGGAAAACCAGGATTTTTGGAGATTAAGTGGGATCTATCGATCCGTCTATTTGCTCCGGAGACCTGAAACAAGTATCCAAAACTTCCAAGTGCTTACCGATTTCGACGATGACTATCAGGATGCCACGTTTCAACTTGATGTACATTTAGATAATACCGGAGCACATTTGGATGGTAATGTGCAAATGCTGTTGTTGGATCCAGATCGTATGACCGTATTTCAAGAGACCCAGTCTTTTAATCAGCCTGATCTGAAAATATCCAAGGTAATATCAAATCCTCAAAAATGGTCGTCTGAAATGCCTTTTTTATATACGCTGGTGATAAACCTGACCGCCACCGATGGATCTACTGAAAGCATAAGTCATAAAGTGGGTTTCCGGGAGGTTAGTATTGAAAATAGCCAAGTGCTGATCAATGGAGAGGCCATCTTGTTTAAAGGCGTCAACCGGCACGAATTTGATCCATTTACCGGAAGGGTGATTTCAGAAGCTACCATGATCCAGGACATTGAATTGATGAAACAACATAATTTCAATGCAGTACGTACCGCTCATTATCCGAATGATCCCCGATGGTATGCGCTCTGTGATCAATATGGAATATATGTCATGGACGAAGCCAATTTAGAATGTCATGATTTATGGATGAATTACAATCGCAGCCCGGTCAAATACCCAGAGTGGAAAGAAGCAATTCTTGCCAGGGGGGTAGCTATGGCTGAACGAGATAAGAACTTCGCATCAGTGGTAATCTGGTCCTTGGGTAATGAAGCAGGCTATGGAGAAAATTTGGATGCTATGAGCGCAGCCATCAAATCTTTGGATCATGCCAAGCGACCCATTCATTATGAAGGTAAGGATATCGGTGTGGGAGTAAAAGAAATTATGGAGGGTAATGTGGTGGCTAAAATCAAGGGCGGGATGAAAATGATGCAGCATATGGGAAAGCCGGCCCTCCAGGAAATAGGCTCTACTATGTACCCCATGCCAGAAGATGCGGTTGAGCTGGCCCAGGCCGATTCCGGTCGTCCATTTATCATTTGCGAGTATGCACATGCTCAGGGTAATAGTACCGGGCATTTTCAGGATTTTTGGGACGCGTTTGAAAAATATCCAAACATGCAGGGTGGTTTTATTTGGGATTGGGTAGACCAAGGATTGATTAAAAAAGATGAACAAGGGAATGAATTCTTTGCCTACGGCGGAGACTTTGGAGATACCATTGGTGACGGAAATTTCTGCATCAACGGTTTAATTTTTCCTGATCGTCGCCCCAAGCCTGCATTGGAAGAAGTAAAAAAAGCACAGCAGTTTGTCAAAATCAATGCAATTGATCCGGTTGCCGGTCAATATCAAATTATTAACCGGTATTTTTTTCGAAACTTGGATTTTGGAGAAATTGTGTGGAGGCTTACAGAATCGGGAAATGAAATAGCTCAGGGCACTGTAGCGATTAAATCGTTATTGCCAGGCGATTCAATGCAAATAAATCTGCCCGTGCTGAATATCACCTTTCAAGAAAATAAGGATTATCACCTGACTATTTTAATCAATTTGAAAGAAACCCAATTGTGGGCGGAGGCTGGTCATACTTTGGCCAAAGCACAATTTCTTATCGCTGCTGCCCACTATGATGAGCCTGAAAGTTTTCAAAATAGCGTAGCTATTGAAAAGACTACAATAGATACTGCCTACACTTTTCAAAATGAAAATTTCAAAGTACTTTTTAATAAATCCAAAGGACTGTTGGAACAATACCAGGCTTTCGGTAAAGTACTTTTTAATCAAGGTCCAAAAATAAATGTATGGCGGGCACCTACCGACAATGATCGTGGAGCATCATTTAATCCCATGTCCACTTCACAGGGTAAGTTCTGGCGAGAAGCACAATTAGACAAACTTAAGAACGAGGTCAGCAAATACACCATTAACGAAATTTCCGGAAAAGAAATCAGTATTAAAGTTGCCGGAAAAATCTGGAACGATAAAATCTCCTTTCCATATGAAACGGAGTATATCGTCTTTGGTAATGGGTATATAAAAGTGAATGAAAAAATAAAACACCAAAACCAATTGGACGGAATGGGCAAGACCGCTTTCATTGGAGGACTTATTGGTCTGGCCTTCTTCCTTGGTCTATTGATATGGATTTGGAAAAAGGTAAGGCGAAGATGGCTAGCTGTCATCTCAAGCATATTCCCTGGCTTATTAATGCTTGCTTCGATCGGTGGAATTGTTTTTGGATTTAAAAACTATTTTACGCATAATCCTTTACCCAAAGTAGGCGTTCAGATAGAACTACCCACAATTATGCGGAACATCTCCTGGTATGGAAGAGGACCGTTAGAAAATTACCCGGATCGTAAAAGTGCTGCTTTGGTGGGCATATATAAAAGTACGATTGAAGAGCAATATGTACCTTATATAAGACCTCAGGAAAATGGGAATAAATGTGATGTGAATTGG